>CAZHVZ010000010.1:5027-13784 GCA_964536245.1 uncultured Rhodocyclaceae bacterium
GCCCTGTCGCCGGTCTACGCTGCCTTTGATGCCGGGCTGGATGTCCATGTCTGGGTTTCCGAAACCCGCCCCCGCAACCAGGGTCTGCTCACTGCCTGGGAACTGGCCCAGCACGGGGTGCCCCACACCCTCCTTGCCGACAACGCTGCGGGCGTTCTCATGGCACGGGGTGAAGTCGATGCCGTCATCGTCGGCGCCGACCGGATTGCAGCCAATGGCGACGTTGCCAACAAAGTGGGCACTTACCTTAAGGGCCTGGCCTGCGCCGACAAGGCGATTCCTTTTTACGTTGCAGCACCCCGATCAACCCTGGACTTTGCCTGCCCGGACGGCTCAGCCATTCCCATCGAGGAGCGGCATGGCGATGAGTTCCGGCTGGTACACGGCCTCGATGGCCGGGGTGTTCCCTCCGTTCTGCACCAGTTGCCGGAGAAGGAGGCGGTATGCAACCCGGCCTTTGATGTGACGCCTGCCCGCCTGGTGACCGCCATCATCACCGAGCGCGGCAGTTGCCCGGCCAGCCGGCAAGGGCTGCTCGAACTTTATCCGGAAGAAATGCCATGACCGATCCCCGGCAGACCCTCATCGACAGCGCCCGGGCCATGGCTGACCACAACCTCAACCGGGGTACCGCCGGCAACTTCAGCCTGCGGGTGGCAGAAGGATTTCTCATCACCCCGACCGGCATGGCCTATGACCGCCTGACCACCGACGACATCCCCCTCATGCGCCTCGATGGCTCCTGGGAAGGGCGACGCAAACCTTCTTCGGAATGGCGGTTTCACCGGGATATTTACGCCGCCCGTCCGCAAGCCGGCGCCGTGCTGCACGCCCACTCGCCCTTTGCCGTCAGTCTGGCCTGCTTGCGCCGGGAGATTCCCCCTTTCCACTACATGATCGCCCGCTTCGGAGGCAGCACCATCCGTTGCGCCCGTTACGCCACCTTCGGCACCCAGGCCCTGTCCGACCATGCTCTGGCTGCGCTGCATGCCCGCTCGGCCTGCCTGCTGGCCAATCACGGGATGCTGCTCTTTGGCCGGGATGCTTCCCAGGCCCTGGCGCTCGGCATTGAACTCGAAGAACTCTGCGAACAGTACTGGCGGGCCTGCCAACTGGGAGAACCGGTGCTGCTCAACGAAGAGGAAATGGCCGAGGTGCTGGAAAAATTCGCTGGTTACGGGCAGCAAACCTGAACAGTGTGCGACCCGGAAACCCTTACCCCGGACGCTTCGCAGGACAAGGCTTGATTGCTGCCTGGCGGAAAACCCCGCCCGACGCCGCCGCCTAGCTCAGGCCCAGTTGCCGCTCCAGTTCCTCGATAGAAAGCGGTTTGCTGAACAAATACCCCTGATAGGCCGAACAGCCGTTGCCGGCCAGAAACTCTCTCTGCCCCTGGGTTTCCACCCCTTCGGCAATGATTCCGAGGCCCAGATTCTGTCCCAGCGCAACAATGGTGCGCGCAATGGAGGCATCATTGGTATCGGTCAGCACATCGCGGATGAAGGACTGGTCAATTTTCAACTGGTCCAGGGGAAGGCGCTTCAGGTAGGCGAGGGAGGAATAGCCGGTCCCGAAATCATCGAGGGAAAAACGTACCCCGAGGTCTCTCAGGGTATGCATCTTGGCGATGGTCTCATTGACATTGGTCAGGAACAGGCTTTCCGTCAACTCCATCTTCAAGCGCTGCGGGTCGGCACCGGTTGCATTGAGGGTTGCCACCACCTGATCGACAAATCCGGCGGCATTGAACTGGCGTGCGCTGACATTGATCGCAATGGTCAGATGAGCGGTGGCGGGCTTTCCGGACCAGGCAAGCAGCTGTTGGCAAGCGGTTTCCAGGACCCATTGCCCCAGCGACAGAATCAACCCGGTTTCCTCGGCCAGGGGGATGAACGCATTGGGCTGCACCAGTCCGTATTCGGGATGCCGCCAGCGCACCAGGGCTTCAACTCCGCTTAAACGGTCCTCAGCCAGCACTTGCGGCTGGTAAACGAGAAAGAATTCCCCATCCCGCAGCCCCTTGCGCAAATCGGCTTCGAGCGCCGAACGGGCGGCAACCGTGGCCTGCATGTCCGGCCGGAAAAAGCGCAGGGCATTGCGCCCCGCCGCCTTCGACTGGTACATCGCCAGATCGGCCTGTTTCAGGAGATCATCGATCGTCGTCGCATGGCCGCAGAAAATGGTCGCCCCGATACTCGGAGTGCTATGGTAATCAAGGTCAGCGAGCAAATAGGATTGATTGAGAGCGGCCAGGATTTTCTCGCCCACCCGCTCGACATGGGCAGCCGCATCGGCCAGATCACCGCTCAGATCTTCCAGCATGACGACAAACTCGTCCCCTCCGAGCCGCGCCACCGTATCCCCCTCCCGCACACATACGCTCAGGCGCCCGGCAACCTGCTGGAGAAGCAGATCTCCCTTGTCATGACCATGGGTGTCATTCAGGTTCTTGAAATTATCGAGATCAATGAAGAGCAGCGCGCCATTCAGCTTGCTGCGGGCGCTGGTCGCCAGGGCATGCTGCAAGCGGTCGAGCAGCAGGCGGCGGTTGGGCAACTGGGTGAGGGGATCGTAAAAGGCCAGATTTTTGATGGCGTTTTCCGCCGCCTTGGTTTCACTGATATCCGAGAACGCTGCCACATAGTGGGTAACTCGCTCATCAACCCCTCGGACAGCGGAGATGGTCTGCCACTTGGGAAAGATCTCGCCATTCTTGCGGCGATCCCAGACCTCGCCGTACCAGGCCCCATTGGCACGCAGCTGCTGCCACATATCGGCGTAGAACTCCGGGGAATGACGACCAGACTTGAGAATGGCAGGCGTCTTGCCGATGATGTCGTCGGAGGCGTAGCCGGTAATTTCGGTAAAGGCATTGTTCACCCGCAGGATCGTGCCGCTGGCATCGGTCACCATGACCCCATGCAAGGATTCAAAGGCCGTGGCGGCAATGCGCAACTCCTGCTGCATCAGGCGGTTTTCGGTGATGTCACGGGTAACGCCGACAAAGTATGCCGGCTGACCCGTTTCATCGAGAACGGGATTGATCGACAGGTCGGACCAGAACGCCGTGCCGTCCTTGCGGTAATTGAGCAGTTGGCCATGAAAGCTGACCCCGCTGGAGAGCGCTGCACGCAACTGGGCGAGAACCTCCTCATCGCCCCCCTTGTTGTGCAGGAACGCCGGGGTCAGCCCGAGAATTTCTTCCTGGCTGTAGCCGGTAATCTTTTGAAAAGCCGGGTTGCTATAGGTAATGCGGCGCTCTGCATCGGCAATCAGGACGCCCTGCGAAATCGCCCCGAGCGCTTCATGGTGCACGCGCAGGATGGCTTCGTTCTTCAGCTTTTCCTCGGCGTGCCCGATTTCGATCAAGTGTTCGCGGAAAACAATCAGCGCCCTGGCCATATCCCCGATTTCGTCCCCCCGTTGATCATCATCAATCCGGATCGACTCGTCGCGGGCCGCCAGACGGTTCATGGAATCGGTGATTCTGATCAAGGGATGGATGATGCCCCGAGCCAGGGCGGCGGCCAGCAGCACCGTCAGCACGACGAGGGCCAGCGCCAGCACGCCGACCCGGGTGACCGCCCGCCCGGCCGACACCAAGGCCCGGCGGGGCGGGTCCATCAATTCCACGTCAATTTCGTCCTCGACCGATTTGAGCAGATCAATTTTGCGTGAAGCAAGGGCAAACCATTGTGCAGCCGTGATGCCGCTTGATCTAACCTGCCCCTGGCTATTGATGACGGCCTGGCGCATGCGCTCAAATTCGCCGGCATCAAAACGCGCCAGCGCGTTCTCCAGAAAAGCAATCTGGGACGGCGAAGCAAAAAGCAGGTATTCGTCGGCAATGACCTGCTGCCGCTCGATCAACTGGATGAAACGCCCATAGCTTCCCCGTTCCAGGCGGCCCGCAGCAAATCCGGCCACTCCGAGCGCCCTTTCAAGCCCAGCCAGTTCCTTGGCGTGCATGATTCGGGTGTAGGCGGAAACGGTATTGTTGACTTCTAGATTGTTGCTGAACAGGCGGAGTTCCTCAACAATCCCGATCAGGGCAAGGACGCTTTCCCCATAGTAACGGGTCAGTTCCTGGGCAGAACTTTCGCGCCGGATAATATCGGCCCGCCAGTTCGCCATGCGCAGCAGCTTTTCCCGGGCAATGGCAACGCGCTTTTCAAGGCTGCCCCCCGTGCCGGGCACGTTCAGTCCGTTCAGCCGACGTTCAAATTCGGCCCGCCGGAGATCCGTTTCTCCATGGCGAACAGCCAGTTCATCGCCCACAGCGGCAGCTGCCGAACCGACATAATTTGCCGAAACACCCCGCTCCAACTGCACGGCATGGACCAGAGAGCGGATCGCCGGGGCCATTTCGGCAAGCGCACGCAAGCGCTCCATCTCCTGGGCGCTGCGGTAGTACCCGGAAACAATCCAGATCGAAAGCGCAAAAAGTCCGCATAACGGCAGCGCCAGCGCCATAGCGACGCGCGCTCCAATACGAAGATTATGCAGCTTTAGTTCCACCCTGCGCAGCCAGGCAACGAGGCCCCATAAAAAACGATCCGGAATAAGCGCATTGGGAAAAACCGCACCAAACGCGCAAGAACGGGAAATCCGCCGATTACCCACACGGAGTATCCTGCGTCCGGCAAATGCGGTCAATGCGGATTTTTTCCGCGCTTCTCGAGGGAACACCACGGGAAATAGTTCACCCGAAAATTCATGTTTCAGCACCCCGGCCACCCGGAGCCCCGCTCAGGAAAACCGAGCCACCCTGTTCACTCCCGAATTTCCAGCACCCGCAACAGCGAAGCCGTATCGTCCCGGCCCCAGCCCTGAGCCATCAGAGCATTGAGTTGCTGCCCGACCTGCGCGGCCAGGGGTACGAGAACGCCCGCTTGACGGGCGGCGGCGATAACGAGACCGAAATCCTTGTGGTGCAGGCGGGCTTCAATGCCGGCGGAAAAGTCGCGCCGCACCATGCGCGCCCCCATGACATCAAGCACCCGGCTGGCCGCCGAGCCTCCGGCCAGGGCCTGTCGCACCTTGCCGCAATCAACGCCGGAGGCCGCTGCCAGATGCAGGGCTTCCGCCGTTGCCTGAATGGCCGCCACCATGATCATCTGATTACAGGCCTTGGCCACCTGACCGGCTCCGGAGGGGCCGACATGGACGATACGTTGCCCCAGGCATTCGAGCAGCGGGCGCACCCCCGCGAGTATGGCTGCATCGCCGCCGGCCATAATGGCCAGGGAAGCCTCAATGGCCCCCTGCTCCCCGCCGGAGACCGGGGCATCGAGCATGGCGACGCCTTGCTCCGCCAAACTTGCCGCAATGTGCCGCGCCGTATCGGGAGCAATGGTCGAGCAATCCACCAGCACGCTGCCGGGGGCCATGCCCTGGCTCAAGCCGTTTTCTCCCAGGACAACGCTCTCCACATCGGCACTCGAAGTAATGATGGTGAATACCACCTCGCTGCGCCGTCCCAGTTCGGCCGGTGTGGCACACACCGCTGCTCCGGCTGCTGCCAGGGGGGCCGTGCTTTCCGGCCGCCGCGCCCAGACCGCCAGATCGTAGCCGGCCCGGAGCAAATGCAGGGCCATGGGCCGCCCCATGGCGCCCAGACCGATGAACCCCACTTTCATTTATTTTTCCTGCCCGGAAAGCCGTTCCAGCAGCTTGAGAACGGCAATGGAATCCTCTTCACCCAGCCCGGAACCGACCATGGCATTGAACATCTGGGCGGTCGCCGCCGAACCGGGCAGGCAAAGGCCCAGCTGGTGCGCCGTCTGCATGACGATGTTCAAATCCTTTTCATGCATCCAGCTTTTGAAGCCCGGCTTGAAGTTGCGGTCGAGCATACGCTGACCATGGTTTTCGAGAATTTTCGAGTAGGCAAAGCCCCCGAGCAGCGCCTCCCGCACCTTGGCCGGGTCGACGCCGTTCTTGGCGGCCAGGGCAAAGGCTTCCGCCACCGCCAATACACCCATGCCGGTCACAATCTGGTTGGCTGCCTTGGCCACCTGTCCGGCGCCGGAAGCGCCGACATGGACAATATTCTTGCCCATGCAGGCAAAAGCCGGGCTGGCCATGGCAAAAGCGGCTTCGGAGCCGCCGGCCATGATCGACAGGGTGCCGGCAATGGCACCGACCTCGCCGCCGGATACCGGCGCATCAACAAAATCCACCCCGCTCCGGCTCAAACCCAGGCCGATTTCCCTGGCCGATGCCGGCGCGATGGTACTCATATCGACTGCCACCAGCCCCCTGGCGGCAGTTTGGGCAACGCCCCCGGCGCCGAGCATGACCTCGGCCACGTCCGGAGCATCGGCCACCATGGAAATCACCAGATCAGCCTCCCGCGCCGCGCCGGCCGGGCTATCTGCCCCCTTGGCCCCGGCCTCCAGCAGGGGCGCCATGGATTCGGCCCGACGCGCCCAGACAGTAAGAGAATGACCGCCCTTGAGAAGATTGAGGGCCATGGGACGCCCCATGATACCGAGACCGATAAACCCGATTTTCATTGCCGACTCCGTCGTTGCAAAAGGAGAAGTTTAGCTTTTCCGGCAGAAGTCCGCTGCGGCATCCGCTGCCACCGGGCGGCAGAAGAAGAAGCCCTGCACACTGTCGCACTGCTGGCGCCGGAGGAATGCGGCCTGCCCCTCGGTTTCCACCCCTTCGGCCACTACACTCAGGCCGAGTGAATGGGCAAGGGCGATCACCGCCGAGGCGATGGCTGCATCGGTGGTATCGGTTTCAATATCCATGACGAAGGAGCGGTCAATCTTCAGGCGGTCGATGGGGAAACGCTTGAGATACGCGAGGGACGAATAGCCCGTACCAAAGTCATCCACTGCCAGCGCCAGCCCCAGTTCCTTGAGACGGTTAAGCATGGCGATGGCGGTTTCAGCCGTTTCCATAACGGTGGATTCGGTAATTTCCAGTTCCAGAACCGCCGGCGGCAGGCCGGTTTCCGCCAGGATGGCCTCCACCCGCTGCGGAAAGTTACGCTGCCGGAACTGTTGCGGCGAAATATTGACCGATACCCGGCCAAATTCGATTCCTGCCTCCAACCAGTTCCTGGCGTCCTGGCAGGCGGTGCGCAGCACCCACTCACCGATGGGGACAATCAAGCCGATTTCCTCGGCCAGAGGAATGAAACTGGCCGGCGAAACCATCCCCAGATCGGCGTTTTGCCAGCGGATCAAGGCCTCCAGACCATTGGCCCGCCCACTCTCCAGATCCACCTGGGGCTGGTAATGGAGGAGAAACTCTCCATTTTGCAAGGCATTGCGCAGCTTGGCTTCCAGCTTGAGGCGAATGGCCGCCGTCTGGTTCATGTGCTCGGCGTAAAACTGGAAGTTGTTGCGACCGGCGCTCTTGGCGTGATACATGGCCGTATCGGCATTTTTCATGAGGATTTCGATATTGCCCCCGTCTTCGGGATAAATACCGATGCCGATGGACGGCGAAGTCCGCAAATCGTGCCCATCCATGACGCAAGGCTCGGCCAGGCAATCGATGATTTTCTGGCCGACGACGCTGGCATCTGCCGGCAAATAGCCGCCTTCCAGCACCACCACGAATTCATCGCCGCCGATGCGCGCCACAATGTCCGATTTGCGCACCAGCCCGGTGATCCGCCTGGCCACCTCACACAGCAGGAGATCACCGACATGATGCCCGAGGGAATCGTTGATCCCCTTGAAATTGTCGAGATCGATGAACATCAAGCCGATTTTTTCCCCGCTGCGCTCGGCACGAGCCACCGCGTGTTCCAGGTGTACGGCCAGGGTAAAGCGGTTGGGCAAGCCGGTCAGGGCATCATGCTGGGCCAGGTAACGGATGCGCTCTTCGCTGGCCTTGCGCTCGGTGATGTCGGAAAAAACAGCGACGTGGTGGGAAATGTTGCCGTCGGGATCGCGGATGGTGTCGATGTGCACCCATTTTGGATATTCGCTGCCATCCTTGCGCCGGTCCCAGATCTCTCCCTCCCAGTGACCGCGTTCCAGTATGCCGCGCCAGAGGGCGGAAAAAAATTCGCGATCGTGGCGGCCGGAACCCAACATACGGGGATCCTTGCCCAGCACTTCGTCTTCGCGATAGCCGGTAATCGCCTCAAAAGCCGCATTGACACGAACAATCCGGTTGTTCTGATCGGTCACCATGATGGCTTCCGAATTGACCTCGAAAACCTTGCGCGCCAGCAGCAATTCTTCCCGCTCGGCCTTCTCTACGGTCAGATCCTCGACAATCCACACCGACCCGGCATAGGGGTCTGCCGGATCGAACGCCCGACCGGCCAAACGGCCCCAGAACTGGCTGCCATCCTGGCGCTGAAACCACAGCTCGCGAAACGCCTCGCGTCCTGCCCCGAGATCGGCGTACACATCCCGCCCGACAAATTTGTACTCCTCCTCGGAGGGATACCAGACCCGGGTCGAACAACCAATCATCTGCCCCGGCGCGAATCCGAACAACTCTTCCAGACGGTCATTGCAGCGGTCGATCTTGCGATGCCGCAACAGGGCGATGCCCATTACCGCCGTATTGAGAATGCCGTGCAACTCCTGCATGGCCCGCTCGAGAGCCAGCTGCGCTTCATGCTGGGCGCTGAAATCCTCGGCGATCCAGATGGTGCCCAATTCCATGCTTCCCGGATCAATCGCCCGCGCTGAAAGGCGCACCCAGATCAGCGACCCGTCCTTGCGTCGCATCGGCCATTCACCGGCATAGGGCTGCCCGCCGGCCAGCAGAGGTCCG
>CAZHVZ010000010.1:13794-22713 GCA_964536245.1 uncultured Rhodocyclaceae bacterium
GTCGAGTTGCAGCGGGCAGATGTGCCGCTCGTCCTCGGCCTCGCGGCCAAGGCTGGCATAGACTTCACCGGATGCCATCAAGACCTCACCCGGCTGCCCGACCAGCTCATCGACGGTGTAGCCGAACATTTCAGCCGCCCGCAAATTCACCTGGCGATAGCGCCGCTCCCAGGTAAACAGGATGCCGATGGTGGCATTGTCGAGGATAGCCTGCTGTTCAAGCAGCTTTTGCCGCACCACCGGATCGAGAAGGGGATCCGGCAATGGGGCAGCGGGTACCGTATTCATGTCTCCTGCCTTGATTTTTGGGCTTGCCCAGCTTTTTGTATGTGCCGAGACTGTACCCGTTCAAACCATGTAGTCAAGCACCGGAGATATCCGGCGGCGCTTTTCCGGACAGTTTCCCGATTTGCTCCAGCGAGGCAAAAACATTTTCTGCCGATGCCGGCCGGAAAAAGTGGAAACCTTGCACGCGCTCACAGGATTTTTCCCGCAGAAAATCTGCCTGCCCCGAGGTTTCCACCCCCTCCGCCACCAGGCGCAAGCCGAGAGACTGTCCCAGGGCGATGATGGAAGAAACCAGTGAAGCGGCGTCCTGGTCCCCCTCCAGATCGGCGACAAAACTGCGGTCGATTTTCAGGCGATCAATCGGGAAACGGCGCAAATAGGCCAGAGAGGAATAGCCGGTGCCAAAATCATCAATCGCCAGCTTGACCCCCATGGCCTTCAATTCCACCAGCACATTGACCGAGGAATCCGCGCTGTGCATGACCGCACTTTCCGTAATTTCAAGCTCCAGGCGTCCGGGTGGCAAGCCGGTTTCTTCCAGGATACGACGCACGGAAGCGGGAAACTCCGGCTGCTTGAACTGGTGTGCCGAAATATTGACCGCCATGTCGCCCATGTCGGCCCCGCTGTCGAGCCAGGCCTTGGCCTGTTTGCAGGCCTCCAGCAGCACCCAGTGGCCAATGGGCAGGATCAGCCCGCTCTCCTCGGCCACCGGAATGAAATCCGCCGGCGAGATCATGCCGCGCTCGGGATGATTCCAGCGGACCAAAGCCTCGACGCCGACAATGCGCCCGCTGAGCAGATCCACCTGCGGCTGGTAATGGAGGAGCAGCTGGTTTTCCGCCAAGGCGCGCCACAACTCGCTTTCCAGATGCAAGCGCTTGTTGGCCGCCGTGTTCATGGGCTCGGCGAAGAACTGGAAATTGTTGCGTCCACTCGACTTGGCGTAGTACATGGCGGTATCGGCATTGCGCATCAGGACATCGGCGCTGTCGCCATCGTCGGGAAAAATACTGATGCCAATCGACGGACTGGTATGCAGGGACTGCTCTTCAATCAGGCAAGGCTGGCCGACTGCCTGGATGATCTTGCTGGCGACCCCGGCCACGGCATCACTGCGCTTGATGCCCTCCACCACCACCACGAACTCATCTCCGCCGAGGCGAGCCACCTGGTCGGACTCGCGGATGGCGCTGCGCAACCGATCGGCCACTTCACACAGCAGCAGATCCCCGGCGTGGTGCCCCAGGGAATCATTGATGGTCTTGAAATTGTCCAGGTCGATAAACAGCAGGGCAACCTGAGTGCCGTTTCGCCGCGCCATGGCCAGGGCCGCAGCCAGGTGAATTTCCAGTGCAGCACGGTTGGGCAGACCGGTCAGCGCATCGTGATGCGCCATGTGTTCAATCCGCTCCTCCTGCTTTTTGCGCTCGGTGATATCGGAAAACACCCCGACATAGTGGAGCACGGCCCCCCCTGCCAGTTCATGAATGGCATTGATGCGCAGATACTTGGGGTAAATCTCGCCATTCTTGCGGCGATCCCAAACCTCCCCCTCCCAATGGCCGCTTGCCTTCAAGGCTTCCCACATGCCGTGATAGAAGGCAGCATCGTGCCGCCCGGAACTCAAGAGCGAGGGTTTCTGACCGATCACCTCCAGCGCCGGATAACCGGTAATTTTCTCGAATGCCGGATTGACCGCCAGGATGCGCTCCTGCGCATCGGTCACCAGCATGGCTTCCGAGGTGCTTTCAATGATTTTGCGGGATAGCTCCAGTTGGGCAAGGGTCTGCCGCTGCTCGGTCACATCGCGCACCAGCCCCCAGTAGTTGACCGTTTTTCCTTCCTCGGTTGCATGGCGCCAAGCCCGAATACGCACCCATCGATGCCGCCCATCCCGATGGAGATACTCCTTCTCGAATTCGTCGGAGTAATTCCGGGCTTCGATCTGGGCATTTGCCGCCGCCTCCACTTCTTCGTAACCCGGTGGCGTAAACCGGGCCGTGGTCTGCCCCAGCAACTCCTCCCTGGCATACCCCAGCATCCGGCAGAAGGCCGGGTTGCAATCAAGGACAACCCCCTCCGGTGAGCGCAGCAGCATACCGTCGCCCATGGTGTCGTAGAGGCCGTGATAGCGCTCTTCGCTGTCATGCAGTTGTTCGACGGCCCGTGCATTCAATCGCTGGGCGCGAAGCAGAAGCCCGGCACCCAGTGCGACCAGCAAGGAAAAAGCAATTCCCACGGCAAAATGGGAAACAACATCCTTGCTCAACGCCTGTTGGATATCCTCCCGGGCAAAGCCCGCCGCCAAGACCAGGGGCAGATCACCGACCCGTGTGTAATGGATCAGACGAGTCATCCCGTCAGTTGCCGTAGCAACTTCGTAGTCCCCCTCTCTGGCCAGGGGAAGCAGCTCCGTAAATAACCGGCTGCCGGAAACGTCCTGGGCAAAATGTTTTTCAAAATCCGGAGAACGGACAATCACTTTTCCGTTCAAGTGGATCAGGGAAATGGCCCCATTCGGACCAAGAGAAAAACGCTCAAGAACGCTGTTGAACTGCTTGGCCTCGACGGAAGCCATCACCACACCCAAACGGCGTCCGTCACTCGCCAACACCGCCCGGCTCACCGGAAAGAACTTTTTGCCGAGAACCTTCCCTTCCAGAGGGCCGCCGACATACAACCGCCCCTTTCCACTCTCAAGGTGGGTTTTGAAATACTCGCGATCGGTATAACTCCGCCCCGGGCTATAACCGCTGGCCGAACTGGCCACCCCGACACCTTCGGCATCGATGTAGAGAAATTCCAGAGAACTCTCGTAGCCGACACCGCGCTCCTCAAGCAGCCGGCTGACTTCCTGCTGCGTGCGACGGGCGGGGGAAAGACTCCCAATGGCCCCGGCCAGACTGGTCAGGGAAAAATCAATATTCTGGAGAGTCTGCCCGACATAAACCTCCATCGCCCGAGCCACATTGGCCACCTCCTGGCGGGCGTTGCGCTCCCGCTCCTGATAGAGGTAGCTCAAGTCATAGGACACCAGCCCCCAGATCAATACGATGAGGGCGACGGAAAAAAACTTGAGATGCCGGGCAAACGGCGGCGACTGATTAGCCAAAAGTGACTACCTCCCAAGGGCAGCAGTCTAACCAATTATCCTCACTCCGCGTTGATACCGGTCAATTGCCCCCGCAACGTCTCGGTAACACCCATGGGAATTTTCCGGGCTGACCACGCAAGACAGTGGAACCAGAGCCGAGGGAATTGTTTCGATAGACCGGCAAACAGTGTCCCCCATTATTTGGTGGTTTAGCGTTTCGGTTGATCTGGATAAAGCGTCAGAGTGCGTAAAAACGACCATTTTTCAGGGCCATTCGGCGGCTCATTCTTGGTTCGCCTGTCCGGGGTAATGAGATAGACGTAAAGCTGCGGGCCACGAACCATGAAGTAGATTTCGCAATCCTTAATGTCCGTCGGCAGCCGACTCTTCAAATCCACCGTTTCTTCAAAAACCGCACCGGTATTTTTGAGGCGCCATTTGACGTAGAGGTCGTCTCCTCGCAGCATTTCTCCGAAAATTCCTCCACCTTGAGACACGAATCCCATTTGTTTCAACTGGGATACGCCATAAGAAGATTTGCCATAGCGGTAATCCAGCAACTCCGCTTCCGGGCTATCTTGAATAAAGCTGTAGGAAAATCCATGGTTCACCAACCCCGGCCTACTGGCACAAGCCGCCAACACTAATAAGGCGACCGCCAACAGCCAATTTACGAACAGGCTTGATCGTTTCATGCCGCGCTACTCCTGGCTCCGCCGTTGACCTCTTGCCGATCATCGATGTCGGCCAAAGTAAATAGAAATAGTCGCCGCTTTTGCCCAAACATTTCCATTCCAATCCTCCTCAAAATCCAAATTCCTGCTGGTTTGTTATCAGTTGCATATTTGCTTCGGTCACCCGTGCTTGCCGGGGTTATAGCGGATGCACGGCTCGCAATTGATGTCGCGCTGGGCGACCAGCGCTTTGGCGAGCAGATTGTCCAAGCCTTGGGCCGCCGGATTCTGCCCGGAAAGTCGGGCCAGCATGCTGATCACCAGCACAATGGCAATTTCAATCAAGGTAAATCAGTGTGATTTATTTCTGGGTTGCATGGGATGTAGCTCCAAGTGTCTCAGGCTTCAACGCTACAGGACGAAAGTCGAATTACAAAAGGGAATACGGCTGTGACAACCTCAACGCCACAATCTGAAAAGGTTTCTGGAATGTGAGAACGCCAATCCTGCTTAGTTTAGAGCGAGAGGGTTGTGCGAGTCGCCCGGTTAAAACAGGCGAAAACGCGCTTATTCCTTGGCTTGTACGGTTTTGTTTAGCCCGTGGGCCGTAAACCATCGCTCCAATTGGATGGATGGTGAGCGCGGACATGGATGCGGGCGGCGAAAGGCCGAATTCCCGCCTGTTTGAGCTGCTGCCCGTAGACGTGAAACCCCCCGGCAGTAGGACTGCGCGGGGGTTGAAGTTTGATCCTCGGACTATGCTGCGAGAGGCAGCAAATCCTTAGCGTTTTCCAGAGGCCAGTAGCCAGCCGCCTTGGCATCAAGAATCGTTATTTCAGCGATTCCATTTGCCGCGTAGCCGACATTGACGTTCCAGCCATGTGATACATCCTTGACGATGGGTTCCTTGGAGAACTCAATGAATAGGATGTCGTCCTGGTCATCGTACTTGATTCTCATGCTTCGTCCTCCAATTCCCAATTAACCATGACCGTCTTAACCACCACCGCAGTCTGTTCGACAACGGCGGCGCAGATTAAATTGTCGGCCCGCTCTTGGATGTGTGTGAAAACCCACAAATTCACCTCGTCACGGCGTTTGATTTCGCCTTCCTCAATGACTCGCTCCAACGTATCAGCGTCAATCTTTCGACGTCGCATGCTTTCACGAGCATGATTGGTTACCCACACATTCTTGCCAAACCGCTTGCTGAAAAAATCTGCCAACATAATCTCCTTGAAAAGAGCATAGGGGCTCGATAGTTAGAGGTCAAGCAGCGCTTTGCCGAGCTCTTCGCATTATCAACGTTACGAACGTACCGACGAAGGCGGTGACTTTCGGGGAGAAAACGAGGCGAGGGCGGTTCTGCTTAATTGGTCCCGCAGCGACCGGTTCCACCGGACTTGACCCCCAGCTTGCGCAGCAGTTTCTCCGGCGGGCAAAAGCCGGTAAAGCCGCTTTGCAGCAGATTGAATCCGACAAAGGCGGTCAAGGCGAGAAACCATTTCGAGACGAACACCGGGCTGCCCTCGACCCCCAGGGCGAGAGAAAGCAGGACAAACGTACCGGCCATGATGCGAATGATGCGTTCAACGGTCATTGGCAAACCTCCCGACGGGCCGCCCCAAGGAAGGTTTCGCCCCCTCGGGGGGGTGAGGCAGGGGCTTCGCGGCGCATGGCGCCGTGCCTGCCGAACGGGCCGGATGGGCCAATGAGGCCCTTCGCGAACGTGAGCGTGGGGGTCATTGCGTGGACTCCTTTTTGAAAGCGGCGTAGTAGAGGACGGGGATCACCACCAGGGTGAGCAGGGTGGACACCAGGATGCCGAAAATGAGGCTGATGGCCAGCCCGTTGAAAATCGGGTCATCGAGAATGAACAGGGCGCCGAGCATGGCGGCCAATGCGGTGAGGGCGATCGGCTTGGCGCGCACGGCGGCCGACTGGATGATGGCTTCCCGGAAGGGCATGCCGGTGTGCACTTGCTGGCGGACAAAATCCACCAGAAGAATGGAATTGCGCACGATGATGCCGGCCAGGGCAATCATGCCGATCATCGAGGTAGCCGTGTATTGCGCGCCGAGCAGGGCGTGGCCGGGCATGACGCCGATGATGGTGAGGGGAATCGGCGCCATGATGATCAGCGGCACCAGGTAGCTGCCGAAGTGGGCTACCACCAGAAGGTAGATCAGGATCAGGCCGACTCCGTAGGCAATGCCCATGTCGCGGAAGGTTTCATAGGTCACGGTCCACTCGCCGTCCCATTTCACCGCATAGCCGGCATAGGGATCGTCCGGCTGGCGGATG
Organism: uncultured Rhodocyclaceae bacterium; assembly: GCA_964536245.1. Taxonomy (GTDB): domain Bacteria; phylum Pseudomonadota; class Gammaproteobacteria; order Burkholderiales; family Rhodocyclaceae; genus CAZHVZ01. The sequence continues at coordinate 20,158 of CAZHVZ010000010.1, forward strand.
AACCATTCCCCGAGGCTCCCGCCTTCGGCCAGAGCCATGCCGTTGATGCGGGAACGGGCATCGAACATGCCGTAAAGGGGGGAATCGAGCTGCCCCCCCATGTCGCCGACGACATAGACGACCGGCAGCAGATCCTTGTGGTAAACCGCTTTCTCTCTGGGCAAATGGCGAATTTCCACCACTTCCGAAACCGGCACCAGGCGCCCCTCGCGGCTGCGCACCTTGAGTTTGAGCAGGGCGTCGAGATTGGACTGCTGCTCCGCCGGCAGGGTGATGCGGACCGGAACCTCGAATTTGGAATCGGCATTGCGGGCCGGTGTGACATCCTGTCCGGCGAGCCCCATGCTGACCACCTCGACAATATCGCTCTGCGCCACTCCGAGCAGCGCCGCCTTGCTTTGCAGGACATGCAAGACAGTTTTCCGGGCATCGGCTTCCACCGTATCGTCCACCGCCACCAGATCGGGCGTTTTCTCGAAGGCGGCGCGTACCTGTTTGGCCACGGAAATCTGCCCCCGGGCGTCCGGGCCGTAGATTTCCGCCACAATGGGCGACAGCACTGGCGGTCCCGGCGGCACTTCCACCACTTTGGCATTGCCGCCGTTCGCCCGGCCGATGGCTTCGACCCGCTGGCGCAGGGAAACCGCGATGTCGTGGCTTTTTCTCGAACGCTGCCCCTTGTCGGCCAGATTGACCTGGATGTCGCCACGCTCCGGTGCCGCCCGCAGGTAATACTGGCGGACCAGGCCGTTGAAGTTGATCGGGCTGGCCGTACCGGCATAGGCCTGATAGTTGACCACGTCTTCTGCCTTGGCCAGTTCGCTGCCGACCTCGTGCAGGACGCGAGCCGTTTCTTCCACCGGCGTCCCCACCGGCATGTCGAGCACCACCTGGAATTCGCTCTTGTTGTCGAATGGCAGCATTTTCAGGACAACCAGCTGAAAATAGGCCAGCGAAACCGAACCGAGAATGAGCAGCACCACCGCAACGGCCAGCTTGAGGCGCAGGGCGGCGCCGCGCCCTTCATCCACAAAGGGCGCCAACAACTTGCGAAAGGCGCTGTCCAGCCGGGCATCGAGCCGGGAGGGGGTAACGCCGCCATGGGCTGCGGAATGTCCGAGCAGTTTGAGGGCCAGCCAGGGGGTCACGACAAAGGCCACAATCAGGGAAATGGCCATTCCCATTGACGAATTGATCGGGATCGGACTCATGTACGGCCCCATCAGGCCGCTGACGAAGGCCATCGGCAGGAGCGCCGCGATCACCGTAAACGTGGCCAGAATGGTCGGCCCGCCGACCTCGTCCACGGCGGGAGGAATCAGCTCGAGCAAGGTTTTGTCAGGATGCAGGCCCTGCCAGCGATGAATGTTCTCGACCACCACAATGGCGTCGTCCACCAGGATGCCGATGGAAAATATCAGGGCAAAGAGCGACACCCGGTTGAGGGTGAAGCCCCAGGCCCAGGAAGCAAACAGGGTGGCAGACAGGGTCAGGGTCACGGCCACGCCGACGATCAGCGCCTCCCGCCGGCCCAGGGCAAAAAAGACCAGCAGGACAACCAGGGCCGTTGCCACTACCAGCTTGCCGATCAGTTTTTGCGCCTTGTCGGTGGCCGTCTGGCCGTAATTGCGCGTCACCGTGACGTCGACACCCTCCGGAATCACCGCTCCCTTGAGGCCTTGAATACGGTTCACCACGCTCTTCGCCACGTCGGCGGCATTGACGCCGGGTTGTTTTGAAATCTGCAAGGTCACCGCCGGATATTCGCCCTGGGCGCTCCCGAACCAGACGTAGGAAGTCGGCTGATCGGCGCCGTCTTCCACCTGCGCCACGTCACGCATGAACACCGGCTGGCGGCTGGCCGCTTCGCCGCGCACGGCCACCACCAGTTGCCGGACATCGGCTGCCGATTCCAGAGAGGTGCCGGTCTGAACCAGCACTTCCCGATTGCCGGCCACCAGGCTGCCGGTGGATTGCAGGGAATTGGAGACCTTGAGAGCCGCTGCAAGATCCTGCGGCGTCACCCCGTAGGCATTCATGCGGTCGCCATCCATCTGCACGCGGATGACATGGTCGGGGCCGCCGATGGTGGACACGTCGCGGGTTCCCCGGATACGTTTGAGCTCAATCTCGACGGCGCGGGAGACCTGCTGCATGTCAATGGCCGAGCGCCCGGCATCGGCTGTCCAGAAGGTCAGGGAAACGATGGGAACGTCATCAATCCCACGCGGCTTGATCACCGGCTCGGCCACGCCGAGATTGGCCGGCAGCCAGTCGCGATGGGAGTGCACGGTGTCGTAGAGGCGCAGCACGGCATCGTTGTACTTGACCCCAACGTCAAACTGCACGGTGAGAACGGCCATTCCGGGACGCGACATGGAATAGACATGCTCGACGCCATGCATCCGCGACAGCACCTGCTCGGCCGGGCGGGCGACGAGGTTCTCGACATCCTTGGCGGAGGCGCCGGGGAAGGCGACCAGCACGTCTGCCATGGTGACATCGATTTGCGGCTCTTCCTCGCGGGGCGTCACCAGGGTCGCGAAAACACCGAGC
>CAZHVZ010000010.1:22759-45034 GCA_964536245.1 uncultured Rhodocyclaceae bacterium
TCGCTGCCTTGCACATAGACCGCCGCTACTTCGCCTCGCCGAACCACCGAGGCCAGGGGAACTGTCAGCTTTTCCGCCTGCCCCAGCACGAAATGCACACGGGCAAACATGCCCGGTGTTGCCTCGGGAACAGCGGGCAAGCTGACCCGCACCTGGGAGACATGGGTTGCCGCATCCGCCGTCGGCAGCACATTGACCGAAACAGCCTCCACCCATTGTCCCAGCTCGGGAAATTCGACCCGCGCCCGGCTGACACCCCGCATCGCCTTCAGGCGGTACTGCGGCACGGCGGCGGTGACCCGCAGGCCTCCCGGCTCATAGAGGGTGAACAGGGGTTTTCCCGGCACGGCCATTTCCCCCTGCTCGGTATGACGGCGAGCGATTACCCCGGAGATGGGCGCCACAATGCTGGCATGGCTCTGCCCGACACTGGCTGCACTGCGGCTGGCCACGGCCGCATCATAGTCGGCCCTGGCCTTGTCCACTGCCGCCAGACTGACAAATTTCTGTTGTTGCAGACTCCGGCTACGCTCGTAGTTGGCCTTGGCATTGAGCAAGGCCGCCTGGGCGGCGGCAGCGGCCTCTGCCGCTTCACGGGCATCCAGGCGCATGAGCAGATCGCCTTTCCTGACCGTCTGGCCGGCATCCGCCTTCACTTCAAGCACCCGCCCCGCCACCTGGGCCGAGACGGTAGCCTGCTGCACCGCCTCAACCAGCGCTTCCGCTGGAAACCCGATATCCACCCGATGCGGTTGCACAGTCAAGACCGGCAAGGTCTGGGCTGCGGCCAGAGCCGCCGTCAGCAGCAAAGCAAGTCCGAGGAAAGAGGTTTTCATCATCATAAGGATATACTAATACTCCATGGGGAGCAAGACCTTGTCCGTACCACCGCCCCCGGCAGTCCCCGTTCAAGGAACCGGGTGTTCCACGCGCTGGGGAGCGACCGCCGGCAGGATGATCCGGAAAGAGGTGCCTTCCCCGGCCCGGCTGTTCACCGTCATCTCGCCGCCGAGCAGGTCGCGCACCAGATTGAGGACGATGGACAGGCCCAGGCCGCTGCCGCCCTTGCCAAGCCGGGTGGTAAAAAACGGATCGAAAATACGGGGCAGGACATCCGCCGGAATACCGGCGCCGGTATCGGAAAAAAGCAGTTCCACCAGCCCGTCGTCCACCAGCTGGGCATGGAGCCGCATCGTCCCGCCCTGGCCCTCGGCAAAAGCATGGAGCAGGGCATTTTCCACCAGATTACCGACGACCTGCCCCAGCGCTCCGGGGTAGCTGTCAAAGTGGATGCCCGCCGGCACATCGATTTCCAGCTGCGGCAAGGCACGCCGCAAACGGGGCGCCAAGGTCATGCGCACCTCTTCCAGCACCTCGGACAATTCAAAACTGCGGCGCCGGTCACTGGTCTGGTCCACCGCCACCTGTTTGAAATTCTGGATCAGGCTGGCCGCGCGGTGCAGGTTGCGCTCCAGGATCTCGCTGGATTCCCGCACACTGGACAGGAAGCTCTCCAGAAGCGAGCGCTTCAAGGCACCCCGGGCAATGTCCGTCTCCAGCTCACCGATCCGGTGCCCGACGGTCGATGCCACCATCAGGGCGTTGCCGATCGGCGTGTTGATTTCGTGGGCGATCCCGGCCACCAGACTGCCGAGGGAAGCCATGCGTTCGTTGCGGGCAAGAATGTCGCTGGTCTGCCGGGCATGGGTGACGTCGGTATAGATCACCAGCCGCCCTCCGTCACCGGTCGCCAGGCGCTCGATTTCAACGATGCGGCCATCGCTCAGGTGCCGTTCCCAGTGTCCGATATTTTCCCAGGCGCCGCTTTCTGCACTATGCAGGCCCAGCCCTCCGGGATCATTCAAGACTTCGAGCAGGGTGGAGCGCTCCTCGCCCACCACCAGGGTAGCGCAGGCCTGGGGGAACATTTTTTCAAAAGCGGCATTCCAGGCCATCAACCGTTGCTGCTTGCTCCACAGCACCATGCCGCTGGACAGGGTATCGATAATTTCCCGCAGCCATTCTGCCGAGCGCCTTACCGCCTCTTCCGCCGAACGCCGTTCCTCGATTTCGGTGGCCAGCAAACGGGTCCGCTCGACCACCCGGCCTTCCAGTTCCAGATTGAGCTGTTCATAGCGCTGGTTGGCATCGAGCAGTGCCTTCTCCGCCACCTTGCGGGCGGTGATGTCGGAATAGGTGGTGACAAAGCCGCCGTCCGGCAAAGGTGAGCCGCGCACCTCGAGAACCTGTCCGTTCGGTCTGGTCCTTTCAAAGCGATGGGATTCATGCAGGTTGATCCGAGCCGCCGCCTGGGCAATATAGGTTTCCACATCCACCTCGCCGTACTCGCCCCGCTCGGCATTGAACCGCAGAAAATCGAGGAGGCACGGCGACGGCTGACGCAGGAACATTTCCTCGGGGAAATCCAGAAGTTTGAGAAACTTGGAATTCCACACCGCGATGCGCTGTTCGCCATCCACCACCGAAATACCATCCGGGAAGTGCTCCAGTATGGATTTGAGCCAGACATTCTGGCGGCGCAGGGTTTCTTCCGCCCGGTGACGCTCGGTCACGTCGGTGGCCATGACCAGTCTTGCCGGACGCCCTTGGTAGTCCACATCGTGGGAGGTGATTTCCACATCGAAAATCTCACCATTTCGCCGCTGGTGCTGCCAGCTTCCGGCTTGACGGAAACCGTTCGAGCCCTCCTTGCCGACAAACTCGAGCAGCCGCGACCGCTCCTGCTCCGGGCGGAGATCGAGGATGGTCATCCCCGGCAAGGCATCCCGCCCATAACCGTAACTATCGATCAAGGCATCGTTGGCGTCGAGAATGGTCAATCCGGATTTTTCGTAGACCAGCATGGGAACAGGGTTGTGGGCAAACATCAGGCGATATTTTTCTTCACTCGCCGCCAGGTCGCGGGTCCGGGCATCGACCTCTCGTTGCAACAGGGCCGGCTGGCGCAGCAGGAAAAACACCGTGACCGCCACCAGCACGCTGAACAGCAGCGCTCCCGAAATCTCAAGGACGAGATGGGTCGGGGAAAGCCAGCCATTCACCGGGGCCACACCGACCATCCAGGTACTGTTCGGCACCCGGACGCTTTCCACCACCGGTTCGACCAGGGCCGCCTTGCTGCTGCGCACGAACACATGCCGTTCCGCTGCATCGGGCAGGATGCGCCACAACTCATAGTCATAGCCAGCATTTTTCAGGCCGTCGAAACGGGTTTCGGCCAACAGGTCGGAAATGCGGATCAGGACCTGGGAAAACCCCCAGAATGATTCCTGGCCGTTGGCATCGGGCAGAAAGATCGGATTGCGCCCGACCACCCCGATTCCCCCTTGGCGCAGTTCGAAGGGTCCGGTCAGCCCGAGACTGCGCCGCTCGATCACACGGCGTGCTTCCGGCCCCTGCACCGGGTCGTCCAGCGGCGAAAATCCGATCACCGCCTCATTGCCGGCCAGGGGAACGACTTGCGAAACAACCCCGCCCGGCGCCAGTTGCAGGGCAGAAATCCCCCCGTACACGAGAAGCATTTCCCTGGCTATTGAATCAAAGCCCTCTATCCGCCCCTTGCCCTGACGAACCAGGGTGGACAGGGCATAGGATGAGGACAGGGCACGGTCAAGCTGCGACCCCAGATCGTGCGCGGCTGCACTGGCCAGATTGCGGGCCTGGGCCTCGGCATCCTGGCGGCGCCCGCCTTCCACCGACAGGACAATGATGCCGGAAAGGGTCGCCGCCAGCAGAAAGGCCAGGCCTACTTCCCGCCATAACTGGCGAAACGTATCCCGCAGCGCTTTCTTTTGCCGATCATCTTGAGCCGCCACCACGCCTCCCCGACAAAGAACACCATGCACCGTAATCTATCGGTGACCTACCCACCATGCAGTAAAGGCATATCTTGCGACAAGATCAAGCCCTTCATGCATGGACGCCTATTTTTCCGCTGCCCTGGCACTCCAGATGTTGCGGCAACCGGTTTCCTTGATCCACCAGGCCGCTGCCGCCCCCATCCAGGAACAGGCCGCCACCACCAGAACGCCGTTCCGCCACGCCGCAAGGGAATAGAAGCGCGCTCCGTTGAGCATTTCGCCGGACCAGCCCAGGTCCATGACCCAGCCAACCAGGGGCTGAAGGAGGGCGCCGGCCAGAAAACCACCCATGTTGGCGACGCTGGTTGAGACGCCGGACAGCAGGGGCGGGTTCACTTCCTTGGAACACGCCCAGGTCAGGCTGAAACCGGCGACGGACAGTCCCATCCCGGCGAACAGGCCATAGGACAACCAGAGGGGCATATTCTGGCCGGAGAGCCAGACCAGCCAGAGCAGGGCAAAGGCATGGGAGGTGACGAGCAGCACCGGCTTGCGCTTGCCCAGCCGATCCGAAAGGGTGCCGATGAAAAAGCAGCCCAGGGCAAAACCACCGAACCACAGGGAAAGATGGGTTGCCGCCACTTGCCGGGCCATGCCATGAACCTGCATGAGATAGGGCATGGCCCACAGGCCGCCAAAGGTAAAAAAGGCGCCCGCCATACCGGTATTGACCAGAGCTGCCGGCCAGGTGGCACGGTTGCGAAGAACCGAAAGCAGGCCGGAAAGCACCACAGTGCGATCGAAGCGGGGCCGGGCAAGCGTTTCGTTGAGCACTTGCGGACGATCCCGGACGATCAGCCAGCAGGCCGCCGCCAGCCCGAAGGACAGGATCCCGACACCGATGAACACGCCGCGCCAGCCGGTTGCCTGGGCGATGCCCGAAAGCGGAGCACCGGCCAGCACCGAGCCGAGATTGCCAATTAGCATGCAGACGCCGACCAGGGTGGCAAAGCGGTTTTCCTCAAACCACACGGCAACCAGCTTGAGCATGGCGATAAAGGTGACCGACACCCCCAGCCCGATCAGGGTACGCCCGAGCAAGGCGAGGTCGAGGCTGGGCGCAAGCCCGAAAACGAGGCTGCCGCAGCCGCCGGTAATCCCCCCCAGAACCAGTATCCGGCGCGGCCCGAGGGTGTCCACGAGTATCCCGGTGGGAATCTGCATCACCGTATAGACGTAGAAATAGGTTGCCGCCAGCACCCCCAGGGAAGCCGCCGAGGTCTGAAAGGCCGCAGCGAGGTCCTGGGCGATGCCGGCCGGCGCAAAGCGCTGGAAAAACGACAGGACATAGGCCAAGGCGACGACGCCCAGAGCCAGCCAGCGCCGGCGTTTCTGCTCCGGGGTCAGGCCTGGCACGGGCACGTCCTGAATCGCCCGCCGTCCGTCATCGATCCCTTCATTTCAGGGACAGGATCCACTTCGCCAGGGTGGCCGCCTCGGCATCGTTCACCGCAGCATTGGGCGGCATTTCCGGCCCGCCCCATTCCCCCTTGCTGCCGCCACGGATTTTCTTGGCCAGAGCGGCATCGGCGCCCTTTTCCGCTGAACGTTTGGCGGCAATATCCTTGTAGCTCGGCCCGACCAGTTTTTTGTCCACGGTATGGCAGCCCAGACAGTTCTTGGCCTTGGCCAGATCTTCCGAAGCCAACAAAGGCGTAGCCAGGAACAGACCGGCCAGCATGGAAACCGCAATTTTTGCTTTCATTGTTCTCTCTCCCCTTGATTGAATTCAGCCGACCCCGGAAAAAGGCCCGCCGCCAGCACAGTCTACCGATTCCGGGCGTCTCCGGCTATTGCTTGCGCAGCAGCAGGGTGAGAATGGGCGGCGTGAGCAGGGTGGTGACAATGACCATGATGACAATGACCGAAAACATGGCCTCATTCATCACCCCGAGGTTCTTGCCCACCATGGCAAAAATAAGGCCCACCTCGCCCCGGGGAACCATGCCCCAGCCGCCCAGCCACGAACGCATCCCCTTGCCGGCGGCAAATCCCGCCACCAGCTTGCCGAGTACTGCGACCAGGGAGACTCCGAGAGCGACCATGACCACCGCCGGATCGGCCAGGGTTGCCAGGTCCACTTGCATACCGGTCAACACGAAAAAGACCGGAACAAAAAAATAGCCGATCGGCTCAATCAGGTGTTCATGCTGGTGGCGGACATGCTTTTCCAGCACCGCTTCGATTCCGGAACGGCTCTTCCCATCCAGTCCGGAGGGCAGCAAGGGAATGATGTCCTGCACCACTTTCGGTGTCTCGAACTCCTTGAGGAATACGGGCTCGAACAGGAGGCCGGCAGCAAAGGCTCCGATAATAGGCGCCAGCCCGGCAACATGTGCCAGCCAGGCGAGAAACAGGCCGACAACGAGAACCAGCGAAAAGAGCATGGACGGGCCGCTATCCAGCTGCGCCAGGCGCTTCAGCAATACCGGAGCAATCGCCCGGCCAATGACAATGGAGCCGCCCAGAAAGAACGCCGCCTTGGCCATGATGGCCATGACATCAGCAAGATCGACGGTACCCGCCTGGACCAGGCCGGAAACCACGGCCAAAATGACCAGTCCGAGAACATCGTCGATCACTGCCGCACCGAGAACAATCTGGGCCTCGGGCATTTTCAGCCGCCCCAGATCGCGGAAGACGCGCCCGGTAATACCCACCGAAGTAGCCGCCAGCGTAGCGCCGAGAAACAGGTAGGCATTGGGATCCTTGCCCGGCAGGAGAAATGGCCCGGCAACAAAGGCCCCCAGGGAAAACGGTACGGCAATGCCGACCGCTCCGACCAGGGAGGCCCGCCCGCCTACCCGGAGCAGGTCGCCGATACGGGTTTCCAGGCCGATCTGGAGAAGCAGGATGATGACCCCCAGTTCAGCCATGAAGCGAATAATGGGGTCCTGGGCAATGGCATCAAAATAATGCACCCCGAACAGGCCCAGATTGCCGAGCACCACGCCCAGCAAGAGTTCCCCCAGCACGGCGGGAAACCCCACCCGCTGGGCCAGCGGGGCAAAGAGGCGGGCGGCCAGGATGATGATGGCCAGCCAAAGAAGGTTTTCCCCGACCACATCGGACCCGGCGGCCAGCGCCGGTCCGGCAGCAACAACCAGGAGGACAAGCAGCAGTGGCCGGATCAAAGTATCCATTGGGCAATTATAGCTGCTCAATCCTGCCTCTTCGTTGGCTTTTCCGGCATCGGCAGCGAGGCTTAGACGGCTGTATCCGTCTCAGTTCCAAGCGCTTCCTACTCCCATAAAACACGGTGATCGGGGCACTCAATCCATATCCGCTCCGAGAGTCCGTTTTTGCCGTGAGACGGACTGGCCGCCCTGTAGACCATCCGGCCGTTGCGCTTTTCCGGCATGGCCATCGACCCCCCCCGGGAGATGGCCAGTGCCGGTTTTCTTCGCCCCGGCGCGAGCATGCGGCGCAAGGAAAGTGCTGCCAACGCCGGTTCCGCCTGGCAGCCTGGTCAGGCCTTGTGACCTAAATTTTTTTCAAATTGCTCCCCCTGTTGCGCTATTCTTGAAGGGAAAAACACTAACGTCCCCCGGCAGCCCCGTCCTGACTCAAGACACAAAGATGCTTGGAGCGTAATGATGGTCGGCAGCACCGAACAAATATCCGTTCACAATCGTCACCTCATGGCGATTCTGGATCAACTGGAGTCCTACATCTTCACCAAGGATGTGGACGGACGGTACACCTACGCCAACAATCTGGTGTGCACCCTGTTTGGAAAACCCCTGACGGAGATTCTCGGAAAAACTGACGAGAACTTTTTCCAGCTCGACCGCAGCGATGATTTTTGTCGTGCCGACCAAGCGGTCATCCGCTCCGGAAAAAGCATTGCCCACGAGGAACGTACCGTCATCGCCGGAAGTGGCGAAATCCGCTATTTCTGGGCAGTCAAGCAGCCCCTCTTCGATGAGACCGGCCAGATTATCGGACTATCCGGAATTTCCACCGATGTCACTGCGCTCAAAAACACCGAGCAGGCCTTGCGGGAAAGCGAAGCTCGTTATACCCGAATCATGGACGGAACCGGGGAGGGATTCTGGGAATGGAATATGGAAACCGGGCAGATTTCAACCAGCCCGCGCTTTGCAATCCTTCTTGGCTATGCTGCCGGCGAGTGGCAGCCGAATTACGATACCTGGATTCACCATGTGCACCCGGACGATATTGCCCAGACCCTGGCGCGCTTTGACGATCACCTTTCCGGCAAGACTCCGGATTACTGCGCCGAATTCCGGATGCGGACCAAAACCGGGGAATGGCGATGGATTCAGTCCCGGGGCAAGCTGGCCGACCGCTGTCCGGACGGACGCCCCCGCCTGATATCGGGCACCCATACCGACATCACCGAGCGCCGGCTGGCCGAGGATGCATTGCGAGCCAGCGAGGAAAAGTCCCGCCGCCTGGCTTCCTTGCTACGCTTAATGTGCAACAACGTGCCGGACATGATCTGGGCCAAAGACCTGGAACACCGCTATCTTTTTGCCAACAAAGCCATGTGCGAACAACTGCTGTTTGCCAGAGACACTGAAGAGCCGGTGGGCAAAACAGACCTTTTTTTCTCGCAACGGGAAAGAGACAGTCATCCGGATCAACCCGACTGGCACACTTTTGGAGAACTCTGCCAGGACACCGATGCCCTCACCCTTCGCAAAGGCGAACCCTGCGTCTTTGATGAAATGGGGCGCCGTCGGGGAGCCTTGACCTGTCTAGATGTCCATAAGGCGCCATTTCTCGATGAACGGGGAGAGGTGATCGGTACCGTCGGTTCAGCCCGGGATGTCACGCTCCGCAAACAGATCGAAGCCGAACTGGAGCAGTATCGTAACCATCTGGAAGCAGGCGTTCAGGAACGGACGGCAGCGCTCTCCATCGCCAAGGATGAGGCCGAAAGCGCCAACCGGGCAAAAAGCAGATTCTTGGCCAATATGAGCCATGAGTTGCGTACTCCGATGAACGGCATTATCGGCATGGCGCATCTGCTTGCCCGTCAGAACACCGATCCCGGACAGCGGGACAAACTGGAGAAGATCACCCGTTCAGCCAATCATTTGCTCCAGTTGCTGGAAGATGTCCTTGATCTGTCCAAGATTGAGGCCGACCGGTTGGTGCTGGATCAATCCACCTTCACCATCGACAGCCTGCCCCGTGCCGTCGAGGCGCTGCTGGGGGACAAAATTCGCGCCAAGGGATTGGACTTCCGCTGCCAGGTCAAGAAGGAAGTCCTTGCCCTCTCGGTCATCAGTGACCCCTTGCGCATCCAGCAAATTTTACTCAATCTGGTGAGCAATGCCGTCAAATTCACGGAGACCGGGCAGATCACTCTGTCCGTTGACCTGGAGGAGGAATCCGCTACCCAGGCCACGCTGCTTTTTTCTGTACAGGATACCGGGATCGGCATTTCCCAAGATGATGTCAACCGCATTTTCAACCCGTTCGAGCAAGCCGATACCTCGATCACCCGAAAATACGGCGGCACCGGCCTCGGACTCCCCATCTGCCAGCGGCTGGCAGGTTTGATGGGCAGCGCGATCACGGTCAACAGCACGCCTGGCCGGGGAAGCACGTTCTCCTTTCGCTTGCTATTGCCCAAGGCGCCTTCTGAATCCTCCGCCGGACAGCCGCCCGCTTTGCTCTCCGGCAAGATAGCTGAAACCCTGCTGCGCACCCACCATGCCGACGCCCAGATCCTGATGGCGGAAGATGACTGGGTCAATCAGGAAGTCATGCTGGAATTGCTGGTCGAAATTATCGGCTGCCAGGTGGACATTGCCCAGAACGGCCTCCAGGCGGTCGAAATGGCGGAAAAAAAGGCGTATTCCCTGATCCTGATGGACATGCAGATGCCGGAAATGGATGGTTTGCACGCCACCCGGGAAATACGCCGGATACCCGGCCGGGAATCCGTGCCGATTATCGCCCTGACCGCCAATACGTTTGTCGAGGATCACAGCAATTGTTTGGCTGCGGGCATGGACGACTACATTACCAAGCCGGTTGACCCGGACAAACTGTTTACCACCCTCCTCGCATGGCTGGAAAAAGCCCGGAAGGAATCCCGTTCGCTTAAGGAATGATGGGGATCGCCTGAGTGGTAACGATAACCGCCTTGCCCGAGTCCATGTTGGCATGGATCGCCTCCACCAGGGGCGGGTTCATGGGAGACTCGGCTTCCCAGCGGATCAGGAAATTGGCGCCGGAACCGCCGGATTCGTCATGCAAATCGACAAAGAGCTCACTGGTCCCAAATGGACCGATGATCACTGGAGCGGAGAGATAGTCCCGGAGAAACTTGCCGTCGGTATCGTAATATCGCGCCGAAAGCAGCCGCAAGGCGCGCTTGGGGTCGGTATTGCGAATACTCACCAGGGCTGAAAGCAGGGCTTTGGGCAAGGCTCCGGTCCGATTCCGGTTGCCATAGACCATGTGTGAATAGATGGGCAGATACAAATCCTGGCCTCGCGACAAGGCTCTTGCCTCGTCTGCCTGGACAGGAGACAGGAGCAAGCAGGACGCCAGCAACAATCCGAACAGCTTCATGATCCGATTCCTTTCTATCTGGCACCTACCAGTCAGCGCCTTCGAAGGGCAGCATGGGATGCCCGCGCAGCACCCTCTCCATGAAAATCATACCGCCTCCCGGCTGGTCAATGCCTGCCTCGCTGAAAATTTTCGCAAAAATCTCTTCGGCATATTCCGCCTCAACCAGCAGAAGGAGCACATCCCGTTCGCTGGAGAATAGCTGCCCGGCCTTGACCCGTCGAACCCCGACACCCCTTGCGTGGTGATGGGAAACGGATAATACGCCGGGCGCCTCGCCGTGCTTTTCCAGGACCAGCCGACCCCGGCCCGACACAACGATGGCAGTGATCAGCTTTTTTTCGATATTGCGCCCGACATGGGCCAGAACGCTCATTTCCTGGCCTCGAAATGCAAACCGAAACGGGCCGCAATCTCATGGGGAACATAGGTTGCCATCTTGTCCAGAGCGGTCATCCAGAGAATTCCCATGCCCGGCGTATCCAATTTGGCAGAAACAAAAATCCGCTCAAAAACAATGTCGGCCTGATCCGCCGGCACGACGATATAGATCACCTCTTTTTCGGCATTGATGGTCAGGCCAAGTATTCCCAGGCGTTTCTGGCGAACCCCCGTACCGTGGGCGTGGAAAATGGTGGCCCCCTGCGCCCCGGCCTCCTGGGCGGTCTGCACCACGAGATCCGCTGCCCCGCGCTGAACAATGGCTGTAATCAGAACCACATCGCTCAGAACAATCATTTCACTCTGGCTCACCGTGTCTTTCTCCTGTCGTTAGTGCGGGCTCGCCAGTCAATCCACAACCCGAAGGAAAGGACGCTGATGATCGGCCCGACGGAACACATGGCTAAAATACCGAACCCTTCCACAGCCCCAACTGCCTCGGCCAGGCCGACGCCGAGAGCAAGAAGAAGCGGAACGGTAACCGGCCCGGTTGTAACCCCGGCGCTATCCCAGGCGAGATTGACCAACTCTTCCCGGGAAAGGATGGTCAGGATCAGGGCAAGGCTGTAGGCACCGAGCAGGAGACGGGCCAGCGGCAGGTCAAAAAGAATTTTTGCAACGCCAAGAGCGGCACCAAGACCGACCCCCAGCGCGACGGCATGAACCAGCAAGCGTTTCTTGAAAGCGCCATCGGTAAGGTTATCTACCGTCATTCCCATGGCGTTAAGGGCCGGTTCTGCAACGGTAGCGCCATAGCCGATGGCAAATGCAAAAATCAGCGTCATGGTCAGTCCGAGCAGACGCGGATAAAGAGGCGGCGCACCACTCTCCCGGTGGGGGGCGAACGCCCAGGGCACATTGTTACCCGCCTGGTTCCCCAATTCGACCAATCCCGCTGTCAGACCAAGGCTGAATACCATCATGCCGAGCAGGGCCATCAGAATTCCGTAGATCAGGACGCTGCCATGCTTGACCGGTTGACGCAGGAGCAGGCGCTGGACGACGAAAAGCAGCAACACCAGGGGAAGAATGGCCCGCAGGGAGGCCAGCATTTCAGCCGCCGGAGTTTCCTGGAACCATTGCTTCTCCGCACCAAGCGGATGCGGCACGGCGAGATGCCCCTGCCCCGCCAGATAAATGGCCACACCGAGCACGCCGATCACCGGCAGCAGGGAAGCGAGCGTCACGATCCCGAAACCGGACAGCGGATTTCCCCCGCGCCCGGCCGACGCCGCGACCCCGATCCCAACAGCCAGCACCAGAGGAACAGTTACCGGTCCGGTGGTGATCCCGCCGCAATCCCAAGCCAGGGCGACGACCCGATCCAGCCCCGGCTGCCCGGAAGCGTAGACCGTTAATCCGAGGCATGCAGGAACAATGATCAATACCATTGCCTTGAGACGCCAGCCAAACATTGAACGCAGCAAGCCGAGGATCACCGCCAGACCGACACTGCCGGCCACCGCCAGAACGAGCCAGTTGGCATAAGGCCCAAGCAGGGCCTTGAGCAGACCGGCACGCTCGGCAGAGAGGCCCGCCCCGGCGGCTTGCAAGGCTCCGATTGCCGGCTCGGCAAAGGTCGCTGCGCCTCCGAGCAGCCCGCCAAAAGCGAGGATTGTCAGGGCGCTTGAGCGCTCCGGCATGAGAAAGCCAATGTTCTCGGCAAAGGGCATCAGCCCAAGTTTGACGCCCTCCATGAAAAACATCAGCCCGAGCATGACCGCACCAATACCCAGGAAAATGGTTTCCGCTTCATCGGGGGATGTTCGCAAAGCCAGCGCCTGAAAGCCGATCAGCATCATGGCAAGGGGCAGCACGGCACGCAGTTGCTCGGCAAAACGAACCGACACATAGGGGGTCAGCAAGCGATGCAGATCGACCAGGCGCAAACGGCTGCGGGCCGGAGGCGTACTACGCTCCAGAGCGACCACCTCGTTATAGCTGATTTGCCGGTGATGGCGCCGGATGGCGCCGAGAAAGCTGCCGTAGCGGATGGTTTTTTCGGTCATTCTCAATAGCTGACAATAAACTGACCGCATTCTCCCACAACCTGCCTACCTACGAAAAAGCTGTGCCGCTCTCTGGCAGGAAAGACACCGGAGCTAACCGGGCTATTCCGGATGACGGGAGTCCATCCAAAGAGTCACCGGACCGTCATTGACCAGACTGACCTGCATGTCGGCGCCAAAGACGCCGGTCGCCACGGGTTTGCCCAATGCCCGGCTCAACTTGTCGACAAAGCATTCAAACAGGGGCTGGGAAATGTCGCCCCGGGCCGCCCTGCTCCAGGAAGGGCGGTTGCCTTTTCGGGTAGAGGCGTAAAGAGTGAATTGCGATACCGCCAGGATGTCCCCCTGCGTTTCCTGAACGCTGGCATTCATGACCCCCTCGCGGTCAGCGAAAATGCGCAGTTTGATCAGTTTTCCGGCCATCCAGTCGAGATCGGTCTCGCCGTCCACCTCATCGAATCCGGCCAGAACCAGCAGCCCCGCTCCGATCTCGCCGCTCACCCGGCCCTCGGCCTGCACACTGGCTTGCCGTACCCTTTGCACCACAACCCGCATAGATCGCTCTCCAAATTCCCATCACCGGCACACAGGCCGGTCAATTGGCTTAAGATTGGCATAAAAACGAGGGGGAAAACAATATGAACAGTTTTTTCAGCAAGCTCTACAAGAGCGGCGACTTCTGGGGCGGCTTCGCCGCCATGCTGGTCGCCCTGCCGGCTGCCATCGCCTTCGGGGTCACCATCTACTCGGCGATCAGCCCCAACCACGCGGCTCTCGGCGCTTTTGCCGGGATCATCGGCGCCACGGTCATCGGCCTGATCGCCCCGACCCTGGGCGGCACCGACCGCCTGATCAGCGCCCCCTGCGCCCCGGCGGCGGCCGTGCTCTCGGCCTTTGCCATTCAACTGGTGCAGCAGGGAATGCCGACCAGTACGGTGGTTCTCCTCCTGCTCATGCTGGGTATCCTGGCGGGAGGCTTTCAGGTGCTGTTCGGCTTTGTCGGCATCGGCCGCCTGATCCGCTACATTCCCTACCCGGTGGTCAGCGGCTATTTGTCCGGTGTCGGCCTGATCATCATCGGCAGCCAGATCCAGAAATTCGTCGGCGCACCGACCGGCACACCCTGGTGGCAGACTCTGGTTTCCCCCTGGATGTGGGACTGGCGCGGTGTCACCATAGGCGGGGCAACGGTATTGACCATGCTCATTGCTCCCCGCATCACCAGCAAGCTGCCGGCCACCATCCTCGGCATCCTTGGTGGCGTCGCCGCCTATTTTGCCTTGGCCATGCAGGATGAAGCCCTGCTCACCCTGACCGACAACCCCCTGGTCATCGGTGCTCTGGGCGCTGCGGGCGACGGCTACTTTGCCTCCATTACCGAACGCTGGCACGAAATCGGCGATCTCCGCCTTGGCCAGGTGGCCGCCCTCTTCGGCAGCGCCCTGACGCTGGCCGTACTGCTCTCCATCGACACCCTGAAAACCTGCGTCGTCCTCGACCAGATGACCCGCAGCCGCCACGACTCCAACCGGGAACTGGTGGCCCAGGGCATTGCCAACGTTGCATCCTCTTCGGTCGGCGGCATTCCCGGCGCCGGTACCATGGGGGCAACCCTGGTGAACCTGAGCAGCGGTGCCACCTCCCGTGCCTCCGGGCTGGTCGAGGGGGTCATGGCGCTGGTCACGGCCATCGTTCTCGGCTCCTTCATCGCCTGGATTCCGGTCCCCACCCTGGCCGGCATCCTGATTGTTGTCGGCATCCGCATGATCGACAAGGAACCGCTCCGCTTCGTCGAATCCAATGCCACGGTGTTCGATTTCGGAGTGGTCGTTGCCGTGGTCGTGGTCGCCCTCACCGTCGGCCTGATTGCCGCCTCCGGCGTCGGCGTCGGACTGGCCATCATTCTCTTTTTGCGTGAGCAGATCGGCGGTTCGGTGATCCGCCACAAGTTTTACGTCAACCAGATGTCGTCCAACTGGTATCGCCCCGAATCGGAAACCCAGATCCTCGAACAGAAGGGCGACCAGGCGGTTATTTTCGAACTCCAGGGCAGCCTTTTCTTCGGCACCACCCAGCAGCTTTACGGCCTGGTGGAGGCCGATCTGAAAACACAAAATTTCGTGATTTTCGACATGAAGCGGGTGCAGTCCATGGATGTGACCGCCGCCCACATGCTCAACCAGATTCGCGACACCCTGCGTGAGCGGGGAGCCCAGTTCATTCTTTCCAATGTTCGGGAAAACCTGCCCAATGGCCGCAACCTGAAGGAATTCCTGCACCAGACCGGAGTCACCGAGGACGAGCAGGCAGTCCGCCTTTTCGGCGAACTGGACAGTGCCATCGAATGGGTGGAAGACCGCCTGCTGGGAGGCGCGGAACAAGCAGGCCCGACAGAGGAATCCCCCATGCTGCTCTCCGAAATGGAGCTGTTCAAGAACCGCAAGGACGAAACACTGGCCGAACTGGAAGCGAAACTCACCAAGCACACCTACGCCGCTGGAGAAACCATTTACGCCCGGGGTGAACCCGGCGATGCCATCTTTCTGCTCCGGCGAGGTTCGGTGCGTATCTTTGCCCCGCTCGGCGCCGGGCGCACCCGCCACATCGCGACGTTTGGCCGGGGCGACTTCTTTGGCGGCCTGGCCTTTCTGGATGGCCGCCCCCGGGGCAATGACGCCATCGCCTTTACCGAAACCGAGGTCTATATCCTTTCCCTCGCCCAATTCAACGAACTTGGCGAAACCCACAAGAAGCTGGCTTTCACCATCATCACCGCCATCGCCCGCACCCTGGCCCAGCGCCTGCGCCATGCCGATGTGCAGATGACCATGTTGCAGGAATACTGACCGGGCAATGGGGGCGACGGTTTCCCCGGACAGGCGCCCCCTCCGGAGATACTTCAGGGCATCCGCCCGGGGATCAGCCGCATCTCGGCGGCAATTTCCGGCCATTTTTCTGCCATCTGCTCAATAAAATCCCGAATCCATTGAGAAGGATCAATACCCCTGGCACCAAATTGCAGGAGCATTTGCGACCATAAGAAGCTCCGGATGAACAGCGCATTCGCGATGGGAAATTAAATTGAACGTTCTGCTTGTCGACAACACCCCTCTTTACCGGGACATTTTGCAACATGAAATGGCAGAAGTTCCGGAGTTTTGCCTGAGCTATGCTGCCAGCGCAGCCGAAGCCCGGGAAATGGTGAACAGGCAAGCCTTCGACTTTTTTGTCTTCGCCGCGCAACTGGCAGATGGTGACGGCATTGAACTGGCCAGATTCCTGCGCAGCACCCAGGCCATTCCGGTTGAGCCTATCGTTGTTCTCACCGGCAGCCCAACCGCCGAGCTGGCCATGCTCGCCAATCAGGCAGGGGTCACCGAGGTATTTCGCAAACACGATCTGGATGAACTGGTTTCCTTCATCCGGCACTTTCTCCGAATTCTTGGTCCCATGCCCTGCCGTGCCCTCTATGTCGAGGACTCCGGTGATCAGCGCCTTGCCTTGCTGGCACAGCTTCAGGAGTGGGGCATCGACGTCGATGCGTTCGCTTCGGCGGATGAAGCCTGGGAGGCCTTGCAGACCAATGACTATGACCTGGCCATTTGCGACATCGTCCTCGGGGGGCGCATGTCCGGGTCTCGCCTCATCAACCGGATCAGGAGACAACCCGGCACCGCCGGGCGAATGCTGATTCTGGCAGTGACCGCCTTTGACACGCCCGCCCGGCGCGTCGAGCTTTTCCATCTGGGGATCGATGATTACATTTCAAAACCTATCGTCCCCCTGGAACTGAAAGCCAGAATCCACAATCTTCTCGCCCGCAAACGGGCGATTGATCAAAACCAGCAATTGCTCAAAGCAACTTCCCTGGGCATTACCGTGATCAATGAACAAGGGCAAATCCAGTCCCTGGATGCCAATGCCCAAGCCATGTTTGCCCAGGCGGAGGCACGTTTGCAGGGTCGGGACATCCTGCAGCTGATCACTGATAGCAACGGCCTGCTGGGCAATCTGGCCAATGGTTTTCCCGCCCACACGATACGGGCCACCGGCCTGCGACAGGATGGAGAGGAATTTCCCATCGAACTGACCATGGTCGAACTGGATCGTATAGGGGGAAGCCGAAAATTTGCCCTGCTCACCCGTGACATCAGCGAAGAACTGAAGCTCGCTGCTTATCTGACCGAGGCCAAAGAAGCCGCAGAATTGGCCGGGCAAATGAAGAGTGACTTTCTCTCCAACATGAGTCACGAAATCCGCACCCCCCTCAATGCCATTATCGGCATGTCCCACCTGCTCAAACGCTCCGGCACCACGCCCGAACAGGCAGAGCGAATTGCCAAGATCGACGCAGCAGGGCAACACCTTCTGGCGGTCATCAACGCAGTCCTGGATCTCGCAAAAATTGAGGCCGGAAAACTGACACTGGAGAAATCATCCGTCTGTATCGGCAGCATTTCTGCCAACGTTGCCTCGATCCTGTTTGACCAGGCACAGCAAAAAAAATTGAAACTGCTGACAGACAATGCGTTCATCCCCCACGACTTGCTCGGAGACCCCTTGCGAATTCAGCAAGCGCTACTCAATTTGTCCACCAATGCCATCAAGTTCACCGAAACCGGCTCAATCACGCTGCGCACTTCTCTCGAAAAAGAGTTCGAAGACAGTGTGATCGTGCGCTTTGAAGTCCAAGATACCGGAATCGGGATTTCTCCTGAACTGGAGAAACGCCTGTTCACTCCTTTTGAACAGGCGGATAACTCAATCAGTCGTCATCATGGCGGCACCGGTTTGGGACTGGTCATCACCAAAAAGCTGGCCGAGCTGATGGGCGGGTCGGCCGGCGCAAAAAGAACGCCCGGCCACGGCAGCCTTTTCTGGTTTACTGCTCGGCTCGCCAAGGGCAAGCCGGAAGTCGGAGGACAAGCAAACACTTCAGAGGATTCGGCCGAGTCTCTTCTCACCCGCCACCATAGCCGGAAACGCCTGCTTGTGGCAGAAGACGACGCCATCAATCGGGAAGTGGCTTTCGAACTGCTTAAGGAAATATTTGAAGTCGTTCACTTTGCTGAAGACGGCGCACAATCCGTCGAACTGGCAAAAAAGAACCGCTACGACCTGATCCTCATGGACATGCAGATGCCCGGGATGGATGGCCTGGAAGCGACCCGCCGCATTCGGCAACTGCCGGGCCAGGCCGGGATCCCGATACTTGCCATGACCGCCAACGCCTTTGTCGAAAACAAGACAAGCTGTTTCGATGCAGGCATGAATGATTTCATCTCAAAACCCGTTGATCCCGACCTCTTGTACGCGACCCTGCTGAAATGGCTGAGGCAGCCAGAAGATCCAGCCTGCTGAAGCCTTCCGGATCAAGTTGACGGATTGCCTTCGTACCAGCCCTTGCTGGCGTTCACCGCCTTGACCACCAGCAGCATCACCGGCACCTCGATCAGCACGCCGACGACGGTCGCCAGGGCGGCGCCCGACTCGAAGCCGAACAGGCTGATCGCCGCGGCGACGGCCAGTTCGAAGAAATTGGACGCGCCGATCAGGGCCGACGGGCAGGCGATATTGTGCTTTTCGCCGACCGCCCGATTCAGCCAGTAGGCCAGCGCCGAGTTGAAGAACACCTGGATCAGGATCGGCACCGCCAGCAGGGCGATAACCAGAGGCTGACGCAGGATGGCTTCGCCCTGAAAGGCAAACAGCAGGACCAGGGTCGCCAGCAAAGCGGCAATCGACCACGGGCCGATTTTTTCCATGGCGGCGTCAAAGGCCTCCTGTCCATGGGTCAGCAGGGACTTGCGCCAAAGTTGCGCCAGCAGCACCGGAATGACGATGTAGAGCAGCACCGAGGTGAACAAGGTGGCCCAGGGAACGGTGATCGACGAAATGCCAAGCAGGAAAGCCACCAGAGGCGCAAAGGCAAAGACCATGATGCTGTCGTTCACCGCCACCTGGGACAGGGTGAACAGCGGGTCGCCATGGGTCAGCCGGCTCCACACAAAGACCATGGCGGTGCACGGCGCAGCCGCCAGCAGAATGAGGCCGGCGATGTAGCTGTCGATCTGCTCGGCCGGCAGATAAGGCGCAAACAGGCTGCGGATGAACAGCCAGCCGAGAAAAGCCATGGAAAAGGGCTTCACCAGCCAGTTCACGAACAGGGTGACGCCGATACCCCGGACATGCTGCCGGACCTCGTGCAGCGCAGCAAAATCGACCTTGACCAGCATGGGGATAATCATCACCCAGATGAGCAGCCCGACCGGTAAATTGACCCTGGCCACTTCCAGTCGCCCCACCGCCTGGAACACCCCGGGCAGCAACTGACCCAGCGCAATGCCGGCAACGATGCAGAGAAACACCCATAGCGTCAGATAACGCTCGAAACGATTCATCCCGGATCTCCCGACCGGGCGGAAAGAGTACCGACGCGGTCCAGTTCGGCTTTCAGGCGAACCGGGTCTTTCTGCAATTCCGCCAGGGGCAGGGACAGAAAGGCTTCGATACGGGTGCGCAGACGTCGATAGGCAGTGTAAAACGCCGCGTCGATGTCCTCATCACTGCCGGCGGCATGGGCCGGATCCTCCACCCCCCAATGGGTACGCAGCACCGACCCGAGATAGACCGGGCAGGTTTCGCCAGCGGCGCTGGCGCAGACGGTGACCACGATATCCGGCGTCACCGGCAGATTGCTCCAGGATTTGCTGTGATAGCCGGCGCCGGCAATCCCCTCCCTCGCCAGCAATGCCAGGGAACGCGGATGCACCTGCCCGGTGGGCTGGCTGCCGGCACTCAGGGCCAGCCAGCCGGTGGGGGCCAGATGATTGAAAGTGGCCTCGGCCAGAATGGAGCGGCAGGAGTTGCCGGTACACAGAAAAAGCACGTTCATCATGATTCCTTGGGGACGGTGGCCGGCGTCGGAGCGCAGGCCGCGACGATCTCGCCGCAGCCCAGCCCGCCGCAGCAATCCTCGGTAAGGTAGCGGAGCAGATCGTTCATGGCCGGATATCGGGTGGCATAGAACACAAAACGCCCCTCCTGCCGGGAATCCACCAGCCCGGCATTGACCAGCTCCTTGAGGTGAAAGCTCAGGCGGCCATTGGCCTCAATCCCCAGTTGCCCGGCAATGCGCCCGACCGACAGGCCTTCACTCCCGGCCTGCACCAGCAGGCGGAAAACTTCGAGACGGGTGGCATGGGCCAGGGCACCGAGGGCAAGGACAGCATCTTTTGTTTCCATACTTCAATAATCGTTGAAGTATGTTTTCTTGTCAACCGCCGGCCTCTATTTGCTTGTCTTTCCCGCCCTCTACCCGGAGAATTCCCGATACTGGAGGTTGTATGAGAAACACCATCAAGCGCGTGCTTCGAGGCACGGCAATATTGTCCATGCTGACCATGGTGAGCCAACTGATGGCCGGCCCCGGCGAAATCACGGTGGGTATCGTTCCCCAACAATCCGCCACCGTCCTTGCCACCCACTGGATTCCCCTGCTTTCCGAAGTCTCCGCCCGCACGGGACTGCGCCTGGTATTCCGCACGGCACCGGATATTCCGGGCTTTGAAGAACGCATGCAGCGGGGTGAGTATGACCTCGCCTACATGAACCCCTACCATTACGCCGTATTCAGCAAAGCTCCCGGTTATCAGGCCTTTGCCAAGGAAAAGGAGCGCAAACTGGTGGGCATCATCGTGGTCGCCAAGGACAGTCCAGTCAAGAAAGTCAGCGAACTGGCCGGCAAGACGATCGCCTTTCCTGCTCCCGCCGCCTTTGCTGCGAGCATCTTGCCGCGCTCCGAATTTTCCCGGCTCGGCATCCCGATCGAAGCGAAATATGTCAGTTCCCACGACTCGGTCTATCGGGGCGTCGCGCAGGGAGCATTTGCCGCCGGAGGAGGTATCCGCCGCACCCTTGACGCCCTCGCTCCGGATGTTGCGGGCCGGTTGCGGATACTGGCCAGCACCCCCTCCTATGTTCCCCATGCCTTCGCCGCCCACCCCCGTGTGAGCGCCGACACGGTGGCCCGGATCGCCACCGCCATGACCGCCCTCGGCGATGATGAACCCGGACGCAAACTGCTTGAGCCGCTCAGTTTCAAGGGTATTGAAGGAGCATCCGACCACGAATGGGATGAAATCCGTCGCCTGAAAATCAACCAGCCCATCGGCAAGCAACCATGAAATTCCGCACCAAAACCATTCTCGGCATCGCTCTCATAGAAGGGCTGCTCCTGGCCATTCTCGGATTCAGCGTTCTCGGGCAGTTACGCAGTTCCAATGAAGAGGAAATTGAACGCCGTTCCGCCACCACCGCACGCCTGATCAGCGCCAGCATCCGCGATGCCATGATTGCCTACGACCTGGCCACCATTGACAGCATTGCCGGCGACATTCTGGCTACGGGCGACCTGACCTATCTGCGCATTGTCGACGGACAGGGGAATGCCATGGTGGAACGGGGCAAGGTTCCGTCCGGCCCGGTGATCCCGGACACCCACATCGGAGCCGTGAGCGACGGCCTGTTTGACCGGGAAATTCCGATTTCCGTCTCCGGCCAGACCTTTGGCAAGGTCCAGTTCGGCATCGATATTGCGCCGTTTCAGGAATTGATCGCCAAGACGCGCACCTGGACCCTCACCATCTCCCTGCTGGAAATGCTCCTGGTCGCCATTTTTTCCTTCATTCTCGGCACCTACCTGACCCGGCAATTGCTTTCCCTGCGCAACGCAAGCCAGGCCATTGCCGCCGGCGACCTCAGCCAGAAACTTGAAACACGGGGAAATGACGAACTCGCCCAGACCGCCTCGGCCTTCAACCATATGGCCGACCAGCTGAAGGCTGCCGAAGAGCAGCGCCGGCATGAAACGGAAAGACAAGACATTGATGCCCGCCGCCTGAAACGCCGGTTAGCCGCTCTCAAAGCGCTCAATGACATTGTTGCGATTACCGGCCTGGAGCCGGAAGCAACCCTGAGACATGCCCTGCAGGTCGGCACCGACCACCTCAAACTGGACTTCGGCATCGTCAGCCGTATTGAGGGAGAAGAGTACCGGGTCGTGGTGCAGATTTCTCCGCCCGACACCCTGGCTGACGGACAAATATTCCCCCTGGGCAACACCTATTGCAGCACTACCCTGGCTCATGACGATCTCTTGGTCATTGCCGATGCCCCGGCCTCGGAGTATGCCAATCACCCCTGTTTCCGGGAATTTTCCCTGGCCGCCTACATTGGCATTCCGATCCGGGTCGCGGGCGAGGTTTACGGAACACTGAACTTCTCTTCCCCCACCAGCCGGAAAAGAGACTTCGACCCTTCCGACCTGGAATTTGTTCGCCTGCTTTCGCGTTGGGCAGGCGCCTTTCTGGAAGCCATGCAAACCCTGG
>CAZHVZ010000010.1:45044-47443 GCA_964536245.1 uncultured Rhodocyclaceae bacterium
AGGCATCCCTGCGCGAGGCGAAGGAAGCGGCAGAGGCCGCCACCGCCGCAAAAAGCAGCTTCCTGGCCAATATGAGCCATGAAATCCGGACCCCCATGAACGGGGTCATCGGCATGACGGAAATCCTCCTCGACACCGATCTCCAACCCAATCAGCGCGATGCCGCCGAAACCATCCGTGATAGCGCAGAAGCCTTGCTGGGGGTCATTAACGACATTCTTGACTTCTCGAAGATCGAAGCCGGTCGTATCGAACTGGAAACCATCACCTTCTCCCCCTCGGCGCTCCTGGCCGAGATCACTCCCCTGCTCGGGCCTTTGGCCCGTCGCAAAGGAGTCGCGCTGATCACCCGGCTTGACGGACAACTGCCTGAGGCGATCCAGGGTGACCCCATGCGCCTGCGACAGGTGCTGCTGAACCTGGCCGGCAATGCGCTGAAATTCACCCATCACGGAAGCGTCAGCCTGGAGCTCTCCGCACAGTGCACATCCGGTCATGCCGCCCTTGCCTGGACGGTAAGGGATACCGGCATCGGCATGGCGCCGGAAGTCGTCGAGCGCTTGTTTTCTCCGTTTTATCAGGGCGATGCTTCGACCACCCGGCGTTTCGGCGGTACCGGTCTTGGCCTGTCCATCTGCAAGCACCTTGCCGACCTGATGGGCGGCAGCATTGAGGTGGAATCTGTTTTGGGCTGCGGCAGCACCTTCCGTTTCACCCTGACCTGCCCGCTTGGCACACTGTCTCCGGCCAAACCGCTTGCCGCCAAGGAAATCCGGCTGCCGCCGGGTAGCCGCATACTGCTGGTGGAAGACAACCTGGCCAACCAGAAGGTCGCCGGCATGATGCTGAAAAAACTCGGCTGTGAAACCCACACCGTCACCAATGGACAGGAAGCTCTGGAAGCCCTTGTTGCGGGCGCCTTCAATTTGGTCCTGATGGATTGCCAGATGCCGGTCATGGATGGCTTTGAAGCCACCCGACTCATCCGGCAGAACAGCTCCGGAGAATTTGATGCCGCCATTCCAATCATCGCCATGACCGCCAACGCCATGGAAGGCGACCGTGAATCCTGCCTGGCGGCCGGCATGGACGACTATCTGAGCAAACCCATCTCCTACGCCACGCTGGCAGCAACCCTTGGGCGCTGGCTGGAAGAACCCGCCTGACCGGACGATGGACACCCTCTTCCTTCTCGCCGCCCTCACCGTGGTCATCGTTCTGCTGTTCGACTACACCAACGGCTTTCACGATGCCGCCAATATCGTCGCCACGGTCATCGCCTCGCGAGCCATGACGCCGATGCAGGCGGTGGTGGTGGTGGGTGTTTTCGAGTTCCTCGGCCCCCTGCTCGGCGGCACGGCAGTCGCCAACACCATCGGCAAGTTCGTTGCCCTGGATGGCGTCGCCCCGGTGCTTTCCCTGGCCATCCTGCTTTGCGGGCTGATCGGAGCGATTGCCTGGAATCTCGGCACCTGGTACTTCGGCATTCCCTCCTCCTCTTCCCACGCCCTGGTTGGCGGGCTGGCCGGCGCGGTGGTGGTTTCCGTCGGCAGCGAGCATGTGGTGTGGGGCTTTGCCGAACTGCTGGATGGCCGCGTCACCGGCATAGTCAAGGTGCTGGCTGCCCTGCTGCTCTCCCCTCTGGTCGGATTCTGGGGGGGCTACCTCGTCCATCGCCTGCTGCACGCCCTGCTTCTGGCGGCCAACCCGGCCGCCAACCACGGCCTGCGCACGGCCCAGTTCGTCACCGCCGCCGGGCTGGCCTTTTCCCACGGCGCCAACGACGCCCAGAAGAGCATGGGCATCCTGACGCTGGTACTGCTCCTCGGAGGATTCATCCCGAGCTTCGAAGTCCCCTTCTGGGTCATGCTGGCCTGCGCTTCGGCCATCACCCTCGGCATTCTCTCCGGCGGCTGGCGCATTGTGCGAACGCTGGGTTTTGCCATTTACCGGGTGCGTCCCATCCATGCCCTCGGCTCCCAGCTTACTTCGGCAGCCGTCATCCTTGCCGCCTCGATGGGTGGCGCACCGGTGTCGACCACCCATGTCGTCGCCACCTCGATAATGGGCATCGGCGCCTCGGAGCGCCCCCGCGCAGTGCGCTGGGCCAAGGCCAAGGATATTGCCCTGACCTGGGTGATCACCATCCCCGGCGCTGCGCTGGTGGGAATCCAGGCCTATGCCTTGCTCAATCTCTTCCTCGGAGGCAAACCATGAGTGAAGACACGCCACGGGCTTCAATCTTTCGCCGCCTGTTCGACCGGGTATTCCCGAAAACTCCGGATTTTTTCGCCCTGCTCACCGAGCAGTGTCAGCACGTCGCCCATACCACCGGGCTGCTGGTCGAATTCATGGAAAGCGGCTGGGATTACCGCCACATGGTGCGCCTCATAGTCACC
>CAZHVZ010000011.1:0-24973 GCA_964536245.1 uncultured Rhodocyclaceae bacterium
TCATCAAGCTGATCAACTTGGCCATTGACGAAAAATCGCCCTACACCGGCGGCCACTGCCAGCGTGTGCCGGAACTGACCATGCTCCTGGCCGAGGCGGTCAATGAAACCAGCGAAGGGCCGCTGGCGGACTTCAAACTCACTGACAAGGACCGCTACGAGCTTCGGATCGCTGCCCTGCTGCACGATTGTGGGAAAGTCACCACCCCCGTCCATGTGGTGGACAAAGCCACCAAGCTGCACACCCTGTATGACCGTATCGGCCTGATTGACACCCGTTTTGAAGTACTCAAGCGCGATGCCGAGCTGGAAATGCTGCGTGCAGTGCTTGATGGCGCAGACCGAGCCTCTGCCGAACGTCAGTGTGCCGAGCGCATCACCCGCTACGATGCCGACCGGGAGTTTCTCCGCAAATCCAATATCGGTGGCGAGCGCATGACGGACGACGACATCGAACGAGTCAAGCGGATCGGTCGTGAATACCGCTGGCGAAACGTGGACGGCGAGTTGGTGCCCTTCCTGAACGATAACGAGCTGGAAAACCTGACCATCCGGGCCGGAACACTGACCGCCGACGAGCGTGAAATCATCAATCACCACATTGTTGCCACCATCAAGATGCTGGAACAGCTCCCCTGGCCCAATCACCTGAAGCGCGTTCCGGAATATGCCGGTGGCCACCATGAGCGCATGGATGGCAAGGGCTACCCGAAGGGGCTGACTCGCGAACAAATGAGCTGGCAGGCTCGCATGATGGGGATCGCCGATATCTTTGAAGCCTTGACAGCCAAGGATCGTCCCTACAAAAACGGGATGAAACTTTCCCAGGCGCTGACAATTTTGGGCACATTCCGCCAAAATGGTCACATCGATCCAGACCTGATGGACGTATTTTTGCAGCGTGAGGTGTACCGGAAATACGCCGTGAACTTCCTCGATCCCGCCCAGATAGACCCTGTCAGCAGTAATGGTGCTGCTGGCCACTAGCTGGCATGATTCGTGTATCATCCGAACTAGCGGTTTCCCGCTCTTTTCGCGAAAAAGGAGATTCAAATGAAAAAAGTTCAACAAGGTTTTACCCTGATCGAACTGATGATCGTCGTGGCGATTATCGGTATTCTGGCAGCGGTTGCTCTGCCGGCTTATCAGGACTACACGAAGAAGGCCAAGGTTTCTGAAATCGTTCTGGCGGCCAGTTCCGCACGGACCTGTGTATCTGAAATTGCGCAGTCGTCGGGGGCCTCAACAACTGCCTACAGTAGTTGCGCTTCTACCAAGGTGACAAAATATGTGACGGGTGTTGCTGTGGCTGCTTCTTCAGGGGTTATTACCACCGGTGGTACAGGAGATCTTGGCGTTACGGTTCAGGTTACTCTGACCCCAAATGGATCTGGTGGTGGCCTGACTGGCGCTCCGGCAGATATCACTTCTTGGGTCTGTTCTGGAACACCCACTAGCTTGATGCCCGGCTCCTGCAGAGGCTAACTGCTGGTGCTATACAAAGAAAGCCACCCCGACGGGTGGCTTTCTTGTTTATGGAAAGGCAATTTGCTTGGGCTTGGTCACAGAAACCAAATATAGGCAGAGCGAGGTGGAAGTAGATATTGAGCTTCCTCCGAAATTTCGTCTTCCAAGGGTGACGTACTATTGACGTTACATTGGAAGGCAAAAGATGAAGATACCGAAGCGGGAGCACACACCGGAGTTCCGGGAACTGGCGGTGAAGCGAGTCAAAGAAGGGCGCACCATCGGGGCGGTTGCCCGGGATCTGGGGCTGATTGAGCAGACAGAGGTGGCCCCGCGCAGTTGGGCAGAAATTTGGTTTTCTTAAGGGATTTCTCTGCGGGTTAAACCGCAGCGGCGAGCAGCGGCTGGTTGAAGTAAGCCGTATCCGGGGTTTGCCCGTCAAGCGAGGAGTGTGGGCGACGGCGATTGTAGAAATCGAAATAGCGAGCCAGTGCCTGCCGAACCTCGGAAACGGTGTCGTAGCCGTGCAGGTAAATCTCCTCTACTTGACCAATTTCCAGAGACGCTCAACGAAGACGTTGTCCCGCCAGCATCCCTTGCCATCCATGTTGACCTGAATGTTGCGCTCCTGAAGCAAGCCGATGAAGGCTGATCTGGTGAATTGGCTGCCCTGATCAGTGTTCATGATTTCTGGCCGACCATATTTCATGATGGCCTCTTCCAGCGCATCGACGCAGGGATCGGCGGTCAGGCTGTTCGACAGGCGCCAGGCCAGCACCCGACGGGTCGCCCAATCGAGCACCGCGCTCAAATAGACAAAGCCTCGGCGCATCGGGATATAGGTCGTATCCAAGGCCCACACTTGGTTCGGGCGCTCAATCGTGAGATCACGCAGCAGGTAGGGATGGATGCGGTGTGCCTGGTTGCGCCGGCGGGTGTAGGCCTTGCGGTAGATGGCCTGGATGTCGAGCTTCCTCATCAGCGTGCCGACATGTTTGCGGCCGATTTCATGGCCTTCCAGCTTAAGCATGTCGCGCAGTATCCACGCACCGGCAAAGGGATATTCCGATCCGGTTAATCGATCCGTCGCATCAGCTACAGACCGCTCTCTGATGTCGGCTGCGCCTGGTAATAGACCGAGGAGCGCGAGAGTTCAAGTAACTGGGCTTGCCTGGCGACAGGCAAATCGTTGGCCTTGTCGATCATCCCACAAGGGGACTTCCTTCGGGGCGTCGTTTTGCGCTCGCATCGCCGATGCGACCGCGCGCGCCGGCCCAAAAATCGATCTCTGCCGCCAGCTGGCCGATCTTTGCATGCAAGTCTTTCAGGTCTGGCGTGGCTGCCTGTTTCTCAGCTGCCGTCGCAAATACGTCGGAGGCGTTCCTCAGAAGATGCGTCTTCCATTGCTTGATTTGATACGGATGAATGTCAAATTTCTCAGCTAACGCGCTAAGCGTCTCATCTTCCTTGAGGGCCGCGATTACCACCTTGGCCTTGAACGTAGCTGTGTGGTTACGACCGGGTCTTCTCATTGCTTCTGCTCCTTGGCAGGCGATTTCCATCGCCCAATGAAACAGAGATTTCACTTTTAACCAAATGTCCGGATTCGCAGAGCCACCTCTACGACACGCAGCCATTTCCCGGGCGACGATGCCGCCACCAAGCTGATCTGGCTGGCCTTGCGCAATATGACCGTCGATTGGGGACGAGCCGCCAAGGACTGGAAGGACGCTATGAACTAATTTTCCATCCTCTACCCCGAACGCTTTGAAGCGGCTCGTGGATAAAACGACCACCAACTTTTCTACCGCGCCGTCCGCCTACGGTCTGAATGGATCTTCGGCTACCGTCACAGTTGAAAAATCTCTTCACGCCTCACGAACAAAAAAATCTGAAATCGCCTTGGAAGGCGAAAAACAGAGGGAACCTCAGGTTTTTGTTAAACTGATGTTCATCCAGAGTGGTGGTCAATGAGCCAGTCGCCTAGCAAAACCATAGCCTAAATTGCGATAGTGCAATGTTACGAACCAACTGCGCGAGCAAAAGATTTTCATCGGAGTTAGCGTTCGGCGACCGGCCAAGAATGGACACGGCGAGAAGAGCGGGTTGCCCGCTATTGGCAGTGGCGTACTCGTCGGCGAAATGCCATAAGCCGTTCCAGCACTGGCCTCGTTTTGCCCATCATGTATCGATTTAGCCACTGTTCGAAAATGCGAAGTTCTCTTGCATCTAATCTCTGCATCGCCTAGTGGATATGGCGAAGTTTTTCTAAAAGGTTGGTATGTTAAAAAAAATAGCGGCATTCCGTAAGAGGTTTTTTCAGGAAAAACCGGTTGAGGTTGATGAGAAGTATATCCACGAGTTTTTGGAGTACATGCCGGCAAAGCGTGCTTCAGTTCTGAAGGATCGGATACGAATTCTTGCAGAGAAGAATAAAGGCTTATCTGATGAGTTTATCGTAAAACTCACCGGCCTTGCCAAAGACCATGGTTGGGACAATGATGAACTGAAGAAAATACGGGTATTTTCAGATTATTTTTCGGACCGAATTGCACCAGCCTATGAAGCTGTTATGAAAAACAGGCTTCATGAATCAGATTTCGATATGTTTGTAGTGGCATGCTTGTCGTTGTATTTGAATGATGAATTTGATGTTGCGTATAAGCTGTTAAAAATACGTGATCCGGATTCTCCTGAGTTTGCAAGTGATATTAATTTCATGAGCTTTGCGGGGTATATTGTATTTTCATCCGGAAAGGATATGAGAAGTGCGGTGAGGTATTATGACTTGGCGCATAAATATGGAGTTGATACAGTTGCCTATGCAACAAATTCTTATGTTGTCTATTTTGAGGCAGGAGAGCTTGAAGCAGCGCATCGCGTTAGAGAATTGATTCAGCGGCGCTATGTTAATGACCCTCAAGCCGCCCATGCCTTGGCCTATGTTGAACTTGCAAAGGGCTATTACCCAGAGGGATTCCGTTTGGCCGAGTTTCGCTATGACCACCCAGATGCTTTTCGGCATTTGGATATTTCACTTTTGGCAAAACCGCGCTGGAAGGGTGAAGTATTGGAGGGCTGCCGTATCTTGGTTCATGGAGAACAGGGGCTTGGTGATACCATTATGTGTGCTCGGTATTTACCACTGATGCAAAAAAAAGGGGCAAAAGTGATATTTGAGTGCCAAGAAGAAGCCATTGCATTGCTCGAACATAATCTTCCAGAAGTGGATTTTTTATCTATTGGACAAAATAAAGGGAGTGAGGTCGGATTTGACTACTGGGTTGGCACGATGAGTCTCCCCCATTTCTTTGACTCCACAATAGAGACAATACCAAGTACCAATGGCTATGCCAAAGCACCCGCTGAGCACCTTGATTACTGGAGTGGCCGCATTAAGCAGCTTGTTACAACGTCTACGCCTCGCATTGGTTTGGCATGGTCAGGAAACCCCAGGCATCGCTCGGATAGGCGACGATCAATACCGTTTGAAATGATATCTCCGTACGTGGCGTCTTTTCATGGTGCAACCTGGATATCACTTCAGACCACTATTCCGGAAGGTTGCCCTGACGCTCTGATAAATTGTGTTGATGAGATGCCCACATTGGCCGATACAGCAGCACTCATTGAGCAAATGGATTTGGTCATCACCGTAGATACTTCTATTGTTCATTTGGCGGGAGCGCTGGGTAAAGCTACATGGCTATTACTGCCATATCGTTATGAATGGCGGTGGGGGTTGGAAGGTGAAAGTAATCCTTGGTATGATTCAGTGAAAGTCATCAGGCAAGCAATTCATGGGGATTGGAAATCAGTGCTCGACGAGGTGTTCAATGTCCACCTTCCGGCGTATTTGGGTTCTCAAGAAAATTTACCATGATAAATGTCTCGGTCATTATTCCGTTGTTTAATAACTCCTCAACAATAGAGCGCGCTGTGAGAAGCGTGGCTAGCCAAAAATATTTGCATGAAATAATTATTGTAGATGACTGCTCCACGGATGATTCAAAAGCTGTAGTGCTTGCGCTAGAAAAAACGTTAAATAATATACGGGTTTTGGAAAATCCTATTAACGGTGGTCCTGCGGTAGCCAGGAATTTTGGTGCAAAATCGGCTTCAGGGGAGTTCCTGTGTTTTTTAGATGCCGATGATGAAATCATCGGTAACTATTTCGAGGAAATTATTCCTCTTCTTGCTAAAGACCATAAGTACAATGTTGTAAAAGTTGGTATGGAATTTTATGACCCTATAAGAGGATATGTCTTACCGGATTTCGATCCACGTTATGTCCCCGTTATTTTTAGCTCGCCCTGTAACATGATAATTCGACGGAATGCGTTTGAGTTGATGGGAGGGTTTTCGGAGGATAATGTTTTTCGTGGTTGCCATGGTGGCGAGGATGTCGCATTTTGCAAAGCATTAGCTGCGCACATGGGGCCGCTTGGGCGTGTTGATAAGGTGTACTACCGGTGTTGGAGTTATGAAGGAAGCCACTTGGATAAATTTCTTGCGTCTACTAGATTGGCAGATAATCCAGACGGCTTTGAGTTTGTACAGCTTGATGAATCAAGAAAGTCAGGTGGAGAGGTTGATATCGCAATATCGGAATATGTGAACACCGTTTCGGCAAGAGTGGCCAAGAAAACTATAGACGAGTAAGACTACTAACCAATAGAGGAGGGTTTTGTATGGGATTCCTTGATGCCTTGTTGCCGCGTGTGGAAATCGATTTCGCGCATGCTTTAGCAGAAAAAATTTCCCGGCAATTTCCGCCGGCAAATGAAGATAAATTAGTAAAAAAAGGTGCTCAGCGCCGATTGGAAGCGATCTTGCAGTCTGTTATGGATGATATTACAGGGTTTCAGGAAAAAAATACGCTTGGATGGTTCAGGAAAGCAAGGTTGGGTAATGCATTTCGCTGGAGACTTGCTGAGTTGGGCTATTCGGAGGGGTTTGTTAAAGCACTTACCGATGGCTTGATTCACTATATTGCGATCAAACGTTGAGTTCGTTTTATGTCGAGAGTATCCGTTGTAATTCCCTGCCGGAAAAATGCCCCCTATATCGCACGGGCGATCTATTCCTGTTTCAAGCAAAACGATCTCCTGGAGATTATTGTTGTTGACGATGGGTCAAATGGTAGTGGACGTGAACAGCTGCGCTCACTGTGCACTGATTTTCCGGTCGTTAGGGTTTTGGGATATGACAAAGGGGTCACATCTGGAGCTGATAGAAATGCCGGAGCGCGAGAGGCGGTAGGGGAGTTCGTGTGTTTTCTAGATAGTGATGATGATCTACTTAGCGGATATTTTTCGGCTGCGCTAGCGGAACTTGATGTATGCCCACAGTTTTCAGCGATTAAGGTTGGAATGCAATTTGTAGATGAGGGTTACGAACCAATAGTTCTGCCGGGAGATCCACGCTATTTGGCATTGTTGGCTAGTTCCTCTTGCAACTTGATGTTCCGCCGCGAGGCCTTCGAAAGACTAGGAGGTTTTCCTGAGGATGTGCGGTTTGCTGGTCCACTTGGGGGCGAAGATGCCGCATTTTCAAGGGCGGTAGAAACATATCTTTCGCCGATCGGTTACTTACCCGAGGCGTTCTACAGGGTGCATAGCCAACAGGGATCAAATTTGCACAAATTTCTTGCGAATACTCAGGTTATAGATGCAAGTTCGTTTAATTTCATTTCTGTCCTACCCGAACAGCAGGCAGATGGCCTGCTGGGGGGGGCGATAGATGACTATTTGGCCGGCGTTGGGAAACGAGTTAATGGGTAGGGTTGAGAAGAATTAGCTTACCTTGATTGTTTTCGAAAACTGGCACAGTTTCTCCTCGGTTACCGGTAATGTTTCTTATCTGCTGTTTGAGCTCGTTGGTAAACGAAGTATTTTCATTTACGAAATAAATATCGTTGGTCAGGTCGTAATACAGCGCATATTTTGGATTTTCAAGCTCGGAAAGGTAGTTATCCAATTGGTCTCGCCGAAGTAATGCAGTCAATGGAATTATTCCGTTGGCGTGTTGTGTTCGGGTGAGCAGTGCCAAGCGCCACGCAGAAAACGAAATAAAGAGGGGTGTCCTGCCACCCGACGTTTTTTCTACCCAAGATTGGAGTTCTGCCTTCTCGGCAATATTTTGTTTGTTGAATGGGTTGATTGTTGGGCGCAGGTAGAAATTTGTCGTCAGACTGGCGGCAAATCCAAGGCAAATTAGGCCGATTCCGAAAGTTCTGAGCGGTTGGGATATGAGGACTTCCTTCGTAGCAATTAATTTGTCGCGGAAACAATGTAGCCATACCACGATTGCCAGCCAGAGTGGGTAAGAGACGGCGAGCAAGGCTCCGTAAAAACTGCGCCCTTGGTAATACGCAAACAGCAGGGAAAACAATAGGGCAGCATATACGATAAAACCGTGTTTGGTGTCGTCCGGGTTCGGGAGTGACCGCTTGCCGTAGTATTGAATTCCTAGGACAAGTAGCACTCCGGCAATGGCTGCAAAAATGTTCCAAAGATGCAGGCCTGGCATAGGAAGCATAAAGAAGCCATAAATGTAAAAATCTTTAGCGAACCGCGACATCATACTTGGATCAGGTAGTTGCCCTGATTTTGCGGCTATATACAAAACAATCAGCAGCACCCCTGTACTTGTTGCTATTGCGGGAGCTATTGCGGATGTTGCCAGCGACCGAATGCCAGACCGCCACGCAGCGCTTACTGCAACAGGTACCGCGTTGGCAATGATTTTCCACCCTATCCAAGCGGCAGCGGAGGCAAGGCCGGTCTCCGGATTCCAATAGATGGCAATAGGGAAAAGGAAATAGGGTAAATATGGATATCTCGATCGACTGCTGTAAAAGGCTGCCAAGCACAAGAAAACACTCGGCCATAGCCAACGGAAGTGGAAGCACTGGAAACAGGTGAATGTAATAAACTTTATCCCGGTGAGATAAAATATTCCACCAATGGCCATCAGTGAAATCAATGCATTTCCGGTTACCTTGCGCACGGCTAGCCATTGGGCCAGACAGGCGGTTGATAGGGCAAGGAAGGTAAACCACATGAGGGCAAGCGGGTCTCCCCCCAGAAACCAGAGAAGAGGTTGCGCAAACTCGACCAATCCCCCGTATTGAGAGATCAAATCAGCGCCGACTGTAGCGTTGGTCAGATAGGCTGCCGCCGCAGTCTCGAATAGTGGCGCCATGTGCACCAAATCCGGTGCCCAGGCCAAGCCTCCCGTATCCTCTGGAATAAATGTAATCCGGGCAGTGATAAAGAGAATAAGGCCGATAGCTCCCAGATCCAGTGCTCGATCCATATATAGTCGATAGCGCTTGTTCAGGATTTTTGATTCCGGGCGGGCGTGCCAATAGTAAAAAAAGAAGGTAACAAGAAAAATGATGGCGAAAGTGAGGGGGGCTGAATTGTCCGATAAAGCGATGACAGGCATATATTCAGAGAACCCGAAGGGTCTGCCAAATGGTGCTTCCCGTGCAGCCAAGGCAACAGCAAAAATGAGGATGAACAGTAACCAGGAGCCAATGGTTTTCATCCTTTTCTGGTTGATGTTGACCGGGTTGAATACTTCAGGAACGGAGCTTGTTCGGTACAAGAAAACCGTCAGTAAAATAGAAATTGCCGGAAAAAGTGTAATACTTAGCAAGTAGGCTGTACGTTCTCTGGGTTCTGGCTGAAAAAATTGAGGGTGGGGGAGAAAGGTCTTTTTGATCATTTCCAGCGCCTCGGTAGTTAACCCATTGGGGCTAACCCAGCGCGTGATGAGAAAAACGGCTAGCCAGGTAATGGCAATAGAGACCAACGTAAGGCTAATCGGTGAGCTAATGAAAGCTGAAAGCATTGCTCGGATGGTTATTGAGCCCATGGCGTGTGTTAATGAGGAAAGATACTGGTAGGTCAGTCCCAATAACAGCAGGCTCAGAATGCATAGTGATAGCAATGTGACTAAATCAGCCACGTGTTGTGTCCCGCTTTTTTCAAAAGAGTAGGGTCGGTAACTTGCGAAATTTCGAAGTTCTTCTACTTGCGATTTTTGAAAGGCATCCCAGGGGCGGCAATTGTTTTCACCAGGGAAAAGCAGACAAGCCGGGTTGTGGAGATTCAATGAATTGGCTGAACTCTCAGCTTCGATTGAGCCAGGAATAAGTGGCGCCGTGACCAGCTTCTCCAGGCGATATCCATAGAGAGGGTTGTAGCATCGCATGGGGGATATACCCTGAATAAACAGGCCATTGTCGATGAACGGTTGCCCATTTTCCGCCTTCAGATCGGCAACTTTGGTAATGCGTGGAACAAGAACTCCCCCTTCAACGGCTTGATAGTAGTTAATGATGGGGGCCGGGTTGAAATCTTGTCGTTGATAGTAATCGCGGTTTTCCAGGTTGTTAAGAAAAGGAATGCCGATGATGGTAATCAAGACCATCCCTTTTTGAAGCTTCCCGGATACTCCTGTGGCTAACCCCGTTAGCGCGGCCAACAGCGGAATGTATATGATCAGCCAGCGATAGGGGGAAGTTGTTGAACCGACAAGTGGCAGTCTTTTTAACGTTTCGTTCCAATCGGGCGTGTAGTAGAGCAAGGCAAGTGGCAGCAAAAGAATTGCGCTGAGCACAACGCCAGGTAGCCAACGTGAAGAAGAGGCGCCTGGTTGTTGGGTATCAGCTTGCTGTTTTGAATACGCAAACGATCCCGCTCCAACGAGTAGCACGAGCAATGAAATAGGGGTTAGGCCAAACGCAAGCTCGTGGGGCATCGCGGCCCACTGCATATTTTTCCAGAGAGGAATGACGGTTTGGTAAACATGCTCGCTCGAATAGAACAGGCTCTGAAAGACAAAGGTAAGCAGGCCGCCAATGTCGGATATTCCAGGTAATGGGTAGTAGTCACGGGCAAAACTTTCCATTAAGGCCATGTTGGCATTAAGTTTTGAGGCACTTAGGCCAACGGCAAATAATCCGGCACACAGCCCACGGATAAGAAAACTACCGGCAAGATGACGTTTGGTGATGAGTGCGGTCATGCAGGCGAGGCTGATCACGGCCAGAGCTGCGGGAACCATCAGGGTTGTCAGGCCGGAGTGAAACCAATAAGCCACCAGCGCTCCGGCAATGAGTGACTGGCGGATGCTGCCGATTGAAAAAAGCTTGTTGCTTGGGGATTTGAGCAAAAAATAGGCAACAAACGGAATCAGCATAAAAGACTGGTATCCATAGTGGCCAACAATAATTCTGTGGGCATAGAACCCGTTGAACATGAAAACAGTGGCGGCTACGAGACTGGCCGAATGATCAAGGAGAAAGTTCCGCCGAGAAAAAAGAAACATTCCCCAAAAACCCAAGGCGGCAAACAGCAGGAACGAAGCGTAGGCTGCTTGCAGTGGATCTACCAGAAAGGCCAGGAACTGGGGGATGGAATAAAAAATGGATTGGGGGTCGGCAAAAAAAGCTTGTCCGCCACAAAAAGACGGGGTGAACCAAGGTGGAGTAAGGATGCCGTTGTTTCTAAACCAAAGATAGCCATCCAAAAAACTGCCCAGGGTGAGTACATAGTCATGACCCATACGCCCATTGGGCAACGGAAAGAAATCGCGAAAAACCAGATGATAGGCCAGCAGCAAGAGGCAGAATATTCCAGCAACGTGGACAGATGGTTTGGGCAAGTCTTTAAGCATTTCCTGCTTTGCGAAAGGTAAAGTGCTGGTGTAAAAAATAGCTGGCGAAGACGACAAATACGGTTATCAATGCTTGGGCGACCAGAGGAGCGAGGTGTGCAATCTCCACCAGCAGTGACAGGCCCAATACGCCAATGGCAAGCGATGCGAGGTGGGTGATGTGAAAACGGAAAAACTCCCACGACACGTTGCCAGAGGAGCGGAAGACAATCCAACGCTGAGTTGCAAAGGAATGGGTAACCGCCAAGACATGACTCACTACGGCAATAGTGACGTATCCTGTTGCTTGGCTAAAAGCAAGATAAAGGCCGGCAAAAATCCCATAGCCGACCAATGTATTCCATGCGCCTATAACCAGGTAACGCAATTTCAGGTTGTCGCGCCAGAATGCTTTGGCGTCGAATAAATGCGACATCTTGTCCTCGGCCATGGGAGATTTGCTGTTATTCCATCGATGCTGGGCAAAGGCTGGAAACTAATTCGGGAATCTATGATTCCGGAAAATTCACTCGCTCTCTTTCAATCACCAAGGGGCGCCTTACCACCTGTGTATGGATCGAGCCTATGTACTCGCCAATCAAGCCAATGAAAAATAGCTGTATAGAGCCAAAGAAAAATACTCCGACAATAAGCGGCGCAATCCCAAGAGAAAAGCTTTCCCAAAAGAGCAGTTTTGCGATC
Organism: uncultured Rhodocyclaceae bacterium; assembly: GCA_964536245.1. Lineage (GTDB taxonomy): Bacteria > Pseudomonadota > Gammaproteobacteria > Burkholderiales > Rhodocyclaceae > CAZHVZ01. The sequence continues at coordinate 11,838 of CAZHVZ010000011.1, forward strand.
CCGTAGCCCATCGCGACAAACAAATTAATGATGGAAAAAATAAATCCGCACATTGTGGCAAGCCTTAGAGGAACTTTAGAGTGGCTTGTTATCCCGAGCATTGCTACATCATAAAGAATGTAGAAATTGAATTTTGAAACACCATTTTTTCGCTTCGGCTGCTCAAAAGGTATTTCAGCTCTCGAAAAACCGAGTTCAGCAATAAATCCCCTGAAGTAGGGGTAAGGGCTATTGAGGGTCCGGAATATATTGATAACGTCTTCGTCGTAAAGTCCGAATCCGGTAAAGTTCTCGATATGGGGGGATTCTGAAATTTTTCCCAGTACATAGTAATACAGTTTTCGTACTAGAAACATTAGTTTCGATTCTTTGCTTTTGGGCTTGACTCCAATGACGATCTTGAATCCAGCCTCCCATTTTTTCAGAAATTCACTAATGAGTTCCGGCGGATCCTGCAAATCAGCGGCCATCATGACTACTGCGTTGCCGGAGGTTTGGTATAGAGAGTGGGCGGGTGAACGAATTGGACCAAAATTCCGGCTATTTACAATTAATCGAATCCGGGGGTCGCTCGAGGTAAATTTTTTAATTTCATCAGGCGTGCCGTCATCTGAATTGTTATCAATGAAAATGTGTTCGTAATCATATTGCTGGTGATTTTCCATCACAGCACGAATTCGAAGAATCAACTCTTCAACATTTTGCCGCTCATTAAAGCAGGGGGTAATGATGCTAACTATTTTTTTCATTTATTTCGTAATGTGGTTGGCGTAAAAATGTTTGACTGGCAGCGGCATTTCAGAGCAGCTCTAGTTTTTGGGTATGTTCTTGGCTCTCATCAGCAAAAAGGAAGCGGGAGATCGGGCAGTAGGCTATGGAGCGACATGCCTACGGATTTTTTCACCATGTAACAGTGGGTGCAGGAAGAAAAAATTGGTTTCTATTGTGGATTCCGTCATCTCATGGAAGGGAAATAGCTGATAGCCGTCTGTGGTAAAGGCCAGATAGCCCAAGTGGAACAAAAACGTGAATATCTCGTTTGGGTTGTAGTTATATTTCGCCGACCATTTGCGTAGGATTTCAGTCATGATAATCGGGGTGTCGGCAATCAGGGTTTTCCGGGCACCCTTGAATACGAGAAGTTCGGCACCCTCCACGTCGCACTTGATAAAATCTGGAGATGGGAGAGACTGCCCCTTATAGAAGTTATCCAGTGTTGTCTGGTGACATTCAATTGCCTGAACGTCATCCCGTCCCGTAAGGTTGACTGCGGAGGCGTTCCCCGAGCAGGCTTCGTAGACGTAATAGCTTTGCAGGCCGTCGCTGTCGGATAAGGCAAGGTTGAACGTGTTTATGTTGTCAAAGGTATTTAGCCGGATATTGGTGAGCAATTCCTGATAAGTTTTCGGGATAGGTTCGAAACAATAAAATACTGCATCACGGAAGGCCGCCGCGAGGTTTATCGAGTGCCAGCCGATGTTTGCGCCAATATCATAAAAAGTTTTTCCACCCTCAAAAAGTTTGCGCATCATGCGTGATTCCTTGGGCTCGAAATCCGCGAAATTGAAGGTTTCGACCGGTGGTGAGCGATGGTCGCCCGGCTGGCAGAATATTTTTACCCCGGTGCTGCGCACGGTGAACACGACCCCTTCCGGGGTGATGGAAATTTCCCTGATATCGGTGTTGCGCAGATGACTGACGTATTCAAAAAGAGTCTGATGAAAGTTGGTGTAGGCAGACTGTATGAAATCCGGTTTTTCGATCTTGCCGGAAAGAAAATTTTCGTTCAGTGTTTTAAATTTCATTCTGGGCACTCCTCATAATGCCTGATTGTTTTTCGGAAACCATCAAGGATGCTGGTTTCCTGTTGCCAACCATAACTCCTAAGCCGGTCAACAGAAGCGTCCGTACTCTTGAAGTTTACGCGGGTGTATTGACCATTCGCGTCGGAAGCGTGCTCTACATCGCCAAGAGATTTGGAATAAAGCGAGGTATTGAGCAAAGTTGCCAAATCGAGAATTTTGATCGGGTTTGGTGAAGCAATATTAACCACCGAACCAACTGGTGCATTGGCAATGACGGTGAATAGCCCCTTGATGAAATCGGTGATGTAAAGAAAATTTCGGATCGCGGACCCGTCGCTGGTCAATTTTATGGGTTGGTTTTTTAGCAGGCAGCGGACGAAGTCGGCATAGGACCGTCCATCATCCAGATCAAATCCCGGGCCGTAGGTAATTGATGGCCGTACAATTAAAATCGGGATGCCGTACTGTTTGCAATATGCCAGACAGAGCATTTCGCCAAAGCGCTTCGATTCCAGATAGCAGTTACCGAGATCGGTACAACTCAGTGGGCCATGGTCCGTTTCGGAGGATGGTCGCTGCTCGTCGGGGATGAAACCGGTAACCCCCGTGGTGCTCAGGTAGACGAAGAGCGTACGTGTGTTGTGGCGTCTGATCTGTTCCAGCATGTCATGAGCAAGGATTGCGTTGGGGATCATTACATCCACTGGCTTAGCGTTGAAATGCCTGGGACTTGCCTTGCTGGCGCAGTGGATGACAAGGTCGAAGGTTTCGTTGGCCAGAGGCCGGGCGGCATCATCATCGACAATAAATTTGCAGTGCATGGCCGAGTGCCCCGGATATTTCTTGCGGAGTTTCACTGTGTCGCGGACATGGGCAGTGAGGTCGCAGTGCAAATGGCCTTGTTCAATGAGATGACTCACCAAATGGGTCAGGTACCAGCCGATTTGTCCGGTTGCGCCGGTAAGATAAACCCGCTTGCCTTGCAGGATTTCATAGAGACCGACTTCCTTTGCCAAGGAAGTAAAGTCTTCGTGCATGGGAAGCGATATCATTAGGCGTTGATTTTCTTGGCGTATTGCAGGAGTTGGTCCTGCTCCAGGGTTTTGCGGTCAATAAATGATGGCGTTTCGGAGTAGTAAGCCACTAGGCGGGCGATGGAGGTTTCCATCGGCGTGAATCGGAGACCTTGGAGAGTAGCAGCAAGCCGCTTGTTGCTGCCCGTATAAGGTTTGCCAAGTCCCGGTGTGGTAACCGTGTAACCTGCCCGAATATCCAGGCAACGATCAATGCTTTCGATCAATTGGGAGAGTTGAACCGAGTGGTCCGGCGTGACGTTGTATTCGCCGGAACGGATATTCTGATCAATGAACTGCTGCATAATCGTGCAGAAGTCGTCAATGTCCAGGTAATCGTAAATCGCATCCCGGACTAAGGTGACATCCATGCCGGCGATGCGTTTGGCGATGGTGTTGGAAATAAACTTGTAGCGGTAGTCCTCGTATTTTCCGAAGATTCCGAATAGACGCAGGACCACCACGTTTTCCAGGGAGCGTGCGTGGGATGCGATGACAAATTTCGAGAATCCTTGGGCGTCAGTCGGAATGTGGGTGCCTAGGTAATCTTCCGCCATGTCTTCTACCCAGTTTTCCCGGTTGTAGCTTGAGCCGCTACAGAGCGTGTGGATAATGCAGTTTTCCGGTCGGTAACGAAGGAGGTTGAAGAACATCCGCAAGTTTTGCTCGCAGACATCCTGATCGTAGCCCTTGCCCACCGTATTCGAGGTGGCTGAATGGATGATAATGTCTGGCCCGAAGGCTCCGATGCAATCGGCAACTTCTGCGCTGGCCGTGAGGTTTAGCTCGGCCTGCTTGGGGCAGCATAGCTGATACTGATGATTATGCTCGAAAAACTCCTTCAGGTTTCTGCCGACAAAACCTTCAGATCCGGTCAGTAAGATGCGCTTCATGTCACGTTGCCCACTTGTATTCAAAACAGGCAGTGATGGTAGCGGGGGTGACCGGCACGGAGAAGCCCATGATGGTCATGTATTTTTCCCAGCCGCCAGCGAGATAATGCTCTTGGGCCTTTGCCAGATGTTGACCGGCTGACTCTGCATCGCCTTGTTTGCTGTAGATGTAGGCTAGGCAAAGCCGGGCCATGACGTGGTCCGGGCGCAGATTCAGTACGTTCCGGAAGCCGGTTGCTGCGGTGTCGTAGTTGCCTAGCCGCAAATCGTTGTTATACAGGAAGTTGAGTTCCAGATTGAATACGTATTGCATGTCCTGAATGTAAGCAGCGCTGAATTCTGGAGTGTTGATGACCGCTGTTCGGTAGTCCGCACCCAGAACTTCACCGGAGATATAGCCTTTCTCCGAAGAAATTTTGTGGATTTCACTGCCCACCACCGGGCTGGCGCAAACTACGTGATACCAGTTGGCAGGGATGCTCCGCAGAGTGATCCTTGCATTTTCAATATCCTGTTTTGTTTCGCCAGGGAGGCCGAGCAGGATATTGGCGTTGGCGTAGATGCCCAGCTTTCGACAGTCTTCAGCGACCTGCCGGGAGATGCTGATTTTGAGCGGTTTTTTCATCTGGTGCTTCAACACCTTTTCGCTGCCGCTTTCGATGGGTAGTACCAACTGATTGACTCCAGCCCTTTTGAACGCTGACAAGGTTTCAAAATCCAGGGAGTATAGGGTGAGGCCATTCTGGAAAATAGCATTGAGTTTTTTCTGCTCGATGAATTCCAGAATCTTCAGCACACGGCCTTTGTCTGCCATGAAATGATCGTCCTGGAAAATGAGCGTCGAGGCACCGTATTCATCCATCAGGCGCTGGATATCGGCAAAGACGCGTTCCAGGGAGTGGTAGCGCATTTTTCGGCCATGCACTTGATGGGAGGCGCAAAAGGTGCAGTGAAACGGGCAGCCTCGGGAGGTCATGATGTGGTAGCCGGTGCTGTCGGAGTGGGCGGCGTAGGAAGTCATCACCGGATTGAGACCATGTCGCCCGTGGTTGCACAGGGCGTAGTCGTAGAAAGGAATTTCGTCGAGGTCGGCAATGAAATCATGTTGAGGAGAGAATATCCCTCTCAGTTTCTGTTCCGTAATCCAGGAGTCGGAGTGTGCAACATGATCCGATGCGGATTCTGCCTGGAGCAGCCCGAGCATGGGTTTTTCTCCCTCGCCGAAACACAGGGCGTCGAAATATCGGAAACCCCCGGTCTGATAGATGTGCTGGTACGAGTTGGTGGGGATGTTTCCCCCTCCCACCAGAAAACAGTTCGGCCACAATTCCTTTGCAACTTGGCCTAGTTCGATAAAATTTTGGTAGGAAGGGCTGAACAGGCTTGAAATGCCAACAATATCCGGAGTGAAACCGTCGGCGGATTTGTCGGTCAGGAAGTCGCTGGCAAAGGCGGCAAAACCGGGATAATCGAATTCAGGCAGCGCACTCACTTCAACGTTGAAGTCCACTAGCTGTATGTCAACATGAATATGTTTTTTTACAAAAGCGCTGATTGACAGGAAACCCAGAGGGAGGTCGGTCGGCAGGCTGTTGAGAATTCGCCCTTTCTTGACGGTGGTCCTGGCGTTATTGGGTGGAGCAACGTAGGACTCGTAGGAAATATGAACGGGGACGAGGAAAAGAATTTTTTTCTTTTTGTTTGGCATGTCTGGACCTGAGCTCCTTGACAAGGGTTGTCCTATTCTTCCGGAGGGAATTGTTCTGCTTGGTACTCTATGGGAAGTGATTGGATCTTTTTTATTACTTCCTGCGGGTAGATGCCGGGAACCATCACCAAGATGACATCAACGCCGCAGTTTTTGTCGAGGAGTGTTTCCGGTGGCAAGATTGGAAGATGGGATATCGGTGTGTACTTATGGTGTTTGAATTTGGCGGAGTCAATCACACATTTAATTAATTGGTGGTCAGAAAGAGAAAGAAGGGCAAGGGTCCGATGGCCGGCTCCCCAAACAGCCACGCGGTATCCCATTGCCGCATATTCTCCGAGCTTCTGATTGAGCCGAACAACCATATCCTCCAAGGCTATCTTGCAGGCGGCAACCATACCTGATTTGCGCTTACGGGCGATAATCTGGATGTCGTATTGGTTGTTGATAATCCTCAGATCGTCCAGTGTAAAGCCTGTGAGGCGCAATGCTGTTTCCAGGCTGTCAGCCGTGAAATACACCAAGTGATCAGTGACAAATTCATGGCCTGAGCGGCTCGATAAAAGGAAATCCAGATTGGGTACGGTCAGTAACAGCACTCCATCATCGGTCAGCAGGGTATGGCATTTTTTTAGAAAGGCTTGGACATCCGGCTGGTGCTCCAGGTAATTGAAGGACACCACCAGGTCATACTGACCTTCGTGGGGTGTTTCCAGATCGAGGAGGTAACGATTGAGGATGCCCAGGGTTTCATCGGGTGCGGGCTGGGTTGGCGGTAGCCACTCGATGCCGGAGGCGGTAAATCCCGCCTGTCGCAGCAAGGGAAGGTTTTCTCCGCTGGCACATCCGATCTCGATGGCTTTGGGGGACTTGCCGGCTGGCAGCGCTTCCCTGATCTGTCCAAACAGTGCCAGGCGTGGCCCCTGAATGGCTGGTGATAGGGTAGCTGCCGTGATGACCTGTCGGTAGTAATCCACCGGGTCGTTCATCAGCTGCGTTAGTCCGCAGCCGCTACATTCGACAATATCCAGCATGACGCCCTGTTCGGAAGGAAAATCTTCCGGTTCCGGATAATACTGTGCAGCCTTGGGAAAGGGGCCAATTCTGACCGCATCTGAAAAAGAAAGGGGAAGCCGGCAAAGGCGGCAGCAAAACTGCGCTTTCTTAGTGATGTGCATGGCGGTCACGGGTGGTCGGCGCTCGGTTTTTGAGTGGCAATCTGGTCCCACTGGTAACGGTTGAGACCCAGGTTGTAGGCTGGCAGGCCGTGGGCGGTGCAGGTCTGGCAAATAAGGGCTGTTTTCTTTCGCTCAGCGATTTGTTCCGGCGAGGTTTCAAGAAAGTTTGTGGCCACCACATTCGTTCCCCGGTTGAAGGTGGTGCAACAAACCGGGACGCTCAAGTCCCAGTTGATAACCGTCTGGTTCTCCAAGAAAGGGCAGGGTTGTTGGTCCTGATTGGGTGAGGCAGAGGCTTTAATGCCCTCTTCGATGGTGACGAGCAGGTTCGCTTCCAATGCCTTGGTGGTCTGGCTTGGGCGTCCTTCAAGCTTTTCGATGACGCGCTCCAAGGGCATTACCAGGGCGTAGGTCTGAGAGAGAGAGAAACCCAGCTCGTCGCAGAGTTCCTGCATCTTTTGCAGGTTACCCCGGTTGTTGTTGGCGTACAGGTGATAGTTGACGTCCACCACGGTGTTCAATCGGTAATGGTCGATGTAGTGCCGGAGCCGAAGCAGGTTTGAGCGGACCAGGTAAATGTCGCCACCCTGATGGGTGGTGCTATAAGCCTTGGGAAAATAGCCAGAAAGGGATACTTTGAGGTATTCCGGGTTCTGTTGCATGACCTTGCGCAACAGCAATTCGTTCTTGATCGACAGGTTACTGGAGAGAGCGGCGGCAATGCCGCGCTGGTGGAGGTAGGCTACCATGTCCGGCAGGGCAGGATTGAGAAAGGGTTCTCCCCAGCTATAGAGGCTGATGTGAGTGACCACCTCATTTTCCGCAACGATCTTGTCGATGACCTGTCGATAGGTCTCAAAAGTCATCCGACCGCGGCCTGGCTTTTCCTCGGGTTCGGCACCGTGTGGACAGGACAGGCACCTCAGGTTGCACGTGCCCATTACGTCGACCGTATAAAACAGATCACAGTACTCGGAGTAGTTGACGAATTGGTCAGCAGTGAATCCCTGGGTGAGCAGGATCTGATCAATCTCCTTTTCCTTGGTTGATGCGGCGACGATGATTTTCAGGTCGGGGGTTGCGGTGCGGATGGATGGTAATTCGGCGGGAGAATGACAGGGCAGGCCACTGATCTGCTTGCCGGCAAAAGAGGGGTCGGAGTCGATGAAGCCTTGCACTTCCAGATCGTGGTTACGGCAGAAGCGAACCAGGCCCAAGCCGGTCATGCGTGCCCCCCAGATAAAGACCGGACTGCCTTTGAGGGAAGCGACGAATTTTTCCAACCGGTTGTTCATGTGATGCGGCCCGCAGCGAACTCCCCTTCGTACCAGGCAAGTAGTCGGCGGACGGAAGTGTCCATGGGGGTGAAGTCGAAATTGCCGATTTCTTCCAGCAGGCGGCGGTTATCTCCAGTGTAGACAGAATTGACCTCGCGATTGACCACGGTCAGTTTGTTCGCTCGCTGGCTATTCCGGTCAATGATCATCGCCAGGTCTACCAGTGCATGGGGGATGGAAGTGCAGACATTGTAGGATTTGTAGCGTGCATCCTGCGTCAGAAAACGTTCTGCAACACGGACGAAATCGACAATGTCGAGATAATCGAAGATCGAGTTACGGTTGACGGTGATGGTCTGGTCGCGGATTGATGAACAGATATTGTTCGAAATGAACCGCCGATTGTGGTCCTCGTATTCCCCGAAGATACCGAATACCCTTAGGTTGATGAAATCATGCGGTGAGCGTTCAATATCCTTGGCGATGCAGAATTTCGATATGCCATAGGTGTCGCTGGGGATATTCTGGCCGAAATAGGATTCCTGCATCATCGGCACGTAGTACTTGGGGGCGTACTCCGAACCTGATCCAACGTTGATCAGGCGACCAAAGTCTCCGGCGCAACGTTCCAGGTTGTAATAGATGCTCAGGTTGGTTTCCGCCGAGTGGATCGTAATCGCGCAGTTGATGATTACGTCCGGACGGTGCTTACGGATGTAGGCTTGAGTGGCATCTTGGTCGACTAGGTCGAGCGTTATCCGTTTCGGCGCCAGGACTTCATGGGAACGTGTTGACAGATAGTTGACCAAATTGCGGCCAACAAAGCCATTGGAACCAAGGATGAGTATCTTCATACTTTGGGTGCAGTCTCCAGAAGTGGGCGAATGATTTTCAGCAGGCGTGCCTTGTGTGGATCGAGATCCTCTTCGACGCAGACCACGGGGGCTGTGCAGTTATTGCAGAAATTGACGTCGCAGCGCTTTCCTTCGAGCATGGTAATTTGCAGTTGGCGTAGGCGTTGGCCGTGCCAGATGTCCTTCACCGAGTTGTTCTTGACATTGCCAATCACCACTTTACGCGGCCAGTCCAAGGTACAGGGACTGGACGTGCCATCACAGTTGAAATGCATGTACATGAAGATGAACGGGCAGACGTCTTTATGGATATTGACACGCTGGTCATACATGCCGGTTTCCGACAACTGGTTCTGTTTGTCGAGTTGAACTTCGGCCCATTGCGGCACGACTTTCTCGATATAGATTTCGTCACAGATATTTCCGAAAACTTCGTAAAAGTATTCCCGCTCCTTCGGAGAAAGCACGAATCTCTCGCCGGTGTTGCGGGACAAGGAACTGGTCTGGTCAGCAATTTTCACGTAGATCTTGCAGTCGCCACGGATTGAATGAAGGTGGCGCACGCCCTCGACGATGGCCGAAAAATCTTGTTTGACACCGGCTACTTGCTTGTAGCGTTCATCAGATAGACCTTCGAGAGAAATGTTAATCCGTTGCAGCCCTGCGTCAATCAGTGCTTTGTTAAGCGTCGGCTCAAGTTTTGAGGCGTTGGTGAACAACTCGATAATCTCCGCCGTGCCGCTCCTGCGGGCATAGCGGATCATGGCTGGTAGGTCGGGATGCAGAGTTGGTTCGCCGTGATTACCTATCTTGATCTTCTTGATTTTGTGGTTGAAGGCTTTCAAGTCGTCGACAATCTTCTCGAACAACTCAAGTTCCATCATGCCGCGCTTTAGGCCGACTGACTTCATGGCCTGGCTGTCGGCCTGAAAGCAGAAGCTGCATTTGTAGTTGCAGACGCTACAGACGTCGATGTGGACCGAGAACGGCGTATCCAAGGGGACTTGATCTTCCAGAGGAACCTTGGCTGCAGAGTGGATGCGAGGTTGAATGACGGCTGCAATAGTATTTTCGGTCACGACGATACCTTGTTTGTGGAAATCAGTGGTGGTTTCCCTGGTTCAGCACTTGCCAGCGCTTTTCCAGCATTTCGATGCGGGCATTGTCCTCGCGATGAATGAAGCCATGGTAATCGCGCTTGTTCTGTAGCCACAGCAGTTCAAAATGCACGGCAGTACGCAAACCGTCGTAGATGTCCGGAATATCCAGCGCATCTTTGCCGAAAATAACTTTTCGGGTCTCGAAGCGAGACAAATGGCTCTGACGGATATCTTTCAGGAAACTGATTGCGTCGGCTGAAACCCCTCCCCCGACGACCAGATCCAGGCCTTCGGACAGGCACAGTTGGGACGTCTGACGGCAGAACTCCTTGGTACGATCCGAGTTGACCTCCTCGCGTTCCCAGCCTAGGGAACCCACAAAATCAACCCGACCGAAAACGATGCCGGTCAGCCCTCCCATACTGGCCATTTCCGAGATGGACTTGAAAGTGGTGTGCGTTTCCAGGTTAAACAGAAAGGATGTGTCCTGCTGTTCATCTGCGGAATAGACGTGATCCTTGGCGGCAATGTATTTGCTTAGCGCATAGGGCGTTTCGACCATTGGCGCAATGATGTACTCGACGCCGAACTGCTTGCTTTCGATCAGGTCACGCATGGCTTCGCATCCCCCGATTTTAAGTCCGATCTTTAGATCTGCCTTTCTTGCAATTTCCATTAGTCTGAGCAATTCATCGACACGAGTGCCTTCTGCCTCGAATTCTGCTTTGACTGCTACGCAGCCATAAGAGTTCTTGAGGGATTTCAGCAGGCTCAACATTTTGCGTTCGCAGTTATTCATGGTTTGCCCTTTCTTTCGATTTGATAATCAAGTCAAGAATCTCCGCATGGTGATGAATCACCGGGGTGCTGTTTGTCAGCTTGACGCCGTCATTGTAGCCGCCAGTAAAAAAAACAAATTCGGCACCACATGCGTCGGCTAACTGCTGGTCTACGCGGCTGTCTCCGACGACAAGTGTATTGGTGGCTAGGCAGTCTAGCATTTCTAGGCAGACACGCAGGTTGTCCGGGTGAGGTTTGCTTGTGGGAAGATCGTTGCCAGCGGAGATGGCTTCAAAGAATACCGACAAGCCAGTCTCTGACAGCACTTTTTCTGTTAGGGCACGGGGCTTGTTGGTACATAGCCCCAGACAAATACCTGCCGATTGCAGCCTTCGTAGCGTGTCGTGTACTGCCGGGAACAGCGATGCCGGGTCGGTCGGACGCTCAAAATAGCGGTGCCGAAAGGTTGCCAGCTCAATTTCACTCTCTGCTTCCGCAATGCCCAAGGTGGCGGCGATCATGGCGCGACCGCCGATGCTTAACCAAGGCTTGTAGTCGGCGATGGGCAGTGGCGGCAGATTGCGCTCGTTGCGCAGTTCGTTGAGCAGTTCGGTAACGATGATGGCGCTATCGACCAGAGTGCCATCGAGATCGTAGACAACTGATGTATACATTACTGGTCTTCGGTCCATCGGTTGGCGGCTAATTCTTCTCTCTCCAGGAAGGGTGACATGTCGTCGAGTGCCGGAGTACTCATTGATCCATCCGGGAGTTTTCTTGAGGCCAGCTTGGGTGAAAAAGCTTGGGCAGGATCTACCACCACTTCGATGAGCGCGGGTTCCGGGCTGGCCAGCAGAGCCTTCACGGCAGGCGAGTGCCAGCTCTCGGAGCTTTCGACGCGGAGGGCGGCGAGGCCGAAAGCGCGACCAACTGCAACAAAATCGGGCAGGCTGACGCCATTTCCGGGGCCGATCCCGAACATGTTGTCCTGGAAGTATGCAGCCTGTGTCTGGCGGATTGAGAGATAGCCCTCATTGTTCAGCACGATGACCTTGACCGGAAGACGGTAGCCGACCAAGGTCTGCAATTCCTGTAAATTCATCATCAGGCTGCCGTCACCGGCCAGGCAGATCACCGGTTCGCCAGCGCGGGCAATACAGGCGCCAATGGCGGCTGGCAGGTCGTAGCCCATTGAGGCATCACCGGAGTTTGTAAATAGCCGCTGGCCGGCTTTCAGGCGGGCGGCCTGAAAGCCCATCACACAGGCCGAGCCGTTGCCGGTGACAACCGTAGCATTGCTGTCAAGTCCAGCGAACAGCAGTTCAACGAAGTGGTAGGGATTAAGCGGCTTGCCGGCACTCCGTTGGTCCGCTGTGACGACTGGATAACGTTCGACTCGTTCGCGACACCAAGCCAGATAGTTGGCGTGGTCCGGCGTTGGTTCGTAGTGTTGTAGGCTTTTCTGCCATGCCGGTAAGAAGGCGGATAAATCGGCGTGAATCTTGTCGTCAATACTTAGCGTCGGTTTGTCGAGTTCTGTTGCGTCAATGTCGACCATGAATTTGCGCGCCCCTGCGGCAAAGCTTTTCCAGTTGTAGCTGACTTGCCGAATGTTCAGGCGGCAACCGAGGATAATCAAGAGGTCGGCGTTTTGCACCGTGAAATTGCCGGGGCGGTCGCCTACCGTACCGGGACGTCCGGAGTAGTAGGGGGAATCGTCGGTCAACGTGTCGTGTGCATTCCAACCTGTAACTACTGGAATACGCAGGGTGTCGCACAGTCGCAAAAATTCTTCCTGGATGCCAGCCAGTCGGATGCCGGTGCCGGCCATCAGCACCGGTCGGCGCGCTGTGCGCAGCGCAGCGAGTAGGGCTTCTATGGCTGCGGCGAAATCGGTTACCGGTGGTTTTTCCAGCCAACACCGGGTGTTCGGGCATAGGTTCGGATCGTTGTACAGTTCTGAAGTTTGTACCGATGTCCAGCGGTTCAGGTCGACGGGGTCAATGAGCATGCTTTGCACGTCCACCGGTACGTCCACCCAGACCGGGCCGGGACGACCATGGGTGGTCAGGAAAATGGCCTTGTCCATGATTCGCCCGATCTCAAGGGGATCATGAACGGTTACGGCATACTTGCTTACCGGGCGGGCCATGCTGACAATATCCACTTCCTGATCGCCGAGTTGGCGCAGGGGTTGCGAGTACGTGCGCAGGTAGGTCTCGCGCTTGACCTGGCCTGAAACGACCAGCATGCCGATAGAGTCCACATAGGCGCCATAGACGCCATTCAGCGCATTGATGCCGCCGGGACCGGTGGTGACATTCAATAGGGCAAGCTGGTGTGAGGTCCGGTAATGGGCTTCGGCGGCCATGGCCGCAGCCTGCTCGTGGTGAAAGCAGATTGGTGTCAAGTCGGGGTGGCGACCGAAGGCATCGTTCAGGTGCATGGCGCCGCCGCCGGTGACGAGA
>CAZHVZ010000011.1:25002-28040 GCA_964536245.1 uncultured Rhodocyclaceae bacterium
CCTGATGCCTGCCTCAACGCAACGCTGGGCAATGTAGTCGGCGACGCGCATGGTGCTCATGTTTCGTCAACCCCGGTGAATAGTGCTATACGGTTGGCGACGTAGGCCAGCATGTGATCGTTCAGTGCTGGGTGGATGCCGAGCCAGAAGGTGTTCTTCATTATGTTGTCAGCGTTGTCCAGTGCGCTGGCGATGCGGCACTGGCGTCCAAGCATATAAGGCTGACGGATCAGGTTGCCTGCAAACAGCAGTCGGGTGCCAATTTTTTGCTGGTCGAGGTAGCGCAAAAGGTCAACCCGGTCGAAGGGGGCGTTGTCGGCCAGGGTGACGGGGAAGCCAAACCAGGCGGGGTTGCTGCCTGCTGTTGCCTGGGGCAGAACCAGGAGATCGGAAAGCGCCTGTAGCTTTTTCTGAAGGTAGGCGAAATTGCTTTGCCGGGCAGTCACGAATTCATCAATGCGGTCCAGTTGCGCCAACCCGATCGCCGCCTGCATATCGGTAATCTTCAGGTTGTAGCCCAGATGCGAATACACATATTTGTGGTCGTAACCGGCTGGCAGCTCGCCGTGCTGCCAGTCGAAGCGCTTGCCGCAGGTATTGTCGCAGCCGGGGTTGCACCAGCAGTCGCGGCCCCAGTCGCGGAAGGATTCGACGATGCGCTTGAGCAGAGGGTCGGAGGTGAATACGGCGCCGCCTTCGCCCATGGTGATGTGGTGCGCAGGGTAGAAGGACAGGGTGCCGAGATGCCCGAAGGTGCCGACCTTGCGGCCCCGGTAGGTGGAGCCGAGGGCATCACAGCAGTCTTCAATGAGCCACAGGTTATGGCGGTCGGCGATGGCGCGGACTTCTTCCACGGCAAAAGGGTTGCCCAGAGTATGGGCGAGCATGATGGCGCGGGTTTTTTCCGAGATTGCCGCCTCGATGACTTGGGGAAGCGGGTTGTAGGTCGGAATGTGCGAATCAACGAAAACCGGGACCAGATTGTTTTGCAGGATGGGGTTGACCGTGGTCGGAAACCCGGCGGCGGCGGTGATGACTTCATCGCCCGGCTTGAGGGCGTGGTCCCCGAGCAAGGGGGAGGTTAACGCGGTGAGGGCGAGCAGGTTGGCGCTGGAGCCCGAGTTGCAGGTCAGGGCATGGTTAACGCCGAGGTAGGCGGCCAGTTTTTTCTCGAAGGCATCGTTGAAACGGCCTGTGGTGAGCCAGGCATCCAGAGAGGCATCCACCAGGTTGACCAGTTCTTCAGCCCCCAAGACTTTGCCTGAGGGCGGAATCACCGACTTTCCGGGGATGAAAGCGGGCGCCTGGAGTTTTTTTTCGGCATAGGCACGCACCCGGTCCAGGATGTCGGCGCGATCAGATTCTGGCGAGGTCATGGGCAGTGTATTGATTGATCTGGGTAAGGGTGAATTGACGCATGTCGGCATTGGATAGCCATGCCTTGTGCCAGGCAGTTGTCGCGTTCAGTGCTGTTGCCAGGGGCCAGCGGGGCGCCCAGCCCAGCTGCTGATGGGCCAGGGATGAGTCCAGGCGGAGCAGACCGGCTTCATGGGGGCTGTCATGGGCGTCGGTGATCCAGGAGGCGGTCTCTCCCCAGGTCAGGCTGAGCTGCTCGGCAATGGCCCCGGCGGTCAAGTGATCGTGCTCGGCAGGGCCAAAGTTCCAGGCCGGGGCATGTGTCGGGTCGCGGTGGATATGCTGGGCTAACATCAGATAGCCCGCCAGGGGCTCCAGAACGTGCTGCCAGGGGCGTACCGAATGGGGGCGGCGCAGCAGGGCGGGCTCTTTTGCCGCGAAGGCCTTGAGCAGATCCGGCACCAGGCGGCTGGGGGACCAGTCTCCACCGCCAATGACATTGCCGGCGCGGGCAGTGGCCACGGCAATTTTGGCGCTGGCCAGGAAGGATTTGCGATAGGCCGCAGTGACCAGTTCGGCACACGCTTTACTGCTGCTGTAAGGGTCATGCCCCCCCAGGGCTTCGTTCTCCCGGTAGGGCCAGGGCCATTCGCGATTTTCATAGCATTTGTCACTGGTAACGACGACCACGGCCTTGACGCTGCCGGCGTGGCGCACGGCTTCCAGGAGATTGGCGGTTCCTTGAACATTGGTGGCATAGGTGCCAAGCGGGTCCTGGTAGCTTTCACCAACCAGTGCTTGCGCGGCCAGATGAAAAACGATTTCCGGCTGCGCCTCGGACAGGGTCTGTCGCAGGGGCTCCGCCTCGCGAATATCGGCCATGAGCGAAGTCATGCCGGCAGCCACCCCGGCGACCGTGAACAGGTTGGGCGTCGTGGCCGGTGTCAGGGCATAGCCGGTGACCTGGGCTCCCATTTGTTGCAGCCATAGAGCCAGCCAGCTTCCCTTGAAGCCGGTGTGGCCGCTCAGGAAAATACGTTTTCCCTGCCAGAATGAGGGATCTACCAGGTTTTCCAAGGGGCTTTCCCGCTGTTCCAGATGTCTTCCAGTTGGTTTTTATCCCGCAGGGTATCCATCGGTTGCCAGAAACCATGGTGCGACCAGACCGACAATTGCTTTTGGCGGGCCAGGGTTTGCAGGGGAGTCGATTCCCAGGGGGTATGGTCTCCTTCGACCAGGTCAATGACTTTCGGCGAGAGGACGAAAAAGCCGGCATTGATCATGCCATCCGCGCCGATGGGTTTTTCGTTGAAGCCGGTGACGCGATCGTTTTCTATTTCCAGCGCGCCGAAACGCGCCGGGGGAACCGCAGAGGTCACGGTGGCCAGGGTGCCCTGGCGGCGATGGAAATCAATGGCGGCGCCAATATCGACATCTCCGATTCCGTCACCGTAAGTGAAACAGAATTCCGTTTCGCCCTGGAGATGGCTCTTGACGCGCTTGAGGCGGCCTCCGGTCTGGGTCGTGTCCCCCGTATCCACCAGGGTGACACGCCAAGGCTCGGTATGGCGTTCATGCACTTCCATGCGGTTGTTGCTCAGATCAAAGGTGACATCCGAGGTATGGAGAAAGTAGTTGGCGAAGTACTCCTTGATGACATAGCCCTTGTACCCCAGGCAAAA
>CAZHVZ010000011.1:28050-33682 GCA_964536245.1 uncultured Rhodocyclaceae bacterium
AGCCGAGGCAGATAATGAAATCGTTGATTCCGTGGGCGGAATAGATTTTCAGGATGTGCCAGATGATTGGCTTTCCACCGATTTCAATCATGGGTTTGGGCTTGAGGTGGGATTCCTCGCTAATTCGTGTGCCCAAGCCGCCGGCTAAGATCACTGCTTTCAATTTGGTCTGACATTCCGGACTAAAGAGCCAATGTTACCCGAAAAGAAGGGGGCCGTTATTGGGTTGCCGGGCCAATCATCAATAGGGCTGCCTGGTTTTGCCGCCCTTGCTCTGCTCAAGCATCCAGGCATCAAGAGTGTTCGCTAGGGAGCCGATCAGCAAGCCATGCCTTCCAGCGATCCAGCTGCGAATCAGGTTGCTGTGGTGAGCGCGGAGAGGGCCTGCAAGCAGGGCTTCGGCCGTTATGTGATCATTGATCAGACCAAGGGCGTCTTGTATTTTGGCCAGATGGGTCGAGTAGGCGAGCGCTTTGCGTTGTGGCAAAAGGGGAGAGAGAAAATCCACTGCATAGCGCAGCTTTTTAAAGGAGATACGCATTTGATGACGCTCTGCCGGCCCCAGGCTGGTATGGCGTTGCGCCAGTCGGTAGGCGGCCTTTGCTCTCTTTTTCAGGCATTGTCGGGAAAATGCCGTTAAGGAGCGATTCGTGTGGTCATGCAAACAGAGCAGGGCCGAGGTGAACTCCACGAGGAGACGGCTGTACTCCGGCACGGCCAGAAGTTTGCGCACGGCACGATGGGCTTTGTGCGCCTGGCGCCGGCTTTCCTTGAGCAGCCGCTTGCCGGGTTTGTCGTCGGGAAAGGCGGCCAGAAACGGCGGCAGGGTCTCATTGACGAAAACATCCCAGTCGCGTGCTTCACCCAGTGCAGCGGCAAGGGTTTTCCAGGCATGGCTGTAAGCGGTGACGAAATCCACCGGCAGCACCGGGGCGAACAGGCGGATAGCTGAACGCAGGCGGCGCAAGGCTACCCGTGCCTGGTGGATGAATTCCGGATTCTCGTTGGCCGTCGCTCCGACCTCGTTGCGTTGCAGATGCTCCAGGCAGCCAAGAGCGATCTGGCGAAAGGCGTCCACCGGCTCCATTTCGGGGCTGAGCGCGATGGACGGCGCCTTGAAGGGGATTTGCCCACAATCCGAGTAGAGCGCGTAGCCGCGTTCTGCCTTGCTCGGTAAAGTCGGGTGCAGATCAAGCTGCCCCTGTAACTGGCGGGCAAGGGCAAATAGATCGCCGACGTAGCCGGTGAGTAGTTCCAGTTCCACTTCATGGAGAGCAGCCTGACGTCCGTTACTCTCTATATGTCCTCGATCAAGGGCGAGTTCGATCTCCGAATCGCCAAAAGGAATAGTCCATGCCGTACGTTTGAAATCGGTGGTGAAGATAGGGTGGAGGTCGTGAACCAGGGATTCGAGCGCAACGCGCAAGCCCTTGTTATCGATTTCCGCAAAATTGAATTTGCCCGGTGTGGCCGGACATTCCCACTCGCTGCGCTGTGCCAGGCCGCCACTGGCCGGCTCTGCTGATTTGACGGTCTGGATGCACTGCCAGCCTTTTTTGCGAAAACGCACACCAATGTGGCGGCTTTTCAGCGCCAGATCGGCGGTATCGTAATAAGTGCTGATCAGCCGGTGGTGCTGGGGGACATAGCCTGCCAGCAGCGGGTGGCGTAGCAGGATGCGCGCTGCCTTGGGTGACAGCGCCAGTTTGAGCTCGATTTCCGTTGCCATGGTCGCCCCCGCTCGGAGGCGGGTTGCTAACTTTCGTGTTTACGCAGTTTTTCTACGTTGGGAATATGGATCCGGCGACCCTCAACCACGATCAGGTCCAGCTCGGACAACTCGTGCAGGATGCGCGAGAAATGTTCCTGGGTCAAGTTCAGGCGGGAGGCAATCACCCCCTTGTTGGTCGGCAGGGTGACCACTACATTGTGACCGTTCAGTTCCTCGTCGGTCATTTCGCGAATGAGGTAGCCGATAATCCGTTGTTTGCCCGAATGGAGCGAGTACGACTCCACATCGCTCATCAGCTGGTGCAGGCGCAGGGCCATGCCGCCGATCATTTTGCGGCAGAGACGGGGGTCACGCTCCAGTTCTTCAAAAATGACGGATTTGGAGATATGGAGGAGCAAGGAATCCGCCAGGGTTTGCGCAAAGACGATGTAGGGTTTGTCCATGAACATCAATGCTTCGCCGAAACTATGTCCCTGACTCAGTATTTCAACGACTTTTTCGCTCCCCTGGGACGAGGTGAACGCGAGTTTGATCTGCCCATAAACCAGCAAGTGGAAGCCGGTGCATTGGTCACCCTTGTGGAAAAGGATGTCCCCCTTGCTGGCGCTGACTTCCCGCGTCCCCTTGGCAATACGGGCCAGCTCCTCTTGAGCCAGACCGTTGAACAATGGGATGTGTGAGAGCAGCGCCTCGATATTGATGGGTTGGTTCCCGTGCATAGTCATCTGCGGATTATAGAACGGGCGAATGCTGTCATTGACAGAACTAGAGGGCAATCATACGTACGGCCTATGGTAACTAGTCCATTTGAACTATTGGCGAGTCAGCTGGGCGTAGAGGAGCGGCAGGCGTCGCGGGAGGTCTTCTGGTTTGCGGATGACGCAGTATCCGGCGGGGCCGAAGATATAGGGCAAGTAAGCCCCGCCTTCCCGATCGATGGTGACGCAGAAGGGCATCAGTCCCATACGGCGGGCTTCATGGACGGCCATGCGGGTGTCCTCAATGCCGTAGCGGGAGTCATAGAGATCAAGGTCGTTGGGTTTGCCATCGGAGATCAGCAGGAGCAGCCGCCGGCCGGCTGCTTGCTCGGCGAGGATGTGTGATGACTGACGCAGCGCCGCCCCCATGCGGGTGTAGTAGCCGGGTTTGAGCGCCAGGATGCGGCCCCGGGCCGGTGCGTCGTATTTGCTGCCGAAGTCCTTGAGCAGGTGAAAGCGGATGTTCTGGCGGCGCAGGGAGCAAAAACCGTAGATGCCAAAGCGGTCGCCGGTCGCCGAAAGCGCTTCGGCGAAGAGCAGCAGGGAATCGCGGATGACATCGACGATGCGGTGCGAGTCGGAGATCCAGGCGTCGGTGGAGAGCGACAAGTCGGCCAAGAGCAGGCAGGCCAGATCTCGTTCACAACGGGCCTGGGCAAGGTAACCGGCAATATCGGCAGTATTGCCGCCTCTCCCGCCGTGGCGATCGGCCACGTTGCGGACGCAGGCATCAACATCCAGTTCCGGTCCTTCCGGCTGGCCTTTCAGCCAACGGCGCTGGGGGGCCAGGGCGGCAAACTGGCCGCGCAGTTTCTTTGCGGTGGCTGCCAGGGCTTCCGGCAATGCGGCACGCTCCGCCTGGTCGGCGATCATCGGTTGCAGGAGACAGTGTTTGGGCAGCAGGAGGCTCTTTCGGTAATCCCATTCCGGCAGGGAAATTCCTGGGCCGATAGGCGTGTCGTCCTCTGCCGCCGAGGGGAGGTCGAGGTCAAACTTGACCCGGGAGACACTGGTCTGGCCGTCCCGGGTCAGGGACAGTTGATCGAGATCCTTGGCTGCGTCCCGGGCATTGGGGTCTTCATCGTCATCGTAGGCGCGGTTGACCCGAACGTACTCGGCCCAGGTCGGCAGGCTTTCGGCCCGGAACATCATCAGCATGGCGTTCTTGTTTTCGGGCTTTTCCACCTGTTCGGCCTTGTAAGCCTCCTTTTCCGATTCGGCGCTGCCGCTCCCTTCGGGGGGAAGTTGCTCGTCGCTATTTCCAACTTTTCCGGGCGGGCGGGCAGGCGTTTCGACCATCCACAGCAGGACCGGTTGGGGTGGGCGGGACTTCATCGAATTGAGGGGAGGCAGGCCGGTGATGCTGCCGGGCTCGCTTAGAGCCTGACGAATCGCCTGTTCCTGGGCGGCTTCGTCGGGACGCATGTCCTCCGGGGGGATGCGCCCTTTGAGGTGGGCCGCCACCAGTCGTTGATAACGGGGGTGCAGGCCGGGGAAGCGCCGCAGGGTTTCCTGCGTGGCGTGCTGGTTGCGGACGATCCACGGGGCGCCCGTGGCGTTGTCGCAGGCAGCGAGGGCGGCCAGCCAGAGGTAGAGGTCGCGGTTCAGCGCCTTGTCGGGAAAGGCAGCGATTTCCGGGGGCAGGCGCAGAGTCTCCGCATCGCGCTTGGCGAGCATGACTTTTTCGCCGCTGCCGGCCAATTTTTCAATCCAGTGACGCCGGGCACCATGGGTTTCGGCAGTGGCGGCGGCGACCTTGAGACCGGGGTCGCCGCCAAAGGCACGAAAGAGAATGCCGGCAGTTTTTTCGATTTCGGCCAGTTTGACGGCTGCCTGGGGATGATGGCCGCCGGCTGCCTTGGTAATCCAGTTATGCCAGATTTTGCCGATGAATTCTTCCATTTACTGCTTTCCCCCGGCATCTTCATCATCCCTGGAGAGGGCCGAGAAGCGGGCCTCGTTGCGCCGGGCCTCTTTATCGCTGACCCAGCGCAGCAGGGCACCCTGCGGATTGTTGCGATTGCTCGTGCCGCAGGCCGAGATGCACTGCCCGCACTGGGTGCAGGCGAACATCCAGCGCTTGACGTTGCGCGGCTTGAGGCGCATGGGACAGACCGCATCACAGGCACTGCCATGCTTGTCCATGCAATCGGCGCAATCGGTCAAGCGTTCCCGCTCAAACCCCACCACCATGGCATCCTTGTTGCCGATCCAGGCAAAGCTCTGGAACAGGCCGATGGCGCAGGCGTAGCGACAAAAGAGGTGGCGCGCAAAAAGAAATTCCAGACTGAGAACGCAGGTCGCAGCGGCGAGAAAGATCACTTCGTGCTTGGTCAGGGCAAAATTGAACAGGCCGTGATAGACCTGAAACGGCGGCATCAGGTAGGTCAGCCCGACCAGCGCCCAGGCAAAGGCGAAGCCTATGGCGGCCGGAACGACCAGCAGCCAGTAGCGGGCATCGCGGGGGGCGGGGGTGCCGTCAGGTTCCCAGGGGGGCGTTTCCTTTTTGTCCCACACCGAGTGCTTTCCGGTGGCGATGAGCATCAGGCGGTTGATTGTTTCCACCACGGAAAAGTGTGGACAGAGCCAGCCGCAGTAAAGGCGCCCCCATTTCCAGGCGACACCGATAATCAGTGCCAGCGTGCCGAGAACCGGCACGAACAGGTAGAGGACAATATTGCCGGCAGCCTGCAGGGAGCCTACCTTGCCGGCAATGAATTCGTCCATGCCGAGGTGCCATTGCAGGGTGAGGAAATAGGCGTGATTCTGGGTCAGATCGTAGCGGAAAAGATCAAAAATCGGCGTCAGGGTGAACAGGGTAAAAAACGCCATCTGGGCCAGCAGGCGGTTCTTTTGCAGGGCGGGTTTGTTCATGGTGCGGACGATTCTTCCCGGGGGCCGATCAAGGGGTAGCGGAAGGGCTGGCCTGCCATGGCGCGGGCCAGTCCGAACATGCCGCAGAGAACCAGCGTGGAATGAACACAGGTGAAATAGAGAATGACCAAGACCCAGGTCCATTCCCAGTGCAGCCCCCCGATCAGAATGAAGACGACGGACAGGGTGACGATCAGGGCGCCGCCATAAAGGCTGACCCAGAAGGTCTGGTGCAAATGGCGGCGAGCCAGTTCCGGGGCCGGGGGGG
>CAZHVZ010000011.1:33692-34690 GCA_964536245.1 uncultured Rhodocyclaceae bacterium
CGAGAACGACAAAGGCCAGGCCGCGGTCGATCAGCAGGTTGGCCAGAAACAGCGATTCAGCGACCAGGGCCAGGGCTTGGCCGGGAGTCGCCGGGTCCGGGGAGGACTTATCGTCCGAAAGTGGCATGGACGATTTCCATCAGGGCTTCGACGGTTTCCTCGTCATCGGTCAGGCTCTCCACCAGTGCTGCCCGGCAGGCGGCTACCACGTCAAAGCCGGACTTGATCAGGGTGGCGGCATACACCAGCAGCCGGGTGCTGGCCACTTCTTCCAGGTCGCGGTCCTTGAGGGCGCGGAAGGAGCGGCCAATGCCCACCAGGCGCTTGGCGAGGTCGGCGTCACAGCCGGTTTCGCCGATGACAATGGATTGTTCGCGCTCGGCTCCGGGAAAGTCGAAGCGCATGGAGACAAAGCGTTGCCGGGTGGAGGGCTTGAGACCCTTGAGCAGATTCTGATAGCCAGGGTTGTAGGACACCACCAGCATGAAATTCGCCGGAGCGACCAGCGTTTCGCCGGTCCGGTCAATAGGCAGGATGCGCCGGTCATCGGCGAGGGGATGCAGGACAACGGTGGTGTCCTTGCGGGCCTCGACCACTTCGACCAGATACCAGATGCCGCCTTCGCGCACGCCACGGGTGAGGGGGCCGTCGCACCAGTAGGTGCCCTGGTCGGAAATCAGGTGACGGCCGACCAGATCGGCGGCGGTCAGGTCATCGTGACAGGCCACGGTGTACAGGGGGAGGCCGAGGCGGGCCGCCATGTGCGAAACAAAACGGGTCTTGCCACAACCGGTCGGTCCCTTGATGAGCAAGGGCAGACGGTCGCGGAAAGCATGTTCGAAAAGGGAAATCTCGTTGCCGGAGGGTTCGTAGAAGGGCAGATCGGTCATTTGAGTGATATCCAGTAAGCAAGCAGGATCAGGCTGGAAACCAGTATAAGCCAGCCTTCGAGCAGCGCGCGCCACATCAGGGGAGCGCCGCGCAGTTCCATGAAATCG
>CAZHVZ010000011.1:34769-35373 GCA_964536245.1 uncultured Rhodocyclaceae bacterium
CCCGCGCCGGGCGTCGTTCGTCGCACGGTGCTCGCGCCGGTGCCGGCGGCGCCCACTTCACCAAGGTACCAGGTGATGCCGGTGGCGATGATGAGAACCAGCCAGGCACGATGAGCCGGATTTTTTAGAATGCCAATCATGGTCAGCGCATCACATAAACGAGGGGAAAAAGAATGATCCACAGCAGGTCGACCATGTGCCAATAGGCGGCACCGCTTTCCAGGCCATGGGCGTCGCGGCTGCTGTAGGCGCCTTTGCGCGCTTGCAGCCAGAGCACGGAGAGAATGACCATGCCGAGAATGACGTGCATGAAATGGAAGAAGGTCAGGGAGATGTAGAACATGTAGAAAGTGTTGGTCGACATCGAAATGCCGGCGCCAAACTTGGCGGCGTACTCGACGACCTTGACGGCGAGAAAGCCGCCGCCACAGAAGAAGCCGAGCAGAAGGTTGCGCGAGATGGCCTTCCGGTCGTTGCGGTGCGCCGCCTGCACGGCGAGAACGACGAACCACGAACCGGTAATCAGCAACACCGTATTCAGCGCGCCCAGATTGCGGTCGAGCGTCTGCTTGTAGAAGTTGAACTCCTCGACATGGCTTGCCCG
>CAZHVZ010000011.1:35383-42315 GCA_964536245.1 uncultured Rhodocyclaceae bacterium
AGCCGAGGGCAATGTTGCGCGGTACGCCGGCCTGGTCATCGCGGTGTGCGGCCTGCACGGCCAGCACGACGAACCAGGAGCCGGTGACCAGGAGCAGGGTGTTGAGCGCGCCGGCGTTGCGATCGAGGGTTTGCTGATGGAGGTTGAAGAGATCCGGGTTCTTGGCCCGGGCAAAAGCGTAGGCGCCGAAAAATACGGCAAAGGCCAGCATTTCCGCCAGGATGAAGAACCAGATGGCCAGATCGCCGGGCAGGCGCTTGCCGGACATGGCCGGGGCTGGGGGCGCGTCGGGGAGAGTGATTGTCGTCATGGGGCGCAATGATACCGAGCCATCGGCCCCGCAGCCTTGATCTGCCCCAAAAAGAAAAAGGCGCAGACCTTTCGATCTGCGCCTTGCTTGCTAAGCTTGTTACCTGGCTTAGGCAGCCTTTTCGTCGCTGTCACCACCCACGAAGAAACTCATGACGTAGATCAGCAGACCGATCAGGAAGACCACGCCGGTCCATTCACGCATCCAGTAGAAGAGGGCAATCTTCTCTTGCGCCACCATGAACGGCAGCGGCGTGTCGGAAGCGCGTTGCAGCCAGACTTGCAGAATGCCGGCAGCGGTCAGGAAGAGCGTGATAAAGGTAATGGCAATGGTCATCAGCCAGAAGCTCCACATTTCCATCACTTGCGACTTGCCGCTGTTGGCAGCACGACCGCGCAGGATGGGCATGGCGTAGGAGATCATGGTCAGGTTAACCATCACGTAGGCACCGTAGAAAGCCATGTGACCGTGGGCAGCGGTGATTTGCGTGCCGTGGGTGTAATAGTTCACCGGAGCCAGGGTATGCAGGAAGCCCCACACGCCAGCGCCAAGGAAAGCCATCACGCCGGTACCCAGTGCCCACAAAACGGCGGCCTTGTTCGGGTGTTCGCGACGAC
This sequence comes from uncultured Rhodocyclaceae bacterium, assembly GCA_964536245.1. Taxonomy (GTDB): domain Bacteria; phylum Pseudomonadota; class Gammaproteobacteria; order Burkholderiales; family Rhodocyclaceae; genus CAZHVZ01. The sequence goes on from CAZHVZ010000011.1 coordinate 36,311, forward strand.
GACGGTTCACCATGTTGAAAGCAAAGACGGTCATGGCGAAGAAGGGGATCGGCTCCAGAGCGGAGAAGATGGAACCCCACCACTGCCAGTATTCCGGCGTGCCGATCCAGAAGTAGTGGTGGCCGGTACCGATGATGCCGGTGATCAGCGTCAGGGTGACGATGACGTACAGCCACTTTTCGATCACTTCACGGTCCACACCGGTGGTCTTGATCAGCACGAAAGCCAGCAGGGACGCCATGATCAGCTCCCAAGTGCCTTCCACCCACAGGTGCACCACGAACCACCAGTACATCTTGTCGCGCACCAGGTTGTGCGGGTTGACGAAAGCGAACAGGAACAGCAGCGCCAGGCCCCACAGACCGAGCAGCAGCACGGTGGTGATGGTGGTCTTGCGGCCCTTCAGGTAGGTCATGCTGATGTTGAACAGCATGGCCAGCGCCACGATGACGATGCCCACCTTGGTCGGCAGCGGCTGCTCCAGGAACTCGCGGCCCATGGTGGCCAGCAGGTTGTTGCCGGTCAGCTCGGCCAGGCGCGCGTAGGGCACCAGCAGGTAGCCGATCACCGTCAGCGCACCGGCGACCAGGAAGATCCAGAACATGGCCAGCGCCAGTTTCGGGCTGAACAGTTCGGTTTCCGCTTCCTCGGGGATCATGTAGTAGGCACCACCCATGAAACCCATGAGCAGCCACACGATGAGGGCGTTGGTGTGGACCATGCGGGCCACGTTGAAAGGAATAGCCGGGAACAGGAAGTCGCCGATGACGTACTGCAGGCCAAGAATCAGGCCGAACAGGATCTGGGCAACGAAAAGTCCGATGGCCGCAATGAAATACGGCTTGGCAACTGCTTGTGATTTAAATTGCATGTTCAGTTCTCCTCTCGATCAGCCCTGGACGTTGGGCGGCCAGTTGGCGGAGTTGATCGAATTGACGTGCTTCAGGAAAGCCGCGATGGCATCCAGTTGGGCGTCAGTGAAGTTGAACTGCGGCATGCTGCGGCGGCCCGGGATACCCTCTTTCGGACGCGACTTGATGAATGCCTTGACGCCTTCTTCGCCGTAACGGGCGACAACATTGCCCAGTTCCGGTGCAAAGTAGGCACCTTCACCCATCAGGGTGTGGCAGCCGATGCAGTTATTGACTTCCCAAAGCTTTTTCCCTTCAACGACTAGCGGCGTGATGTTTTGCCGCATGTCGCGCTGGGGCAGCTGCGAATGTGTATCAAATGAGAGCGCAAGGAACAGAAGGAAGAAAAAGACAGTCCCCCCGTAGAAAATATTGCGCGCCATCGACTTGGTGAAAGCGCCGCTCATGTTATGTACCCCTTTCAGAAATTATTGGCGGACCGATCTTAGTTTGCCGAACAATCGCCCGGCTTTGATCTTGGCTAAAAAAGTGCAGATAAATACCGCGCCATGATAAGTGGTTGCTTATTGGCGTACGGTGCTGGCCGGGCGATATACTGGGTTCTTTGCCCTCCCGGATATGACCATGGCTGCTTCTGCCGATACTGTGAGCATGGCGTTGTTTTGCGATTTCGAGAATATTGCTCTCGGCGTACGCGACGCGAAATATGAAAAATTCGATATCAAGCCTGTGCTGGAGCGTCTGTTGGCCAAAGGCAGCATTGTCGTCAAGAAAGCCTATTGCGATTGGGATCGTTACAAGGGCTTCAAGGCGACCATGCACGAGGCCAATTTCGAGCTGATCGAAATCCCCCACGTCCGCCAGTCCGGAAAGAATTCGGCGGATATCCGCCTGGTGGTGGATGCGCTGGATCTTTGCTACACCAAATCCCATGTCGATACCTTCGTCATCATCAGCGGCGATTCGGATTTTTCGCCGCTGGTTTCCAAGTTGCGGGAAAACGCCAAGCAAGTGATCGGCGTTGGTGTCAAGCAATCCTGTTCTGATCTCCTGATTGCCAATTGCGACGAGTTCATCTACTACGACGACCTGGTGCGTGACCGGGAAGCGCAGCGGGCAACCGTCCGTCGCGACACGCGGGAAGCCAGCCCGAGACGCACGCCTGAAGAAGATGCCCGGCGGCGGGAACAAATGGATGCCCGCAAGACCAAGGCAGTGGAACTGGCGGCCGCCACCTTTGCCGATCTCATTGCGGTACGCGGCGATGGCGAGCGTTTGTGGGCCTCGGTTCTGAAAGAAGCCATCAAGCGGCGCAATCCCGGTTTCAACGAGTCCTATTTCGGTTTTCGTTCTTTCGGTAATTTGCTGGAAGAGGCGGCGGCCCGGGGGCTGATCGGTTTTGGCCGGGACGAGAAATCGGGAGCCTATGTGACGCGTGCTGCGGCACGGCCCGCCGCCGCCGAGGCTGCCCACGTTCCGGAGCCGCTGATCGAGATGGCCGAGCCAGCCAGCGCCGATGCGCCGGTCGAACTGTCTTCTCCTGAGATGGTGGGGGCCGTACCGGCGCGGCGCGGCGGACGAGGCGGGCGAAGCACCAGAAAAACCACGGCTACGGCTGCCAAGGGGGCCGGCAAGATGCTCCCTGATGTTCAGGCTGAGGTGACGGTTCCGGCTGCGGCGGCGGCGATCGAGCCGCTTCCCGCTCCGGAGGAGTCCGCCGGCCCGGCAACCAATTCCGCTGTGCCGGAAAAAGCCGTCAAGCCCCGGGCCAAGCGCTCATCGCCCCGTCCCCGCAAGCCCAAGGCGGTCGAAGCCTGAGACGGTCGCCGGATCGAGGCACGGATCAAATCACCTTGAGCAGTTTGGCGCGCAGGGCTTCGGCCTCGCGCTTGCCATCCCGGGACATGACCATGGCGTGATACCAGTCGTCGAACAGGGCACGCAATGCGGCATGGTTGTGGCAGCTGTCGATGCGGTCGAGTAGTGAGCTGGCCCCCAGTGATCCGACGAAGGCATTGAGCGTGTTGGTCATGAAATTGTGAGCCATCTGGAATTGCACCGGGTCGTGTTCGGCAGGCAATTCGCGGAATGCCGTCACGGCCGGCAGGGGCGCCGCCAAGGGCGCGGGTTTCCCGGTGGCGCCGGTGATCCCCGCCATTTCGATGTAACCCTCTTCTTCCAGCATGCCCAGCGTATGTTGCAGATCATCCGCCTGCAACATTCCACGCAGATCATCAACCGTTCGTTTGCCGTCCACAAAAATCAGTACCCGGCGGATGCGCGGCGTCAGGCCGCCGGATCGTGTTTCGATCTCCTCCTGCCCTTTGCGGGTCTTGGCGAACACAACAGCCATTTGTCTCTCCTCAGTGTGTTTTGATTTGTTTTATCAGACCATTGTACACAAAAGACAAAAAAACCCGCCGGCTTTTCAGCGGGCGGGTTTTTGCAATAACTGCCGGTATCGATCAGGCAGCGGCCTGGGTCGGAATCTTGTGACCGCGACGAGTAATGCGGTTTTGCGAATCAACGTAAATCAGCTCCGGCTCGTATTTGGCCAGTTCGATTTCGTTGTAAACGGCAAAGGTGGCGATGATCAGGATGTCGCCGGGGGCGGCCTTGCGGGCGGCCGAGCCATTCACGGAAATGACGCCCGAGCCGCGTTCGGCACGAATGGCATAGGTGGTGAAGCGTTCGCCGTTGTTAACATTCCAGATATCGATCTGTTCGTATTCTTTGATGTTGGCAGCGTCGAGGAGATCCTCGTCGATGGCGCACGAACCCTCGTAGTGCAACTCCGAGTGGGTCGCCGTTACGCGGGGCAGCTTGGACTTCAGCATCGTTCTCTGCATGGCTTCAGTCATCCAAGTGGTTGGGGGAAGCGCATTGTAACGGCAAATCCCCCTCTGTCAATCGCTTTTTGCTTGCCAAAATGTGCATTAAATCTCAATGTTATCAATGAGCCGGGTTGCTCCCAGGCGAGAGGCGGCGAGGACCACCAGTGGGGCCTTTCGGGAGACCGCAGCACCCAGGTCGGACTGTTGTCGCACTGCAACATAATCGGTGTTCCAGCCGTGAGCGTCCAGCGCTGCGAGGGCGCGATTTTCCAGTTCTGCGATCGGGCACTCGCCTTGCCTGAGCGTATCCCGAATGATGCAGAGTTCCCGGTACAGGCGGGGAGCCTCGGCCCGTTCGGACGGAGAGAGGTAAGCGTTGCGGGAGGAGAGGGCCAGACCATCATCAGCGCGCACGGTTTCGCCGCCAATGATGTCGATGGGCAGGGCAAACTGGCGGGTCATGTTGCGAATGACCATCAGTTGCTGATAATCCTTTTTGCCGAAAATCCCTGCCTGGGGCTGAACGCAGTTGAACAGCTTGAGGACGACGGTGGCGACGCCGCAAAAATGGCCGGGGCGGAATTCGCCGTCGAGCTGGTGCTGGATGGCCGGCGGTGCAACCGTGTATTCCTGGGGTTCCGGGTAGAGATCGGTTTCGGTGGGGGCAAACAGGACATCGACCCCGGCGGCGCGCAAGCTGTCACAATCGGCCTGGAAGGTACGCGGGTACTTGTCAAAATCCTCGTTCGGGCCAAATTGCAGGCGATTGACGAATATGCTGGCGACCACGGTGTCGCCATGGGCGCGGGCCTGCTGCATGAGGCTGATATGCCCGGCGTGCAGATTGCCCATGGTCGGAACGAAGGCGATGCGGCCACGCCCCTTGAGGGCGGTACGCAGGTCAGAAATGGCGGAATGGATTTGCATGGTAGGGATATGAAGGACTTAGCCGGCGTAGGTGTGTTCCGGGCCGGGGTAGGTGCCATCCTTGACGGCGGCGACGGCGCGCTGGGCGGCATCGGCAATGCTGCTGGCGCCGGCCATGAAATTGCGCACGAATTTCGCCTTCTTGCCCGGCGGAATATCGAAGGCGTCGTGCAGGACCAGTACCTGGCCCGAGCAGTTGCTGCCGGCGCCAATGCCGATGGTGATGATGGAAAGCTCTTCGCTAACCTGACTGGCCAGGGGAGCAGGAATGGCTTCGAGAACGATCATCGCGGCCCCGGCGTCCTGCAGGGCGTGGGCATCGGCAAGCAGGCGGGCGGCGGCTTCGCCCCGGCCCTGAACCTTGTAGCCGCCGAGGGCATGGACTGACTGCGGCGTCAGGCCGACATGGCCGCAGACGGGGATGCCGCGATGGACCAGAAAATCCACGGTGGGGGCCATTTCCCGGCCACCTTCCAGCTTGACCATCTGAGCTCCGGCGGCCATGAGGGTGACGGCATGGCGGAAAGCCTGCTCCGGGGATTCCTGATAGCTGCCAAACGGCATGTCGGCGATCAGAAAAGGGCGGTCGCAACCGCGCTTTACCGCAGCGGTGTGGTAGGCGATATCACCCACGGTCACCGGTAGTGTCGTGTCGTGGCCCTGGATGACGTTGCCCAGGGAATCGCCCACCAGCAGGGTGTCGATTCCGGCGCCATCGAGCAGGCGGGCAAAGCTGGCGTCATAACAGGTGAACATGGCGATTTTCTCGCCGCCTTCCCGCAGCTTGGCGAGGTCGGCGATGGTCAGGCGGCGGGTTTGCGTTTGCGCGGACATCGTGGAATCTTCCTTTTAGGACCTGAAGACGAAATAAACGGCGCCTAGGATACACAGGGCCGCCCACAAATAGTCAAGTTTAAGGGGCTGGTCCATGTAGAAAATCACGAAGGGGACGAAGACGGCCAGAGTGACGACCTCTTGCAGGATCTTCAACTGGGCCAGGGTCATTTCGGTATTGCCGATGCGGTTGGCGGGTACCTGGATGAGATATTCGAAAAGAGCGATTCCCCAGGAAATCAGGGCGGCGATCCACCAGGGTTTTTCGTTGAGATGCTTGAGATGGGCGTACCAGGCGAAGGTCATGAAGACGTTGGAGAGTGCCAGCAGGCCGACGGCCTGCCAAAAAATGGGGATGTTCACAGGCGCTGGATGGTCTGGCTGGCGACCGCCGGCAGCCAGGCTTTGGCCAATCCTCGGCCCGGAATGGCCAGGTCGGGAGCGATTTCGCACAAGGGGGCGAGTACGAAGGCGCGCAGATGCAGGCGCGGGCCCGGGAGACGGTCGCGGCGCCATGAGGATCGCCCGCCTGAAGGTC
>CAZHVZ010000011.1:42325-44183 GCA_964536245.1 uncultured Rhodocyclaceae bacterium
GGCGCGCAGATGCAGGCGCGGGTGCGGCAGCGTCAGCCGCGCCTGGTTGATGATCTGGTCGCCGTAGAGAAGCAGATCGAGGTCGAGGGTGCGCGGACCGTTCTTTTCTGCCCGCCGCCGTCCGTAGGCGGTTTCGATGGCCAGCAAGGCTTCAAGCAGTTCGGCTGCGGAAAGGGCGGTGTCCACGGCGGCAACGGCATTGATGAAATCCGGCTGCCCGGTGAGGCCGACCGGAGCTGTCCGGTAGAGCGACGAGGTGCGCAGCAGAAGTACCCCCGGCTGCTCGGTGAGGGACTGAAAAGCGGACTGGAGAGTTCGAACCGGGTCGCCCAGATTGGCCCCCAGTGCCACAAAAGCGCAACTCATTCGGCGGCGGGGGCGCCTTCGGGGCGGGGTTTACGGCGACGGCGACGCTTCTTGTCGCCGGCTTTTTCCGGCAGCAGCATTTGTGCCCTTTCCTCGCCATCGGCGTTCTGGAAGCGGGTCCACCAGTCGGCCAGTTCGTTGTCGATTTCACCGGCCTCGGCGCGCAGGACGAGGAAATCGTAGGCGGCGCGGAAGCGGGGTTGTTCAAGCAGGGAATAGGGGCGCTTGCCGGCGCGGTTTTCAAAACGTGGCTGCAAGGCCCAGATTTCCTTGATGTCGCCAGCGATGCGGCGGGTAATCGCCAGCTTTTCGGCCTGCACATCAAGGGCTTCATCCATGGCGGCATAGAGGGCCGGGGTCGGCAGTTCGCCCTTGGCCCGGTATTTTTCGCGGCAGGCCAGCACCTCATGCCAGAGCAGGGTGGCAAAGAGAAAACCGGGGGAGATGGGTTTGTCCTGCAGAACCCGGCGGTCCGTATTGGCCAGCGCCAGCATCTCGAACTTTTCGCCCATCGGCTGTTCGAGAATCTCGTCGAGCAGCGGCAGCAGGCCGTGATGCAGGCCTTCGTTACGCAACTGGGTGATGCATTTGACGGCGTGGCCGGAGGTCAGCAGCTTGAGCATTTCGTCAAAAAGACGAGCCGGAGGGACATTCTCCAGCAAGTGCGCCATGTCGCGAATCGGCTTTCGCGCTTCCGGGTCGATTATCAGGCCGAGCTTGGCAGCAAGGCGTACGGCCCGCAACATGCGCACCGGGTCTTCGCGGTAGCGCAGCCGGGGTTCGCCGATCATGCGCAGGGTTTTCTGCTTGAGATCGGCAACGCCGTGGTGGTAATCAACGATGGTTTCCGTGGCCGGGTCGAAATACAGGGCGTTGGCCGTAAAGTCGCGGCGGGCGGCGTCTTCCTTTTCGCTGCCGAAGACGTTGTCGTGCAGGACGCGGCCATGGGCATCGGTCTTGGCATCCTCGCCGAGGACCAGGCGCCAGAACATATCCATGATCTTGATATTGGTGAGTCCCTGTTCGGAGCCGCCGCCGATTTGCGCGTTATCCGACCAGACGTTCCACCAGAAGCGGACAGTGCCGGTGACCTGGGAGCGGGTGTTGGGGCGGTTGGTGGCGACCCAATCGGCGAGCTGATATTCCAGGCGGTGCTTATATTCGGCGGTACGTTGGATGTGGCGCCAGGGTTTCGAAATGTAATAGGACCCGGGGTAGGCGATGGCGGCGACAACCAGGGCGGCGATGGCGTTGCGGGGAACGCGGGAGGTGAATCGCACCCAGAGCGCATGGAGGACGAGACCGCACAGCAGGTTGAGCGCGAGGTCGAGTTCGGGGATGAGCCGTTCCGGTTCGCCGGCGACGCGGAAGTTTACATAGTACTGGCCGAGGGTGTTGAGGGAACAGAACGCAGCGGCGCCGATGACGAAAATGGGCCAGGGGCCTAGGCCGCGGCGGGAGAGCAGCCAGGTGCCGGCGAGATAAACGGCGG
>CAZHVZ010000012.1:0-27549 GCA_964536245.1 uncultured Rhodocyclaceae bacterium
CATTGCGCAGGTCGGGCATGGCATGGAAGGCACGATAGAGATAGGACGATCCGTCCACCAACAAGAGCATGGGCATATGACAATTCGAGACAAGTTTGTACATCCAGCGGAAGCCGACGCAGTACTGCAAGCCTCGTCGGCACGGGAGTCGTGGCGCGTCTTCGGCATTATGTCAGAGTTTGTCGAGGCCACTGAACGGCTCGCCTCCATCCGTCCGGCAGTCACCATTTTCGGCAGTGCCCGGGTGCAGCCGGGTACGCCCTACTACGAACTGGCCGAAAACACTGCCCGCCTGCTCTCCGATGCCGGGTTTGCCGTCATTTCCGGCGGCGGCCCCGGCATCATGGAAGCCGCCAACAAGGGCGCCTTTCATGGCAAGTCCCCCTCGGTCGGCCTCAACATCCAGCTGCCCCACGAACAGTCGGCCAACCAGTATCAGGACATTTCCCAGACCTTCCGCCACTTTTTTGCCCGCAAGTACATGTTCGTGCGTTTTGCCAGTGCCTACGTGGTGATGCCGGGCGGCTACGGCACCCTGGACGAATTGCTCGAAGCGCTGACCCTCATCCAGACCGGCAAGAGCCGCAAGATTCCCCTCATCCTGGCCGGATCGGAATTCTGGGGCGGCCTGGTGGACTGGTTCAAGACCCGCCTGGTGACGGAAAAGATGGTTGATGCTGCCGACATTGACCTGATCCAGCTCATCGACGAGCCGGAAAAAATTGTCGAAGCCATTTTCAAGCACTACGAATCGAGACCGTTCGGACCGCTGCCGAGCGAGCGCGAGATGATGCTAAACCTGTAAAATCTGCGGAAAATCCAAATCCAGACAAGGAACCTTCATGCGTCGCCTGCTCCCCCTTCTTCTTTTCATCGCCTTGCCCGTCTGGGCGCAGCAGGGGCGGCCTGCCGACCTGCAACCGCTGCCCGCCGTACCGCCCCCGCCGCCGGGCATGGAGGCCTTTGATGCCGCCCTGGAACCCCAGGTGAACATCGTCCGCAACGAAAAGGAGTTGCGTGAGGAGTTCCGGGTCAATGGCAAGCTGTACATGATCAAGGTCACCCCGGTCGGCAGCAACACGCCTTTCTATCTGGTGGACCAGCAAGGTAACGGTCAATTTGTTCAGGCGGACATGATCGGCCCGATCACCAAACCGCCAATGTGGGTTATCCATTCCTGGTAATGCCCGGCTAGCCCTTGTCCGTTTATACCGCCATCCCGCCGGAAGAGCTGGCCGACTGGCTGCAACCGCTGGCCCTCGGTACGGTGGATAGCATCACCGGCATTGCCGCCGGGGTGGAAAACACCAACTATTTCCTGACCACCCGCCACAACCGCTGGGTGCTGACAATTTTCGAGCGTCTGGCGGCAGACCCGCTCGATTTCTACCTCGGCCTGATGGCGCACCTCGCCGACCGGGGTCTGCCCTGCCCCCGGCCCCAGCCCTGCGCCGACCGTCTATGGCGCCCCCTGGCCGGCAAGCCGGCAGCTCTGTTCAACTGCCTGCCCGGCCATCATCAAGCGCAGGCGACGGCCAGCCAATGCCGCAGACTGGGCCAAGAGCTGGCCCGGCTGCATCGGGCTGCCGCCGATTACTCCGGACAACTGGCTAATCCACGCGGCGCTGCCTGGCGGCAGAGCGCCGGAGAACGGCTGCTGCCCCACCTGCCCCCGGCCGAGCAGCAATTGCTGGCCGACGAACTGGCTTTTCAGGCGAAGCAGGACACCTCCCTTCTTCCCTCCGGCATCATCCATGCCGATCTCTTTCGCGACAATGTGCTGTGGCAGGGAAGCCAACTCTCCGGCCTGCTCGATTTCTATTTTGCCGGCTGGGACACCCTGCTTTTTGACCTCGCCGTGACCGCCAACGACTGGTGCCAGGACAAGCATAGCGAAAAGGAGCTGCTCGCCGGCTACGCCAGTGAGCGCCCACTGACCGATGGCGAAACGGCTGCCTGGCCGGCGCTGCGGCGCGCTGCCGCCCTGCGCTTCTGGCTCTCCCGGCTGGACGATCTGTATCATCCGCGCCCAGGTGAGATGGTGACGGTCAAGGACCCGGCGGTTTTCCGGGACATGCTGACCTCTTTGCGCTAGCATTCGCGCATGGAAGAAACAGCCTCTCCGCCCCCACCGCCCCCGCCGACTGCGTTCCCGATGTCGCCCAAAGCCTATGACGGCGCCAGCCGCGTGGTGGACGCCGGTGCCTGTTTCGAGTGGTTGCGCCAGGGCTGGGCCGGTTTCGTCGACAATCCCGGCGTTTGGATCGGGGCAACGGCCCTTCTGCTGGTCGTTTTCATGGGACTGTCGATCATTCCCATCATCGGCCAGCTGGCCGGCCACGTGCTGCTGCCCATCATGGGAGCCGGCCTGCTGCATCTGTGCAAACGCCAGGCGGATGGCGAGGCGCCGGAAATCACCGATGTCTTCATCGGCCTCAAGCAACATACCGGCGGCCTGGTCATGGTCGGCGTCATCTATACCGCCGGCGTCTTCGGCATCGCCTTTCTCGCCTTCCTGCTGGTCACCGGCGGCGTGCTGGGCGGCGTGGTCACCGGCAAGGTGGCGGGATTCGGCATCGCCCTCGGTGGCATCATGCTGGCCGGCCTGCTGGTCATGGTCCTCTCGGTGCCGGTCATCATGGCCACCTGGTTTGCCCCGGCCCTGGTCTTTTTTCATAACATGCCGCCGATCGAAGCGATGAAGGCCAGCTTCGATGCCTGCCTGAAGAACTGGCTGCCCTTCACCGTCTATAGCATCCTGCTGGTGGTCATGGCCTTCTTTGCCATGCTTCCCCTGGCGCTGGGTTTCCTGATTCTGGTACCGGTAGTGACCGGTGCCCTGTATGCGTCCTATCGCGACATTTTCCCCGGAGTCTGAACCGTCGTGAGAGCGCAAACACTTCCCGCCCTGGCGGGCTGGCAATGGATTACCGGCGGACTGGCGATTTTCCGGCGGAACCCGCCCCTGCTGGCGATGCTGGTCATTTCCTACTGGTTCACCGTCCTCCTCCTCAATGTCCTGCCGATCATTGGCGCCGTGGCGGCCTCCCTGGCCATTCCGGGTCTGTCCGTCGGACTCATGCAGGCCTGCCGCAATCTGGAGCGGGGCGACCCGATCAACCTGCCAACCCTCTACAGCGGTTTGCGCCAGAACCCGCGCACCCTGGTCGCCCTGGGTACCCTTTACCTGGTCTGCACCCTGGGCATTCTCGGCATTTCGGCTCTCACCGACGGTGGCGATCTGCTCCGTTTCATGCTGTCCACCAAACCGATCGACAAGGAAACCCTGGAAAGCGGCAGCCTGCTGCTCCCCGCCACCGTCGTCACCCTCTTGCTCGGGCCGCTTCTCATGGCCTACTGGTTCGCCCCCGTGCTCGCCGCCTGGCATCAGCTGCCGGCTTTCAAGGCCCTGTTTTTCAGCTTCGTGGCCTGCTGGATCAACTGGCGCGCCTTTTTTGTCTATAGCGCCGGCTTGCTGCTGGTCGCGGCCATTGCCCCGGCCCTGCTCCTCGGCCTGCTGATTATTGCCTTTCCGCAGGCCCAGAATTTTCTGACGGTATTGCTGACCGTTCCCATGACCCTGGTGGTTGCGCCGGTTGTTTTTGCCAGCTTCTACGTCAGCTACCGTGATGTCTTCGGGTTTACCGCCAGTGCCTGAAGTCTCCACAGGCGCACCGCTGGGGATTTTTGGCGGCACCTTCGATCCGATCCATTTCGGCCATTTGCGCCTCGCCGAGGAGGCCGTCGAGCATCTCGGCCTGGCCGCTGTGCACTGGATTCCGGCTGGCCAACCGGCCCATCGCGACCCGCCCCGGGTAACCGCCGGGCAACGCCTGGCGATGACCCGCCTGGCTCTCGCCGACAATCCGCGCTTTGCGCTGGATGCCGGGGAAGTGGACAGCGCCCGGCCAAGCTATACCGTGCCGACCCTGGAGCGCCTGCGGCAGCAGTTCGGGGCCAACCGACCGCTTTTTCTGCTGGTCGGCGCCGATGCCTTTGCCGGTCTGCCGGACTGGCATCGCTGGCGGGAACTGTTTTCCCTCGCCCATATCGCCGTCTCCCACCGACCCGGTTTTCCCGTTAAGCCGTCCAGCCTGCCCGCCGCCCTGGCCGACGAATTTGCCGCCCGCCATGCGGCCAACCCGCAAGCGCTGCACGCCGCTCCCGCTGGCGGCATCTGCACCTTTGCCATGACCCAGTTGGCCATTTCGGCCACCCTCATCCGCCAATTGCTGGCCAACGGAAATAGCACGCGCTATTTGCTGCCGCCGGCGGTTATCGACTATATTGAACTTCACCAACTTTATCGAACAGCCTGATGGACATCCGAAAACTGCAAAAAATCGTCGTCTCCGCCCTTGAAGACATCAAGGGAAAAGAGATCGAAGTCATCAACACCACCAAACTGACCTCCTTGTTTGACCGCATCGTCATCGCTTCCGGCGATTCCAACCGGCAGGTGCGCGCCCTCGCCAGCAGTGTCCAGGAAAAGGTGAAGGAAGCCGGCGGTGAAGTCATTTCGGTGGAAGGCGAAGAGGGCGGCGAATGGGTGCTGGTGGATATCGGCGATATCGTAGTCCATGTCATGCAGCCCAATGTGCGCCGCTACTACAACCTGGAAGAACTCTGGCAGGTCACTCCCGGCCAGCGCAAGAAAGCGGTTGAAGCGAGCCACACGGCGCAGCCCGAATGAAACTGGCGGTGGTCGCGGTCGGCCACCGGCAACCGGGCTGGGTCAATGACGGCTGCGCGGAATACCTCAAGCGCATGCCCCGCGAACTGGCCACCAGCCTGGTTGAAATCAAACCCGAGCCGAGGGGTTCCAAAAATCGCGAACAACTCCTGGCCGCCGAAAAATCCCGCATCTGCGATGCCCTGCCGAACAGCTGCCGCATCATTGTCCTCGACGAGCGGGGCGACGATCTCACCACCCTGCCCCTCGACCGCCGCCTGGAAACCTGGATGAAGGATGGTCGCGAGGCCGCCCTGCTGATCGGCGGCGCCGACGGCCTGGACGAAAGCCTCAAGCAGCAGGCCGCTGACCGCATCCGCCTGTCCAGCCTGACCCTGCCCCACGGACTGGCCCGCCTGCTGCTCTGCGAACAGCTCTACCGGGCGGTCAGTGTCCTCAAGAACCACCCCTATCACCGCGAAGGCTGAGCCCATGCGCATCCACCTTGCCTCCCGCAGCCCCCGTCGGCGCGAATTGCTGACCCAGATCGGCGTTGCCTTTGACACCATCATTTTCCGTACCGGCGAGCGCGCCGATCAGGAAACCGACGAGTCGCCCACCGCCGGAGAATCCGCCACCGCCTACGTCGAGCGGGTGGCCCGCGCCAAGGCCGAGCATGGCGGGCGCATCATCGGCTGGCGGCACCTGGTGGCACAACCGGTGCTGTCGGCGGACACCACCCTGGAATTTGACGGACAGATCATTGGCAAACCGGTGAACGAAGCCGATGCGGCGGCCATTCTGCGCCGCCTGTCCGGCCGGACGCACCGGGTGCTGACCGGCGTGGCGGTGAACTTTGAAGGCCGGACAGACTACCTGCTCAACGTCAGCGAAGTCCGCTTCCGCGCCCTGGAAGACGAGGAAATCCGCCGCTACGTGCTGAGCGGCGAACCCCTGGACAAGGCCGGCGCTTATGGCATCCAGGGCCGCGCCGGCCTGTTTGTCGCCCACCTGGCCGGCAGCTACAGCGGCGTCATGGGACTGCCGGTATGCGAAACCGGCGAACTGCTCAAGCGTTACGGCTTCCAGCTTTAAGCCTGAACCCCGTTCTTTTTCAGCCACTCAAGCAGGCGTTTCCAGCCATCTTCCGCCTCCTCCTTGCGGTAGGAAGGCCGGTAGTCGGCATGAAAGGCATGGGGCGCATTGGCATAGACGTGGATTTCCGACGCCTTGGCGGCAGCATTGTCAGCAGCGGCCAGCGCCGCTTTCATCTTGTCCACCGTTTCCAGCGGAATCCCCGCATCCTGACCGCCGTAGAGGCCGAGGACCGGTGCCTTGAGCTGACCGGCCAGTTCCGTCGGATGTCTGGGAGTCACCGCATTGGCCGGACCCACCAGGCGGCCATACCAGGCCACCCCGGCCTTGACCTGGGGATTGTGGGTGCTGTACAGCCAGGTAATCCGTCCGCCCCAGCAAAAGCCGGTGATCGCCAGGCGGCTGGTGTCGGCGCCCTTGCCGGCAGCCCACGCCACGGTGGCGTCGAGGTCGGCCATGACCTGGGCGTCCGGCGTCTTGCTGGTGATATTGGCCATCAGCTCCGGAATGCTGCTGTATTGGCGGGGATCCCCCTGGCGGGCGAACAGCTCCGGTGCAATGGCACAGTAGCCCAGCTTGGCCAGCCGGCGGCAGGTATCCTTGATGTACTCATGCACCCCGAAAATCTCGGAAACCACCAGCACCACCGGCGGCTGGCTGGCGCCGCTGGCAACGGCACGGTAGGCGACCATCTCGCCATCCTTGACCGGCACCTTGATTTCCCCGGCCAGCAGGCCGTTATCGTCGGTAGTGATGGCGGTTTGCGCCATCACCGGCTGCACCGCCAAGGCAAATCCGGCGCCCAGGCTGGTCACCAGAAAATTGCGGCGGTTGAAGGTCTGGGCGGGAAGCAGGCTGTCGAACTCGGGGTCTTGCGGCATGTTGATCTCCTTGGTGAACAGGGGCTTACATGAGCACTATATCGTACTGTTCCGGTGAATAACTGGGTTCGGCCTGGAGCGATATGGCCTTTTCGATAAAGTCGGAAAGCATGGCCAGGGCCTGGGACTCTTCATCAAGAAAGAGGTCGACCACATCCGGCGCGGCAATCACCCGGTATTCCCGGGCATTGAACTGGCGGGCCTCGCGCAGCAGTTCGCGGAGGATTTCATAGGACACGGTGCGGGCAGTTTTCACCTCGCCGCGTCCGCCACAGGTGGGGCAAGGTTCGCACAGCACGTGCGCCAGGGATTCCCGCGTCCGCTTGCGGGTCATTTCCACCAACCCGAGCTGGGTAAAGCCGTTGACCGTCAGACGGGTATGGTCGCGAGCCAGGGCCTTGTTGAACTCGGCCAGTACCGCTTTTTTGTGTTCTTCATTCTCCATGTCGATGAAGTCCACAATGATGATGCCCCCCAGGTTGCGCAAGCGCAGCTGGCGGGCGATGGTTTGCGCCGCCTCGAGATTGGTCTTGAAAATGGTGTCATCAAAATTGCGCACCCCGACAAAACCGCCGGTATTGACGTCCACCGTGGTCATCGCTTCCGTCTGATCGATAATCAGGTAGCCGCCGGACTTGAGATCGACCCGCCGGGCCAGGGCTTTCTGGATTTCCTCCTCGACGCCGTGCAGATCAAAAAGCGGACGCTCCCCGGTGTAGTGATCCAGCAGCTCGAGCACGGCCGGCGTGTATTCCTCGGCAAAGGCCTCCAGTTTCTGGAAGTTTTCCCGGGAGTCGATAACGATACGGGTGATTTCCGGATTGACGAAATCCCGCAACACCCGCTGCCCCAGGGACAGTTCCTGGTAAAGCAGGGTCGGCGGACCGGAAACCCGCGCCTTGTCGCGCAAATCGCTCCATATTTTGCGCAGGTAGGCGATGTCGGTGGCGAACTCGGCGTCACTGGCGATTTCCGCCGAGGTGCGGACGATGAATCCGCCCGGCTCGTCTTCCGGCACCAGGCGAGTGATGCGCTCGCGCAGCGCCTCCCGTTCCGCTTCGGCTTCGATGCGCTGGGAAATGCCGATATGTTTTTCCTGGGGGAGGTAAACCAGCATCCGTCCGGCGATGGAAACCTGGGTGGATAGCCGTGCGCCCTTGGTGCCGATGGGATCCTTGATAACCTGCACGAGCAGGCTCTGACCTTCCGAGAGCAAATGTTCGATGGGCTTGTCGGCCGCCTGCTCGCGGGCCTGCCAGATGTCCGCCACATGCAGGAAAGCGGTGCGCTCCAGACCGACATCGACAAAGGCCGATTGCATACCCGGCAGAATGCGGCAGATACGCCCGAGATAAACGTTGCCGACCAGTCCGCGACTGGCCGTCCGCTCGATGTGCAGCTCCTGGACAACGCCCTGCAACATGACGGCGACCCGGGTTTCCTGGGGAGTAAAGTTGATGAGGATTTGTTCGGACATAGAGAGAGTAAAATTCGGGGTCTTCCCGGATTCTACTATGCCCCCAGCCATCGCCCCCGCCACGCCCGAACTTCTTGCCCCTGCCGGTTCCCTGACCATGATGCGCACCGCTTTTGCCTTCGGGGCAGATGCCGTTTACGCAGGCCAGCCGCGCTATTCCCTGCGCGTGCGCAACAACGAATTCGGCAGCCTGGAGGTGCTGGCGACCGGTATCAACGAGGCCCATGCCCAGGGCAAGCAGTTCTACGTGGTGAGCAATATTTTTCCGCGCAACGCCAAGCTCGCCACCTATCTGGACGACATGGCGCCGGTCATCGCCCTCAGGCCGGACGCCCTCATCATGTCCGACCCCGGCCTCATCGACATGGTGCGGGAAACCTGGCCGGAACAGGTGGTGCATCTTTCGGTGCAGGCCAACACGGTCAATTGGGCCGCCGTCCGGTTCTGGAAAAAAATGGGCGTCAGCCGGGTCATCCTGTCCCGTGAGCTGTCCCTGGATGAAATTGCCGAAATCCGCCAGCAATGCCCGGACATGGAGCTCGAGGTTTTCGTCCATGGCGCCCTGTGCATCGCCTATTCCGGCCGCTGCCTGCTGTCCGGCTATTTCAGCCACCGCGACCCCAACCAGGGCACCTGTACCAATTCCTGCCGCTGGGATTACAAGGTCCATCCGGGCACCGTCGAAGCCGGCGGCGATGTGCGTGCCGAGCAGGTGGTGCATCTCATCGAGGAAAAAGACCGTCCCGGCGAGCTGATGCCCATCGAGGAAGACGAGCACGGCACCTACATCATGAACTCACGGGATCTGCGCGCCATTGAGCACGTGCAGCGTCTGGTGGACATGGGCATCGACTCCCTGAAGATCGAGGGGCGCACCAAGAGCCCGTACTACGCCGCCCGCACCTGCCAGACCTACCGCCAGGCCATTGCCGATGCCTGTGCCGGACGCAGCCTCAATCCGCGCCTGCTGGCCGAGCTCGACGGCCTGGCCAACCGGGGCTATACCGACGGTTTCTACCAGCGCCATCATGATGCCGAATACCAGAACTACCTTCAGGGTCACTCCGTATCGGCACGCAGCCTGTATGTCGGTGACGCCACCCATTTCGATCCGGCACGGGGCCTCATGGCGGTCGCCGCCAAGAACCGTTTTGCCGTGGGTGACCGCCTGGAATGCGTACACCCGACCGGCAATTTCGAGTGGCAGCTGACGCGCATGGAGAATGCCAAGGGTGAAGGCGTCACCGTCGCTTCGGGCATTGGCCACAAGGTCTGGCTTGACCTGCCGGCGGAAAAGGCGGGCGCCGTTATCGCCCGCTTTGTCTGATTTCTTGCTTTCGGCCATCTGATCGCCAGTCCCCTGACCCCTTGCAAGCCATGAAACCCAAGCTCCCCCCGCTGGCCTGGAATGACTATCTCAAGACCGGGATCGACATCATTGACCAGCAACATCGGGGACTGGTGGACCTCTACAACGAGACTGCCGAAAAACTGGCCGCCGCCGGCAGTTTGAGCCTTGACGACATGGGCACCCTGCTCGGCTTTCTGGTTGATTACGCAGCGACCCATTTTCGCACCGAGGAAGCCTTGATGGTCCTCGGCGGCATTGCCGAAAAGCATGTCACCCACCACCGGGAATCCCATGCCGGATTCCTGAAACAGGTGAACGCCATGGTCGAGGAAGTGGCCAATGGCACGACCCTCTCCGATCACCAGCTGATGGATTTTCTAGGCAACTGGCTCATTTATCACATGCTGGGCGAAGATCAGGAACTGGCCAGGCAGCTTCGACCGCAATCGCTAGCCGAACCCACCCCACCGGCCTCTCCTCTCGCCCCGCCCGCCCAGGAAGCCGCCAAACAGTCGCTGTCCAGGCTTTACGCTTTCATGGCCCGGCGTAACGCCCAGTTGCAGGAGACGGAACAGGCGCAACGCAGCAAGAGCACCCAGATGATGGAACTGGTGGCCGAGCGGTCCGCCGAACTGGCGGCCAGCGAAGAGCGCTTTCGCGCCCTGTTTCACAACGGCTCCCTGCCCGTGATCATCTCCCGCCTGGAACAGAACCTGATGCCGGGTTTGATCCTGGAGGTCAATCCGGCAGCCTGCCAGCTGCTCGGCTACCGCCCCGATGACATGCTCCGGCTTCCTCTCCTGAACATCGTCGCCCCGGACGAAAGAGCTCGCCTTCCCCTGCTCATCAACGAACTGCTGATAACCGGCAAATTCGAATGCGAAATGACCTACCTGACGAAGTCCGGTGAAGCCATCCGGACCCGCTTGAACATGGCGCAATTCGTCATGCACGGTCAGCCGGTGGTGATGTCCATCCTGCAGGATCTGTCCCGGCACCGGGCAGCGCAATTGACCCAGGCCGCCGTTCGACAGCAGGCCAGCCGCCTGGCCCAGTTACGCAGCAATTATCTGGCCAATGTCATGACCATCGCCTGCCCCGTCCCGGAGGACGGCCCGGATGCGCTATCGGCCCCCTCCGGGCCGGATCCCGCCCGTATTGCCGCTTCTCTTGCCCGGCAGGCGCTGTTCAGGGACTTGCCGGCATCCGACCAAGCCTTGCTGGCCGCCGCCAGCACCCTCCGGCGGCTACAGAAAGGCGACCTCCTGTTTCGCAAGGGAGATCTGCCGCAAGCTCTGTATCTGGTGCTTGGCGGCTACATTGTGGTGAGTGTCACCGCCCCCCAGGGAGGAAAAAAGGCTCTCGGTATTTTCAGCGCGCCGCAGAGTATTGGTGAGACCGAAATCGCCATGGACAGCCCCTATCCCTTTTCTGCCGAAGCCACCGATGATGCCGAAGTATTGCTCATCGGCAAAGCCGTTCTGGTGGACCTGCTGGACCGGGACAACCGCTTTGCCCGCCGCCTGATGACCAGCATGGGGGCACGTCAGCACAATCTGGTCCAGGACATGGAATCCTACACGCTGCGTTCCGGCCTTGAGCGGGTTATCGGCTACCTGCTGCAACATGCCAGCGTCCATCCCGGTGGAAAATTGAAGGTTGAATTGCCCGCGACCAAGCAGCTGATCGCTTCCCTGTTGCACCTCAAGCCGGAAACCCTGTCGCGGATTTTTCGTGAATTGAGTGAAGCCGGGCTCATTCATGTCCGGGGAAAACATGTGCAGATTCCCGACATTGAGCAGCTGATCGCCTATCAAACGGCGCAATCTCCCGAATCGTGATCCGGCAGTCCGCTCCATCGCAGCAACGGCATTGGTTGAAAAACCCAATTTGTAACAAAGAGATGAATGCTGCTGCATTGCAGCAAAATTCGTATACAATCGCGCCCGCATCATGAGCCGCCTTCGTTCTCTCTCCCTGTCGCGCATGCCCCTGGTCGACGCCTTCAAGGCCCTGGCATCGCAAATGATCGTCCTCCATCATCTGGCGGCCTATGGCCCCCTGTCGGAAGCGGTACAGGAAATCGCGCCCGGTTTTATCGCCTGGATGTACGACTACGGACGCATTGCGGTGCAGGTCTTCCTCGTCATTGCCGGCTTTCTCGCTGCCAAGGGTCTGGCTCCGTTCGGACAGACCGGCTTCGACAATCCTCTGCCCCTCATCCGGAAGCGCTATTTGCGACTGGTCATTCCCTATCTGGCCGCCGTTACCCTGGCCATTGTCTGTGCCGCCGTGGCCCGCCAATGGATGATCGACGATTCCATCCCGGACAAGCCCACCCTCGCTCAATGGCTGGCCCACGCCTTGCTGCTCCAGGGTATTCTCGGCTACGACGCCCTGTCCGCCGGAGTGTGGTACATCGCCATCGATTTCCAGCTTTTTGCCCTTATGGCCCTCACCCTGTGGTCGGCCCGCCAGGCCGGTTTGCAGCGCCATACCCCGCTTGCCGTCGTAGGACTGGCCATGGTTTCGCTCTTCTGGTTCAACCGGGACGCCGGCTGGGACAACTGGGCCATTTACTTCTTCGGCTCCTACGGCCTCGGCGCCGCCGCCTGGTGGGCGTCCAACCGGGGGCGTCTGGCCTCCTGGCTGGGGGTCATGGCCACCGTCGTCATCGCTGCCCTGATGGTGGACTTCCGGCTGCGCATCGTGCTTGCCCTGGCGGTCGCTCTGACTCTCGGCTTTTGTCGCCGCAGCGGCCACCTCGAGCGCTGGCCGGAATGGCGTCCGCTGGCGTTTCTCGGCCAGATTTCCTATTCGGTGTTCCTGGTGCACTTCCCGATCTGCCTGCTGGTCAATGCCGTTTTCCTTGACCGGGATCTGGATACGCCGCTCGGCGGAGCCATCGGCATGGTCCTCGCCTGGGCCACCAGCATTGCCGCCGGCGCCCTCTTCCATCGCTATGTGGAAAGCGCCGCACCGAACTGGACCCTGCGCCCGCTGTTCTCCGCTCTGGGCCAGCGCGCCCGCAGAATTCTTCGCCGCCTGCCGGCTTTTGCTGCCCGCCGGGGCTGATTCCCCGCACCTCCCGGAGACTTATGCCAAAGCGGACGGCTAGCGGCAGATCATCGGCAGATAGGTCAAGGGAATGGTCGTCAGGTTGGCGCCTTTGACTTCCATCTTTTCCGGCCCCTGGGCATTGCCACAAACCCAGGCAACCGGCACGACGGGGGCATCGGCCACGACGGCGGGACGCAGGGTGATGACCTTGCCGAAAATGGTCCGGTTGGCCCGGTTGCCGAAGGTCATGTGAATCGCCCCATCCTGAACGATCAGGGAACTGACGTAGTTATTCACAATCTTGTCGGGTACCGGCAGACCGGCCGCCGCATTGTCCGCCGGGAAGGCCATCAGCAGGCCCCAGGAATCGGCCACCGGCTTTTTGGCAATATCCGCCAGCGGCAAGGCCGCCTCGATCTGCTGCCGGACGATACGGTCGAGATAGGTGGGAATCGTTATCAGCGCCAGGATGGAGATGATGGCGACCACTGCCATCATCTCCATCAGGGTAAAGCCGAAGTGCCTTGTGTTCATTCCCTCACCCGCCCGCAATCAGTCCGTTGCCGGCATGGTAACCCAAGTCCTCGCCGCCCTTGTCGGCAATATCGCCTAGCCGGCTAGCTGGCCAATTCCTCCCGGCCACGGAAGTATTCCAGCGCTTCCGGATTGGCCAGGGCTTCAACATTTTTCACCGGCTGCTCATGCACCACGTTGCGTACCGCCAGCTCAACAATTTTGCCCGACTTGGTACGGGGAATATCCAGCACCTGGACCACCTTGGCCGGAACGTGACGGGGGGTGGTATTGTCCTTGATCTGCTTCTTCACCCGTTCGACCAATGCCGCATCCAGTTCCAGACCTTCCTGAAACTTGACGAACAGCACCACCCGCACGTCGTCATTCTTGCCCGGCGGCCAGTCCTGGCCGATGACCAGAGACTCGAGAATTTCCGGCAACTGCTCGACCTGGCGATAGATTTCCGCCGTGCCGATGCGCACGCCGCCGGGATTGAGGGTGGCATCGGAGCGGCCGTAAATGATCATGCCGCCGTGGCAGGTCAACTCGGAAAAGTCCCCATGGCACCAGATGTTGTCAAAGCGTTCGAAATAGGCCGCCCGGTATTTGGCGCCATCGGCGTCATTCCAGAATCCGACCGGCATGACCGGGAAGGGGCGGCGGCATACGAGCTCGCCCTTTTCGCTGCGCACCGGCTGACCCGCATCGTTGAACACGTCCACCGCCATGCCCAGCCCCCGGCACTGGATTTCGCCGCGATAGACCGGCAGCACCGGGTTGCCGAGGACAAAACAGGAAACGATGTCGGTGCCGCCGGAAATCGAGGCGAGCAGGATGTCCTGCTTGATTTCCCGATACACCCAGTCGAACCCTTCCGGAGAGAGGGGGCTGCCGGTGGAAAACATGGCGCGCAAGGCGCCCAGCTGGTGGGTCTTGCCCGGAGTCAGGCCGAGCTTGGCGGCAGCGTCGATGTATTTGGCTGAAGTACCGAAATGGGTCATTCCTTCGGCTTCGGCATAGTCGAACAGCACCTTTCCCCTGGCTGCAAAGGGGCTGCCGTCGTAAAGCAGCAGGGTGGCCCCGGCCGCCAGTCCGGATACCAGCCAGTTCCACATCATCCAGCCGCAGGTAGTGAAATAGAAAAGCCGGTCACCGGGGCGTACATCGCTGTGCAGCTGGTGTTCCTTCAAATGCTGGAGAAGGACGCCACCATGGCAATGAACAATGCACTTCGGCACACCGGTGGTGCCCGAGGAGAACATGATGTAGAGCGGGTGGGCAAAACCTACCCGGTTAAAGACAATCTCTCCGACCGGCTGCCCGTCCAGGGCCGCCGGCCAGGTCATGGCCCGGTCTATCCCGGAAATATCCGGGCTTGCTTCAAGGTAAGGCACAACCACCACCTGGCGCAGGCTGGGCATCCTGGCCACCACTTCGCGGTTTTTCTCCAGGCAATCCACCACCTTGCCGTTGTACCAGTAGGCATCGACGCAGATCAGCAACTTCGGTTCGATCTGGCCAAAACGGTCGAGTACGCCCTGCACGCCGAAATCCGGCGACGCTGACGACCAGATGGCGCCCAGCGAGGCCGTCGCCAGCATGGCCACCAGGGTTTCCGGCAGATTGGGCAGATAGCCGGCTACCCGGTCTCCTTCCACCACGCCTGCCGCCTTGAGAACGCCGATACAACGGGAAACATCGGCATACAGTTCGGCCCGGCTCATCCGCCGCTTGACCTTGTCCTCGCCCCAGAAAACCAGCGCTTCGCCATCATCCCGGCATTTGAGCAGGTTTTCCGCATAGTTCAGGCTGGCCTCCGGAAACCAGCGGGCGCCGGGCATCCGTTCCCCGTCGGCGAGTACCGTCTGGCCGCGCTCTCCCACCGCAGAGCAAAAGTCCCACAGCCTGGGCCAGAATTCCGTGGGTTGGTCCACCGACCACTGCCAGAGATCGTCATAACTGCCGAAACCATGGGCCTGCATGAACATGGCCATGCGGGTGTCGCCCACGGTGTCCGGGTTAGGCTTCCAGAGAGGGGTGCTGTCCACGGCATAGGTCATCGGCTGTTCTCCTTTAAATTATTCGGCGTCGGGCTGGTTTTCCGGCGCGGCTTTCTTGAATGCATCCAGTTCTTCACAGGCCGCCACGATACGCCGGATCACCGGCTTGTCGTCAAGGGGACAGTTGAAGCGGCGGGCGTTAAATACCTGCGGGATCAGGCAGCAATCGGCCAGTCCGGGCTGGTCGCCATGACAAAAAGGGCCGCTGCGGGAATCCTCGGCGAGCAGTTTCTCCACCGCGCCCAGGCCCGCATTCACCCAGTGGCGATACCAGGCGTCTTTCTGCTGCTCGGTAATGCCGAACTCTTTTTTCAGGTAATTGAGGATACGCAGGTTGTTCACCGGGTGAATATCGCAGGCGATGGTCTGCGCCACGGCACGCACCCTGGCCCGGCCGGCGGCATCCGCCGGCAGCAGGGGAGGCAGCGGTGTGCTTTCCTCGAGATATTCAATAATGGCCAGGGACTGGGTCAGCACGTGCTCGCCGGTATCCAGTGTCGGCACCGTTCCAAGGGGACTCTTTTGCCGATAGCCGGCATGGTTCTGCTGCCCGCCATCGCGCAGCAGATGGACGGGTACGGCGGTATAGGGCAAGCCCTTGAGATTGAGGGCGAGACGAACGCGATAGGCGGCAGAGCTTCGAAAGTAGGTATAGAGGGTCAACATGGCAACTCCGTGCCGCTCAGGTTTCTTTCTGGCGGACGAAAACAAGATGGAAGAAAGGTACCAGCATTCCACACAGGGCAACTGTCATCGGGAGGACACTTGGCGAAGCTTCGACACCATGACCGACGATAATTCCCACCCCGGCGGCGATGCTCATCTGGGCGAATCCCATGAGGGAGGATGCGGCACCGGCCATTTCCGGATAGGGGGCCAAAGCCCGCCCGACGGCATTCGGCATGACCATGCCCACCGCCATGGTGGCAAAACACATCGGCCCCAGCACGGCAGCCAGATGATGCACGCCGGCCAGATCGAGGCCGGCCATGGTCACTCCGGCTCCCGCGCCGAGCCCGCCCCCGAGACTTAACAGGCGGTCGCCGCCGAGGCGGGTGACCAGCCTGCCGGAGAACAGGGTACCGGTGATATAGCCGGCGACCACCAGCCCGAAACACAGCCCGAAAACCTCCGGCGACAAGCCGAAACGCCCGATGAGGACAAAGGACGAGCCGGAAATGAAGGCAAACAGGGCGCTGTAGGAGAAAGACAGGGCGAGCAGGTAACCGACATAGTTGCGATCGCCCAGCAGCCGGCGGAAATTGGCCAGGATACGGGCTGGCCGGGTGGCGGAAGGGTCCGGATGGGCATTGCTCTCGCGCAGCCAGAGCCAGACGGCAACCCCCTGCACGCCGGAAAACATGGCCAACAGGACAAAGTTGGCCTGCCAGCCGAAGAGCCCCGTGAGAACGCCGCCCAGCGTCGGCCCCACCAGGGGTGCCAGGGCCATGGCGCCGCTGATGTAGGACAGCACCCGCACGGCATCGAGCGGCCCCCATACGTCGCGCACGATGGCCCGGCCAAGTACCGGTCCGGCACAGGCGCCCACCGCCTGCAAAAAGCGGGCGGCGATCAGCGCCTCGATGCTTTCGGCGAACTGGCAGGCGAGCGAGGCGAGAAAATAGAGCGACAGTCCGACCAGCATCACCGGGCGCCGGCCAAAGCGGTCGGACAAGGCGCCGTAAGCCAGTTGGGCGATGGCGAAGCCGACCAGAAAGACCGAGAGGGTCAGCTGAACCCGCGCCGCATCGGTGGCAAAAACCCTGGCCAGGGTGGGCAGGGAGGGCAGGTAGAGATCGGTGGACAGCGGCCCGAGCGCTACCAGGGTGGTGAGCAACGCCGCCAGACCGAAAGTGGGCGTTGCCGACGCCTGCCTGGCCGGACTCACCCCGGGTACATCTCCACCCGTTGGTCTATGGCGCCGAAAATACTCGCTCCCCGGGCATCGAACATTTCAATTCTTATCCGGTCGCCAAATTTGAGAAAGCCGGTTTGCGCCTGGCCGCAGGCAATGGTTTCGTACATGCGCACTTCGGCCAGACAGCAGTAGCCGACGCCGCCGTTGGCAATGGACGAACCGTTCAGGCTGCCCTGCTTGTTCGACACGGTGCCGGAACCAATGATCGAGCCGGCCTCCATCTCCCGGGTTTTACTGACGTGGGCCACCAGTTGCGGAAAGTTGAAGATCATGTCGGTGCCGGCATCGGGCTGACCGAACAACTGGCCGTTGAGATGCACGGTCAGGGGCCGATGCACCTTGCCCTCCCGCCAGGCATCGCCGAGTTCATCGGGGGTCACGGCCACCGGCGAAAAGGCACTGGCCGGCTTGGACTGGAAAAACCCGAAGCCCTTGGCCAGCTCCCCCGGAATCAGGTTGCGCAGGGAAACGTCATTGACCAGCATGAGCAGGCGAATGGCCGAGGCGCACTCCGCCGGGCTGGCGCCCATCCTGACATCTCCGGTGATGACCGCCACTTCGGCCTCGAGATCGATCCCCCAGTCTTCGGACAAGGCATGAATGGGGTCACACGGCCCGACAAAACTGTCGGAACCGCCCTGATACATGAGCGGATCAGTCCAGAAGGATTCCGGCAGCTCGGCCCCCCGGGCACGGCGAACCAGCTCCACATGATTGACGTAGGCCGAACCGTCGGCCCATTGATAGGCGCGGGGCAGGGGCGAATGGCACCGGGCCGGGTCGAAAGGCTGGGCATGGCGGGTGCCGCCATGGTTGAGGGCATCGTAGACCTCGGCCAAGCCGGGGGCAATCTGCTCCCAGTCGTCGAGTGCGGCTTGCAGGCTGCGGGCCAGGGCCGGCACCGGCTGGCAGAGAGTCAGGTCCCGGCTGACCACGACCAGGGTGCCGTCCCGGCCGCCCTGCTTCAAAGTAGCTAGTTTCATTGGATTTGTTTTCTCTAGGTTGATGGAGGTGAAGCTTATTTGCGCAGTTTTTCCAGTTCGGCAAAAACGTCCCTGATCGTTTCCGGTCCCACGTCCTTGGCGAACATATCCCAGACCGGCCTGACCTTGTCGCGCATACGGGCGATTTCCGCCGGCGACACTTCATTGACCGTCAGGCCCTTGGCCGCCAGATCAGCCTGGGCCGATCTGGCCTGATCGCGGGCCACCTGGCGCTGATAGGTGCGAGCCTCGACAGCGGCCTCCTGCAGAATCTTGCGGTCGGCTTCCGAGAGCTTGTCCCAGAATTTCCTGGAAACCAGGGGCAGGAAAGCGCCATAGGCATGTTTGGTGATGGACAGGTATTTCTGGACCTCTCCCAGTTTGAGGGCAGCAATCACCGCTGTCGGGGTACCCTGGCCATCAACCGTCTTGGTCTCAAGCGCGGTGTACAGCTCGGGCACGGCCAGGGGAACCGGATTGGCGCCCAGTGCCTTGAGGGATTCCTGGGAGATTTTGGCCTGCACGGCACGGAATTTCAGCCCCTGAAAATCCTCCGCCCGGACAATGGGCCGCTTGCTGTTGGTGGCATTGAAAAAGCCGTTTTCCCAGTAGGCCAGCCCGATCAGTCCTTTTTCCGGAAGCTTGTCGAGAAGACGCTTGCCGATGGGTCCGTCAAGAATCGCTTCCGCTTCCTTTTCATTGGTGAAGAGGAAGGGGTAGTCGAGGATTTCCATTTCCTTGATCATTCCGGTCAGGGTCGTCGTTTGCGGCACCACGAATTCGACAGTGCCTCCCTGTAGCGCCGAAGTCACCTGCACATCATTGCCCAGGGCGCCGTTGAAAAAGGGCTTGATCTTGATGTTGCCGCTGCTCTTTTTATCCACCAGTTCGACAAATTTGCTGACGCCCATGCCCTGGTGGGATTTTTCCGGCAGGGTAACGGCAAATTTGGCATTGATCTCGGCCAGGGCAGAACCGGAAAACAGTGCCACAACGAGGAAGCCCAACAGCTTTTGCGACAAATTGGATTGCATGGTTCTGGTCTCCTGGTAATTGAAATATCTGCTGCCAATGCACATGACGACTAACGCCACCAGCCGGCCGGAACAGTGACCAGGGCGGGGAAAAGGATGAGGAGAATCAATACCGCTGCTTCGGCAACCAGGAAAGGGATAACCCCCCGTGTCGCCTCGGCAATGGATATTTTGCCAATGGAACTGACCACATTGAGCACCACTCCGACGGGAGGCGTAATCATGCCGATGGAGCAATTCATGATGAACACCACGCCGAGATAGACCGGATCGACCCCGGCAGCCTGGGCGATGGGCAGGAACACCGGGGTAAAGATGAGGACGATGGGGATAAAGTCGAGGACCATTCCGGCCAGAAAGACCGCCACCATCATGGCGGCGACCAGGAGAATCTGATTGCCGGCAAAGACCTCCATCCACTGCCCGACCTGACCGGGAATATCGGCGATGGTGATCATGTAGGAAGCGACCATGGCCAGGGAAGCCAGAATGAGAACCACCGCCGTGGTCCGGGCAGACACCAGCAGGCAGTGATAAATGGTGCTCCAGGTCAGCTCCCGGTACACCACCAGACCGACGAACAGGGCGTACATGGCCGCCACCACGGCGGCTTCGGTCGGGGTGAAGATACCGAACTTGAGTCCGCCAATGATGATCACCGGCAGCATCAATGCCCAGAAACCCTTGCCGAGAATGCCCAGCCGCTCCGTCAGGCTCTTGCGCTCGCCGAGGGCGGTGTCCGCCTTGCGGGACACCAGCCACCAGGCGATGATCAGGGAGACGCCCATGAGCACGCCGGGAACAATACCGGCGAGAAAGAGGCGGGTGATGGAAATATTGGCCACCACGCCGAAAAGCAGAAAGCCTATGGAAGGCGGAATGACCGGAGCGATGATGCCGCCGGCAGCCATCAGGCCGCAGGCCCGGGCCGGGTCATAGCCGGCCTGGCGCATCATGGGTACGAGAATGGCCGCCAGGGCTGCCGTATCCGCCACGGCAGAACCGGAAAGACTGGCCAGCAGCACGGCGGCAAAAATGGCGACGTAACCGAGTCCGCCGCGCAAATGGCCGACAAAGGCGCTGGCCAGGTCAACGATGCGCTTCGACAGGCCGCCGGCATTCATGAATTCACCGGCGAGAATGAAGAAGGGAACGGCCATCAGGACAAAATTGTCTGCGCCGCCGATGGCGTTCTGAACGACGATCTGGGCATCGAACTGGTCAAGCTGGAGCATGATGCCGATCCCGGCAAATAGCAGGGCAAAGGCAATGGGCATGCCGATAGCGATCATGCCGAGGAGAATGCCGAGAAAGATCAGGGCGCTCATGACTGGCGCTCCTGACGGTCTTTCACCACCACCTGCTCGATACCGTCTTCGATCCGGTCGGCCAGGTTTTTGGTGAGGATCAGTTCTTCGTCGCTATGCTTCCGGGTCAGGGCATCCCAGATATTGAAGAGAATGCTGATCGCCATGCCAATGCCGAAAACGATGGCCACCCCGTACAGCCAGGCGTAGGAAATCCCCAGTACCGGATAACTGTTGTCGAGATTGATGAGCGTCTGCCGCCAGCCCCCCAGGATGAAAATGGCGCTGGCGCCCAGCATCAGGCTGCCGCTCAGGACAATGACCCGCTTTTTCCACCGCGTCGGCAGCATCTTGACCAGGGTGTCGAAGCCGATGTGGGCATGTTGCCGGGAAGCCAGAATGGCGCCCAGGAAAATGAGCCAGACGAACAGGATGCGGGCCAGTTCTTCAGAAACGGCAATACCGGAGTCGAAGGCATAACGCAGGACCACATTGGAAAATACCAGCAGGGCCATGATCGCCAGGCTGACGACGATGACGGTTTCCAGGGCTCGCGTCACCCAGCGGGTCAGGAGAATGAACATGCTCGATCCCTCAAGTTTGAACGGCAGTCAGGCCCGGACTCCGGGCCGCTTCCTTTTCCTACTCGCCGGCGTAGCTGCCGTCGTGCATCCAGGCCGCGTGCTTGGGGGCCTGGCGGGTTGCGGACCATTCCTCCAGCATTTCCCACTTCACCTCGTCGAGCATTTTGGCCATTTTAGGCGTGCCGGTATTGGCCGCCAGTTCCAGACGGTGGCCGCTGGGGTCATAGAAATAGATGGATTTGAAAATGGTGTGATCGGTCGGCCCGACCACCTCGATTCCATCGGCTTCCAGTTTCGCCTTGGTCGCCATCAGATCATCCACGGACGCCACCTCGAAGGCCAGATGCTGGGTCCATGCCGGAGTGTTGGGGTCACGTCCCATGGGCGGCTTGGTCGGCAGCTCGAAGAAAGCAAGGATATTGCCGGCGCCGGCATCGAGGAAGATGTGCATGTAGGGGTCCGGTTCCTTGGTGGACGGCACCTCGTTTTCCGCAATGGCCAGGACAAAGTCCATGTTCAGGTACTTGCCGTACCACTCAACGGTTTCCTTGGCATCCTTGCAACGGTAGGCCACGTGATGAATCTTCTTGATCTGCATGTTTGTCTCCGGCTGGTGAGGGCTGCCTGCCGCAGCCCGATGGTCTGATCAACTCCCTTTTGTCCGCTGGAAGAGGAGTGGATGGCTCCATTTAAGAGCAAGTTGATCTATCATACAAACGGTATTTTCATATGCTTTTATAGGTTTATCCGATGAATGTCACCCTTCGGCAATTGCGCGCCTTTGTCGCGGTTGCCCGCACCGGCAGCTTCACTCTGGCGGCGGAAAGCCTCTTTGTCACCCAGTCTGCCCTCAGTGGCCTGATCAAGGAACTGGAGCAGGCTCTCGGTCTGAAGGTGATTGACCGCAGCACGCGCAAAATCCATTTGTCGGAGGTTGGCCGCAAGCTTTACCCGCTGGTGGACAAGATCATCCACGATCTGGACGGCGTCCTCGATGAAGTGAGCAATCTCAAGGCATTGAAAACCGGCCTGGTCCGCATTGCCGCTCCGCAACTGATGGCCTCCACCCTGGTTCCGGAAGTGATCGCCGCCTACCACCGGGAGCATCCGGAAGTCCGTATCCGTCTGGTCGATTGCGTGGTGGAAAGTGTCATGTCCCGGGTATTTTCCGGTGAGGTGGATTTCGGCATCGGCCCGGAGCGCGACCCCAATTCCGACATCGCTGCCACCACCCTGTTCGAGCTCCCCTTCATGGCGGTATTCCCGCCCGGACACCCGCTGCAAAAACTGCCGGAAATCCGCTGGGCCGACATTGTGGACTACCCCTTCATTTCCTTGCAGGGGCAATTCACCGAACGACTCTCCCTGGAACTGCGCAATGCCGTCCGCGACCTGACCCTGGCGCCGACCAATGAAGTGGCTTTCATGTCCACAGCCCTCTCCATGGTCAGTTCCGGCCTGGGGGTGACCGCCTGCATTCCCTATGCCGCATCCCTGGTCCGGCTCTATAAGCTGGAAATGCGCCCCTTGCGGGAACCGGAAGTGACCCGGCGTTTCTACGTCTTCACCCGCAACGGCCGCTCGCTCTCGCCTGCGGCCGAGAGCTTCCGGAATTTCCTGTTCCGCTACGTAGCCGAGCACGAAGAAATCTCCCGCTGAACACGGCGGGAAGTCCTCTCAAACGCCGGAACGGGCGAGTTTCATCGCCTCGCGGACGATATTCAGGTCTCCCACATGGTTGGCCAGGAGAAGCACCAGCTTGGCATTGACCAGGGCGCTCTGTTCGTCGGACAGGTCGCGATGAGTTTCGATCAGGGATTCGTAGAAATCGTCGCCGGGAGAAAAGGCGCGAAAATAGCGTTTGCCGGGTTCGAAGAAATTGGGTTTCAGGTTGAGCGACATGGAATCTCTCCTTATGGATGGTTACAGGTGGCGCGGGCCAGGGCAGCCGTGATGCGGGCCGCCTCGAAGGCACGCCAGCGGGCAGCCACATGCTGGTCGGGACGCAGGAGATAGATGGTGCCGGGCTGGGCATCGTAGCGCTCGGCAAAACGGCCGGCGTAGTCTTCCAGCACCCGCAAGCCTTCCGGAGCTGCTGCGGCGCTGGGCGAAACGAGCAGCGCCTCGATGGGAACGGGAGCCTCGGCCAGCGCCCGGAGAGCCTTGGCCGTGGCGTCATCGAGCGCCGCCGGATCATTGACGTAGAGCAGGGCCTGAAAGCGGTTGCCGATCTTGTCCAGCAACCAGGCGCTGTCGCCGTTTTCCCGCACCGGAGCGTCATCCATCGGCGCGCCGGGCAGCATTTCGCCGGTGAAACTGGCGGTATCCGGCGTATTCAGGCGGGATTTCGTCAGGAAGGCCGGCACCGACAGGCGACCGGAATTGACCAGGGCACGGGCAAAGGCGTGGTCCCGGGCGAGGATCAGCACGGCATTGCGGAAGGTCAGGGAAGTCTTGCTCTTGGGAGTGATGAAATCGGTGGAACGCGTCGAGTTCATGAGGTTCTCGTCGGCCGCATAGACCCGCTCTTCCGAGTAGGTGTCGAGCAGGCTTTGCGGTGCCTTGCCGTCCATCACCAACTTGAGCTTCCAGCACAGGTTGTCGGTATCCTGAATGCCAGAATTGGCGCCCCGGGCACCGAAAGGAGAAACCTGATGGGCCACGTCGCCGACAAAAAGCACCCGGCCATGGCGGAAGTCGTTCATGCGGCGGCACTGGAAGGTATACACGCTGCCCTCGATTTCCAGGTTCATCATTTTGCGGATGCTGCTTCTTGCTCCGTCGGCCACGATCAGCCAGTCGGTTTCCAGACTGTAGATGCCATCCGGAGTTTCCACTTGCAGGGTGGCCCCCTTGCCGTCGGGATTGACCGATACCACGCGGTTCTTGAAGCGCAGGTCAAGGTTGGGCAATTGCTGCGCCCGCCTGATTTCGTACTCTTCCAGATAGTACTGCTGCAAGTTGATCATTCCGGGACGCTTGTGGTCCGGCTGGGGCAGCAGGTTGAAGTTGTACACCTCCTCCTCGCGGAAAAACGTGCGGCCAACGTTCCAGCTCACGCCCTTGTTGATGCAGTCGTCGCCGACGCCCAGGCGATCGAGCACCTCGAGCGCCCGTTTGGCATAGCAAACGCCCCGCGAACCGACGGAAACGCTGTCATCATCGTCGAGAACCACCACCGGCACGCCGGACTGGGCGAGATCAATCGCCGCCGCCAGACCGACCGGGCCGGCGCCGACCACCACCACCGGGTAACGCCTGCTTTCACCGCTCTTTTGTTCCGGCGGCTGGACATACTCGTATTTCGGGTACTGATAGGTACTCAACATTGCTGTCTCCTTTTGTTATCCGTTCAACTCGCCTCAGGCTGCTGACTGCTGCAAGGCGTGCCACATTTCCTTGTCCCGCTCCGCTGTCCAGATGCGCGGATGCTTGATCCCGCTGGCCTCATCGACGGCACGGGTGACATCGAAGGGAAGGCAGTGCTCGTAAATGAAAACCTGGCCGAACTTGGGATCCATGGCCTTGCGCGTATGGGCCATCGCCTGGTTGAGATTCATCCCCTGTGCCACGGCCTCCCTGGCCGAGGAGAGCAGGGTGGTGACGAAGTCGCGGGTATAGGCCAGGCCGGAGGCGACCTTTTCCGGCGTATCGAGAGCCGGACCGCGACCGGGTACGACTTTTTCCGGTTTGAGGGCGAGGAGGGCATCCAGGGTCGCCGGCCATTCTTCAAGCTGGGCGTCGCCGGTGTAGCAGGCGGCATCGGCTTCCACCAGATCACCGGAGAACAGCACTTTTTCCGAGGGAACCCAGACAATGGTGTCGCCCTTGGTGTGACCGGGTCCGACGTGCATGATCTTGACTTCCAGCCGGCCCATCCAGAGGGTCATGCTGTCCTGAAAAACCAGGCTTGGCCAGGTCAGTCCGGGGATGGAGTCAAAATTCTGGAAGAGGCGGGGAAAACGCTCGTATTCCGATTGCATGTCCTGGGCACCGCGTTCGACGATCATTTCATAGGTGCCCTGACTGGCGATGATTTCCTGCATGCCTTCCGCCCGGTAGCCGGAAGCGCCGAGCACCCGCACGGCATGGTAGTGGGAAAGCACCACATACTTGATCGGCTTGTCCGTCACCTTGCGGATTTCGGCAATCAGATTTTGTGCCATGACCGGCGTGGCCAGGGCGTCGCAAATGAGTACCGCATCCTCACCGATGATGACGCCAGTGTTGGGGTCGCCTTCAGCGGTATAGGCCCAGCAATGCTCGGACAACTGGGCAAAAGTCGTTTTCTTGACCTCGAGGTCGGCAACCGATGCGAATTGTTTGCTCATGGGAACTCCTGTCGTTAAATTTACATTCCCAGGTACGCAGCGCGCACCTGTTCGTTACTGATCAATTCCGGCCCCGTTCCGGTCAGGGTGACGCTGCCGGTTTCCAGGACATAGGCGCGGTCGGCAATGGCCAGGGCAGCGAAGGCATTCTGTTCGACGAGCAGAATGGTCATGCCCTGGGTCTTGAGGGTCTTGATCACATTGAATACTTCTTCCACCAGCAGGGGAGCCAGACCCATGGACGGCTCATCAAGCAGGAGCAGCTTGGGGCGCCCCATCAGCGCCCGGCCGATGGCCAGCATCTGCTGCTGGCCGCCGGACAGGGTGCCGGCGGGCAGGGCGCGTTTTTCCTTGAGAATGGGGAACATGGCAAAAACCTTTTCCATGTCGCCCGCTGCCTGTCCCTTGGGTTGGCTGTAGGCGCCGAGACGAAGGTTGTCCTCAATGGAGAGGGGACCGAAGACCTGACGCCCTTCCGGGCTCTGGCATATGCCCCGACGCATCCGCAGATCGGAGCGCAGCCGGGAAATGTCTTCCCCGTCAAAATGGATGCTCCCCGCCCCCATCGGCTGGATGCCCGACAGGGTACGCAGAAAGGTCGTCTTGCCGGCGCCGTTGGCCCCCACCAGGGCGACCAGTTCACCCCGGCGGACTTCCAGGCTAACGCCTTTCAGCGCCTTGATCCGTCCGTAGGAGCTTTCCACTTCGCGCACCGTGAGCAGCACCTCGTCGCCTGCGGCAGCGGCCCCGGCTTGCAGCGCGCCTGCCGAATGGGCGCCAAGCCCGATCGACTCCGGGGCCAGACTGGCGATGCGATGAAAGAGTTCGCGGAATTCGGCCTTGGCCTTTTCCCCGAAGAGAGGATCGTCGTTATCAAGAAAAGCGCGGTCGATTTCCTGCCAGTCGTCGGCGGTCAGCGCTTCCTTGGCGAGGGGCATGACATCTTTTTCTTCCGCCCGGATGTGCCCCTTCAGTCCCTGTGTGTAGGTGCGCAGGACGGCAGCGAATTGCGGATTGCCCAGCGTCCCGGTCGCCGCAGCGGCGAGTTGGGAGCGCAGACCCTTGAGATTTTCCGGACCGTTTTTATGCTCGGCCTGCAAACGGTCGAGAATCGCCGCCGCCGCTTCGCTGCGCTGGCGCAGAATGCGGAACAGGAAATCGTCCTCCTTGGGATGATGGGAGCGGTCGATGAACTCTTCGATGTAATCGAAAATGGCCGAAAAGAAGCGGGGATCCACCGGGCTGCCGGCTTCCATCTCGTCCGCCACGAGGTCGATGGTGGTGGCAATGCGCCACAGGTTGCGATGTTCTTCACTGATGATGCGCAGGGCTTCCATGCCGTTCTCCTTAAGCGTGGGCGCCGAGATAGGCGGCGATCACATCGGGGTTGCGGCGAACTTCTTGACCGGTCCCTTCGGTCAGTTTCTTGCCGTAATCGAGCACCAGGATACGATCCGAGAGATTCATCACCATTTTCATGTCGTGCTCCACCAACACCACGGTGACCCCGGAATCGGCCACCTTGCGCACCAGCTGATCGACCTCCAGGGTCTCCTTGGGATTGAGGCCGGCGGCAGGTTCGTCGAGAAAGATGAGGCGCGGCTTTAGCGCCAGGGCGCGGGCAATTTCCAGGCGTTTCAAAGCGCCATAGGGCATGCAGTCGGCGCGGGCTTCCACATAGCTCGCCAGGCCGACGAAGCGCATCAGTTCCGCCGCCTCCTCACGCAGTACGGCATCCCCCCGCTTGAGGGCGGGAAAACGCAGGGCTGCCTTGAGCAGGTTTCGATCCAGCCGCAAGTGAGCACCCACCATGACATTTTCGATGGCACTCATGTTCATGCAGATTTGCAGGTTCTGGAAGGTGCGGGCCACTCCCCGTGCCGCCAGTTCATTGGGCGACTTGCCGGCGATGGATTCACCATCCAGCCGGATTTCGCCGGCGGTGGGTTTGTACACCCCGGTAATCAGATTGAACAGGGTCGTCTTGCCGGCGCCATTCGGGCCGATCACCGAATAGACAATGCCTGAATCGATGGAGAAACTCACATTCTGGACGGCCTTGACACCGCCGAAGTGAATGGAAAGATTAGCGACGTCGAGCAATGCCATCTCAGCCCTCCTTCCCGAATCGGGCTGCCAGAGTGGGCACCAGGCCCTTGGGCAGCACGGGACCCAGCCCGCCGGCCAGGGTGTCGGCCAGGTTCACATAACGCTCGATCCGGTCGATTTCGGTGGCGACGCTTTGGCCGAGGGTGGAGGAGGCGACTTCCTTCAGCACGG
>CAZHVZ010000012.1:27559-43731 GCA_964536245.1 uncultured Rhodocyclaceae bacterium
TCATGCTGAGCATGAGAATGGCGCCGAAGGCCACGGTTTCCCAGCCCTCAAAGGTCGCCAGGGCCTGGGGCAGGGCGGTGAGAAGCACGGCGCCGACCAGCGAACCGTAAACCGAAGCCATACCTCCGATCACCACCATGGTCACCAGTTCGATGGAATGGAAAAAATCGGCAAAATTCGGAGTGACAAAGCCGACATAGTGGGCGGTGACGCTGCCCATCAGGCTGGCAAACACCGCCGACAGGACAAAGATGGCAACCTTGTAGCGCACGACATCGACGCCGACCACCTGCGATGCCACTTCGGAACCGTGCAGGGCTCGCAGGGCGCGACCGAAGGGAGAGTCGATCAGGTTCAGGGAGGCCCAAACGCTGACCGAGAGGAGCAGGGCAACCACCCAGTACCATTGCTTGTCGGAAGTCAGCTCCAGGCCGAACACGCCCATGGCCGGCACCGGCATGCCGTCGGGGCCGCCGGTCCACGCCGCTTCGTTGCGCAGGGCAATGTTGATGATGATGCCCAGCCCGAGGGTAGCCATGGCCAGATAATGCCCCTTGAGCTTGAAGATGGGCCGCGCCACCAGCGCCGCCAGCAGGCCTGTGGCGGCGGCTCCGGCACCCATGGCCAGCAGCGGGTGCCAGCCGAAATGGGTGGGCAGCACCGCCGAAGCGTAGGCGCCGATACCGAGAAAGCCGGCATGGCCAAGACTGATCTGCCCGGCAAAACCGATCAGCAGATTGAGGCCGAGGACAATTACAGCATTGATCGCCATGCGGATCGCCAGGTCCAGGTAAAAGCTGTTGGGCAGCACCAGAGGCAGCACGAGCAGAATGGCAATGACGACATACAAACCAAAATAGGCGTTTCTGGTCATGGCTACACCCGATCCGTCAGCTTGGCGCCAAACAGGCCACGCGGCATGAAGAAGAGAATCAGGAGGATGAGCACGAAGGGGATCGCATCCTTGTAAGCCGAGGACAGATAACCCGCCCCCATGGCCTCCAGCACTCCGACCAGCAGCCCGCCCACCACCGCCCCAAGGCCATTGCCCAGCCCGCCGACGACAGCGGCGACGAAGCCCTTGAGGCCAAGCATGATGCCCACATCGTAGGAAGTCAGGGTAATCGGCGTTACCAGTATCCCGCCCAGAGCGCCCAGGGCTGCCGACATGGCAAAACTCATGAACAGCACCCAGCCGGTATTGATCCCCACCAGCTCTGCCGCCAGCCGGTTGTAGGAAGTGGCCAGCATGGCCTTGCCGCTCAAGGTGCGATTGAAGAAATACCACAGCGCCACGACGACCAGGGTGGTGACGCCAAAGACCCAAAGGCTTTGCGGCATCAGGGTGGCGCCCAGGATTTCAATCGGGGTGTCACCGGAAAAGGCCGGCAGGCTGTGCGTCCCCTTGCCCAGCCAGACCTGGACCAGGCCGCGTATCACCAGGGAAGCGCCGATGGTGATGATGATCAGGGTCACCGTTTCCGCTCCCTTGACCGGTTCGATGGCCAGTTTTTCGACCAGCACGCCGACCACCGCCGGAATCAGGATGGCCAGCAGCAAGGCCGCCGGCAGAGGCAGACCCACCTGGGTGAAAAACACCGCCAGCATGCCGCCAAGCATGATGAACTCACCCTGGGCAAAGTTGATGACGTTGCTGGCATTGTAAATGAGAGTAAAGCCGAGCGCCGCCAGGGCATAGGTCGCCCCGACCGTGACCCCGGAAAAGAGAAATTGCAGGAACTGGGCCAGCATTACGCCACCCCGCCATATGGAAGCCATCGCCCCCGGCAAACCGTCGCTGTCTCGCTCATGTCATCTCCTGTTGTTATGCAGACCAAGCTCTTGATCCATGATTTCGATCTGTAAAATGAATTCTGCTATTCGTAATTAATTCTGTCAACTGGAAATGATACAAATTTTTGTCAATCCGGAAAATTTTGTATCAGTAACTGCAAGCGACTGTTTTGCCGCCTCTATCCGCCCCCTCCCTCAATCCATACGCTGTTTTCGTGGTGGCAAAATAGCTGCCCGGAGCCGGGGCGACGGCGACGTGAATCAGCCCTGTCGCTTCCGGTCGCAACCGGAACCAACAGGGCTGTTAGCTATTTTTCCCCCGACAAATATCTACTACCCCCACTACAATCATCCCATGGGCATTGGGGGGCATGATGGCAGACTGCAAGACGATTGTTGCGCTGAAGAATATCGCCCGGTCAAGTCACGACGCCGGACTGTCCCTGTGCGCCGAGCGGATACTGGCAATCATTCAGGACACAGCGGAAGAGTCGATGACGGACTACGACCTGGAAAGCCTGTCGTCGCTGGTCGATGCCGTGTTCTCGGAAAGCCACCTGGAAGTTCTCGACCACCTCAAGGACGGAGTCCCCGACTGCGAAGTTTGCGCAGCACTGCACCGAAAGATGAACAGTATTTAGACGCCCCGTTCATTCGGCGCTCTGTTCCGCTCCCGTATATCCCAGACGCACCGACAATTCCGCCGCCGAGCGTTTCAAGGCCTGAACCACCGGCCCATCGTGGCGCATGTCGAACATGCCCTGGACACCAACGACCAGCATGGCGATGGTGATTTCGTTCTTGAAGTTGAAGACCGGCGCCGCCACGGCTTCGACACCGGGAACCAGATGGTAGCCGGATACGCTGGCCACTCCGTCCCGGCGCACCCGGTCAAGCATGTCGTTCACATCGCTGCGGGTTTTGAGGTCGGGCGGCAGTTCGAGATTTTTCATTTCCCGCTCGATGAGGGGATTGACTGTGCTCTTCGGCAGCCAGGCGGCAAAAATGCGGCCGCTGGCCGAGGTGAGAAGATCAAGAGCGGTGCCGGTGACCACGTTCACCGTAATCGGCCGGCGAGGCCGTTCCCAGCGCACGATGACCGGGCCATGGTCGCTCCATACGGCAAGGGCGGTGGTTTCGTTGATCGAGTCCCGCAACTGGGCAATGGCGGAAAGACCGAGACGCACCCGGTCCAGCCGGTCAATGGCGACCAGGCCAATATTGAGGGCAAAGGGGCCAAGATCGTAGCGGGAAGACAACGGATCCTGCTCCACCAAGCCGGCCCGGATCAGGCTGACCAGGTAGCGATGCGCCTTGGAGGCCGGCATTTCAGCAGCGGCGGCAATGTCCTTGAGCATCATGGAGCGGTGACCATTGACCATGGCGCGCAGAATGCCCATGCCGATTTCCAGCGACTGGACACCGTGTTTGCCCTCCATTTCATCAATCATTTCGCGCCCTCTGTTCCACACTGTAAAATTGCTTCTGTTTCATAGAATAACGCAAACCCCATCCCGAGGAACAGCCATGCTCCCCCTGCGCGTTTACGCCATTGACGGCATTGTACCGGTGGTCGATCCCACGGCCTTTGTCCATCCCAGCGCCGTTCTCATTGGCGATGTAATCGTCGGCCCCGGTTGCTATGTCGGCCCCTGTGCCAGCCTGCGGGGAGATTTCGGACGGCTGATCCTGGAACGGGGCGCCAACTTGCAGGACAGCTGTGTCATGCACGGCTTTCCCGGTACCGATACGGTGGTCGAAGAGGATGGGCACATCGGCCATGGTGCCGTGCTGCACGGTTGCCGCATCGGCCGCAACGCCCTCATCGGCATGAACGCCGTTATCATGGACAATGCGGTAATCGGCGAGTCGGCGATTGTCGCTGCCTGCGCCTTCGTCAAGGCCGGCGAGGAAATCCCGGCCCGCAGGCTGGCCGCCGGGATGCCGGCCAAGGTTCTGCGCGAATTGTCGGAACAGGAAATCGCCTGGAAGACAGAGGGAACCCTGACCTACCAGGACCTCGCCCGGCGCAGCCTGGCCAGCATGGAGGAGACACTGCCCCTGAGCGCAGTGGAAGCGGATCGCAAGCGCATTCACATGCCGGACGTGGTGCCGCTGGTTGAACTGAAAAAACGGAGCTGATCGATCCCTCATGGCTTACAACCCCACCGGAAACGACAAGCGCAAACTGGTCATTGTCATCACCATCCTTCTGGCCATCGGTTTTCTCGCCACCTCCCTGTTCAGCTACCAGGCTTCCCGGGCCTCGATCCGGGCCGAAATTGTCGACCAGGAACTGCCCCTCACCTCCGACAGCATCTATTCGGAGATCCAGAAAGACCTCATCCGGCCCGTATTCATTGCCTCCATGATGGCCAGCGACACGTTCTTGCGGGACTGGGCCATCAATGGCGAAGGAGAGGGCGATGCCACGGCCATCGCCAAGTACCTGAACGAGATCAAGGTGCGTTACCAGGCATTTACCGCTTTCTTCGTTACCGAAAAATCCCGGCGCTATTACCACGCGGATGGACTGCTCAAGTCGGTACGCGAGGACGAACCACGGGATCGCTGGTATTTCCGCGTTCGCGACCTGAAAGAAGCTTACGAAACCAATGTTGACCCCGATCTGGCCAATCGGGATGCCTTGACCATTTTCATCAACTACCGGGTGCTCGATTACAACGGCAGGTTCATCGGCGCCACCGGTGTCGGCCTGAGCGTAGACTCGGTGCATCGGCTGATTCGCAACTACCAGGAACGTTTTCACCGGCGCATCTACTTCGTTGACCGGCAGGGCGATTTCGTTCATCTCGGAAATAGCGGCAGCCAGTCCGGTTCCATGCGCGATGTGGAAGGGCTTTCCGGCATCGCCGATGCCATCCTGGCGGCAAAATCCAATTCCTTTCACTACACCCGCCAAGGCCAGAGCGTTCTCCTCAATTCCCGCTACATCCCCGATCTGGGTTGGCATCTGATCGTTGAACGGGTGGAAGAAGATGCCCTCGGCGCCGTCCGGCAAACCCTGCTGACCAATCTCGTGATCTGCCTGACGGTGGTTGGCCTGGTCCTCTTTCTCACCACCCTGACCCTCAATCGCTACCAGCGCCGCCTGGAGGAAATGGCCACCACCGACAAGGTGACCGGCCTGCTCAACCGGCAGTCCTTTGAAATCCTGATGCACAAGAGTTTTGCCGATTTCCACCGTAAAAGGAGAGCAACCGGCATTCTCGTCATCGACATCGACTTTTTCAAGCGGGTCAATGACCAGCACGGGCATCTTCAAGGCGACCGGGTACTGCGGGAAGTCGCCACCCTGATCGGCGCCTCCCTGCGGGATGCGGATTACCTCTGCCGCTGGGGGGGAGAGGAATTTGTCGTCGTCACCCGCGAATGTTCCCTCGAGCAAACCCTGGGTATTGCCGAGAAACTGCGGGCCGGAGTCGAAGCCCATGATTTCGGCGAAGCCGGGCAAGCGCTCAAGGTGACCATCAGCCTCGGGGTGACGGAACTCCAGGACAACGACTCCACTCCCGAGCAGGCGTTGAGCCGGGCTGACACTGCCCTGCTGACCGCCAAGCGCGATGGCCGCAACCGGGTGGCCTGCGCCTAAGCCTTGTGGAAAGGCAGGGGAACCTGCCGGCAATCCCGGAATGAACCATCTTCCAGGCTGAACAGGATGCCCCGGTTCCGCCCCTCCTGCTTGGCGTGGTAGAGCGCGATATCGGCCGAGGAGAGCAGGGAATGGGTGTCCTGGCCGCTACGCGGGGTAATCACTGCCACCCCCAGGCTGATGGTAACGTGGGGCGCATGTTCTGATCCGACATGGGGAATGGCCAGATTTTCCACAGCCTTGCGCAATTCTTCGACCAGAATACAGACCGTTTCCTCGTCCAGTCCCGGCAGGAGGATGGCGAATTTTTCCGGCGCGTAACGTGCGGCCAGACATTCGGTTCCCGGCAAACTATCGCGCACGGCTGCGCCAATTTTTCCGATACAGCCTTCACTTTCGGTTTTACCGTACGCCTCCATGAACTGGCGAAAGCGATCAATCCCCCCCATGACGAGGGCCAGCGATGTCTGGTTGACGGACGCCCGGCGGAATTCCTCAATCAGGGCCTCATCAAAACTCTTGCGGTTGGCCAACCCGCTCAGCACGTCCTGGGTTTTGGCCCGGCGCAAGGCTTCCGCCTGCTGACGCAGCAGGCGCTCCCGCATCACTGCGGCGCTCATGTCGGTGATTTGCAGCAAACATCCTTTCACCCCACCCGGCGTCAGGGGAACCACATGCAGCAACTGCTCCATGCGCCGCTCGGCAGCGAAATCCTCCGGCTTCTGAAAAAGAGGCAGGACCGGAACCTTCTGCAAGGCAGGCGACAGAACCGATGGCAAGCCCTTGCTGATGGCGTACTCCACCGCATCCACCAGACGGCTTTGCTCAGCGGCGGGGAACAAGTCACGCAAGGCCCTGCCTACTGCATCGGAAGCGGGCAGACCACTGTGGCGGGCCATCCAGTCATTCCAGAGAACGATCCTGGCCTGCTCATCCAGCACCACCAAGCCGACATGCAGGGCATTGGCAATTGCTGCCAGCCCCCCCGCGTCAAGCAGGGCTTTTTTCATGCCAGCCCCTGCTCGGCCAGAAAGCGGTCCACGCATTCCAGAAGGGCACAAAGGGAATTGACGCTGAGCAGGATGACGATATGCCCCTGAACCTGCTTTTGGGCAATATTGAGATCCACTTGCAGGACCAGGACGACATGCTCCGTCCCTTCCGGCACCAGTACCAGGGAATGGACATCGCCAAAGCAGTGCTGCGGCAGGGTGCTGTTGAATTCCAGATGAAAATGGTCAGCCAGGGCGCTGATGCAGGCATTGAGAATGATGTTTCCCACCTCGCACATGGCTTCCTGCTCGAACTCGGTCAACTCCTCGATGGAGAGATGTTCGCCAACCATCAGGCGGACAATCTCGAGGGCATTGGCATCTGGAAAGACCAGCATGGCCTTGGCCTCGAAGGGGCCGGAAAATACCTGGGAAACCGAACTGAGCTTGCGCTGCCCGCTCCCGAAGAGGGCTTGTACGGCTTCTTCGGGATGATAGAGTCCGACTTCCGGTGCCGACAGCAGAACCTCTTCACGCACCATCCGGCTCAGGCTGGAGGCAGCCCGGCCAACGCCGATGTTGAACATCTCTCCGAGGGCATCCCTTTGCAGTTCGCTCAGTTCAACCATGTTCAGCCCTCGAAATAGGCCACGGCATCCTGCACCGTAGCCTGGGTAATGGGTTTGGCGACAAAGTGCACACCGGCCCGCTCCGCCCCCTGGCGAACACTTTCCTGGATATTGGCGGTACACAACACAATGCGGATTTCCGGATGGCGGATGCGGATCCGCCCGGCGGCTTCCACGCCACTCATGCCGGGCATGTTCACGTCCATGCTGACAAAATCCGGCGTCCGGTTGTCCACCAGTTCCAGGGATTCCTCGCCAGTCGCGGCCTCGATGATGGTCCAGTCGGGCCGCATCTGGGCCGTAATGGCGCGAATCATCATACGCGAGGTGCGGCTGTCATCGACGATGAGCAGCAAGGGCGTTTTCTTTTCATTCATTCAACGATCCTAGCAAAGGAAGGGTGCGTGCACCAGTATGACGAAAGACCTAGTTCCTGGAAACCCTTGACGCTAAAGAGCAATCATGGCCAACGGGTCGTCATCCGGAAAACGTTCCGGCAAGGATGGGTCAAGGGGAGGCAGGCTGCCATCGGCCAAACGGAAACATTGTTCCAGATGTTTTTCCGATGGGTCAAGCAACCGGCGATAGAGCTCCTTGCACAGCAGGCGCGCCTTTTGTCCTGGCCAATCGGGCGGCAGGAGAACTTCCGGCAGCTCGGGGTCGCGCAAAAGCAGGCGACGGTAGTCGTGAATGAGCAAAATGCGCAGAAGGAAGGCATCCTGCGGCGCCACTTCGGCCTGACGATCCCGCCGCAGATCTGCCAGGATGGGCAGATAGACACTGACAAAGGAGGAATAGGAGGCGGCCAGTTTTTTCTGATTCCACGAACGGCGCACCAGGTCCACATCGCTCGCTGCCAGGCCGGAACGGGACTCTGCCGCCAGCAGCGGCATCAGGTGGCCGAGCAGTTCGGCCAGTCCTTCCGCCACCAGGGCGTCGAAGGCGGAAGTCAGGTCGGTACTGGGATGGACGAAGCAATCCGAGCCGAGTGCCCCGAAACCTTGCCAGAACAAGGCTTGCCGCAAACGCTCACGTTCCTTCTGCTCCAGTTCGCCAACCACCAGCAGAAGACGCCAGCGGCGATCCCAGATCGGCACCTGGGAGGCGTAGATGTGACGCGAGGCTTCATCGAACCGGCGCTTTCCCGAAGCCGTCAGGACATAGTCGCTGCGCCGGCCAACCGCCTCCGTGCGCAGCCACTCTTCCTTGACCAGCCGGAACACGGAAGTGCGGACCAGGCGATCGCTCAGCTCCAGG
The DNA here is from genome assembly GCA_964536245.1 of uncultured Rhodocyclaceae bacterium. Taxonomy (GTDB): domain Bacteria; phylum Pseudomonadota; class Gammaproteobacteria; order Burkholderiales; family Rhodocyclaceae; genus CAZHVZ01. Next base: position 35,845 of record CAZHVZ010000012.1, read on the forward strand.
GGTTCCAGCAGGCGAATCAGGCTGCCCAACCAGATGCGCCCCCCCCGGGGAATGACCGCATCGCCGAAAACCGACATGATGAGCGAACCCGCCTGCACCCGGCGTAGCTGGCGAAAGGCGTCCAGACGTTGGCGAATGGGAGGGATCACGGGCGGAGATGAGCGGAAGGAAGCATGGAAGCCACGCATGTTATCCGCTCCGCCCCCCCATGAACAGTCTGCCAATAATCAATGGGCAAGCAGATGGTCGGCGTCGGCAACAACCGGTTGTTGCTGGGCAAAAAATCCTTCGGTAAAGATCAGCTCCTTCCGTGCTCCCAGTTTTTTCACGGCTTCGACGCAGGAATCGACAAACTCCGGGCTGCCGGCGACAAAAATGCTGTGCTTCGAAAGATCGGAGAACAGCCCCGGCAACACCGTATCGATCCGTCCGGCGAGGCATCCCTCCGCTTTTTCCCGGGTCAGGGTGATCTTGTAGTCGAAATTGCGGTGCTTGGTCCGCCACCACGCCATCATTCCCCGGCCATAGACATCCTCGTTGGTCCGGGCCGAGAACAGCAGGGTCACCGGCTTTTTGAACCCCCGGCGCAGGGCAGCTTCGGCCAGGGCGAGAATGGGTGCCAAGCCGGTCCCCGCCGCCAGGCAGAGCACTGGCGTATCCACCGCCGGATCACCGATAAAGGTTCCATAGGCGCCGGAAACCTTGACGTTCTCACCCATGCCGAGCTGGTCGTGAATCCAGTTGCTGGTTACCCCGCCGTCAGCACGGGCGACCTGGAGAACCAGTTCGCCATCGGCACGGGGGGCATTGGAAATGGAGTAAGCACGGGCCGGAATATCGGACCGGGGATTACCGAGGGTGACGTACTGTCCGGGCCAGTAGCGTACCGGCTGCCCCACCGGACGCAGACGCAGCTCCACCACGCGGGCCGCCACCGGACGCTTGTCGGTCACCACGAACAGGGCATCCTCGCGGGGTGGGAACAATTTGGGGCGGGCATCTTCGGTGCCCCACTCGATCACCAGCTCGTCGGAGATGGGCTTGGCCATGCACATCAGGCCATAGCCCTGCTTTCTTTCCTCCTGCGACAAGGCCATGTCGAGGACCATTCCCTGATCAAACTGGCCGGAGGTGACCTTGACCTTGCATTCGCCGCAGGCACCGGCGCGGCAATTGTTGGGGAGGGCATAGCCGGCCTTTTCCAGGGCCATCAGCACGGTGTCGCCGTAACTGCATTCAACGGCCTTGCCGGACGGCTGCATCACGATGCGGGTCATGAGTTTTCCTCTCTTGTTATCCATTGCTTTCAGTTGGGCAAAAGCCGGCCCTCCTTTCCGGAGTGCCGGCCACGGGTTTACCTGCCGCTTAGAAAACCGGAATGATGTCTTCCATGTCAATTTCGCTCACTTCCTGACCGGTAATTCCGACTTCCGGAATGGCCGGGAAGGGAATGTTGTAACGGTCGAGGACGCCCTTCAAGTTGATCATGGCGTTCTTCCAGTTCTGCAACTTGGCTTCGTAGGTCGGAATACCGAAACCGGCGCCCCGTGCCACCTCTTCCGCTTCGCGCTGCGTGGCAATGAAGTCGGCGGGCAGATCCCAGAATTCCATCGGCGGCTCGAACAGCACTGCCGACAGGAAGAGGTAACCGGCGCGAATCTGCTTGGTGACCACCGCCTTGGTGGATTCGTCGAGACCGGGGTAATCGCGCTCCATCACCGCCATGCAGATAGCCATGTGGCGGCCTTCGTCACGACCGATATTCTTGAAACCTTCCTTGAATACGGCTTCGCGAGAGTTGTCATACATCTGCTTGAAGATGGTGGCCGCTGCAATTTCGCCCATCAGGAAAGAGCTGAAGAGCACCGCCAGGTCATACTTGGGCACCGCCTGCTTGTAGCCGGTCCAATAGCGGCCACCGTTGAAATACAGCCAGGCCACGTTCTTCTGCAAGCGTTTGCCCAATTCGGTCTTCGGCTGGTAAGTCAGGGGATCGGGGTGGCCGAGCAGTTTGGTGATGGCCAGGCCGCACATGATTTCGTGATTCTGCTCGTCACGGGTGACGGAGAAGAAGCATTTGCGGACCGGGTCTTCCTCATGCACCTCGTAGGTCTTGATCAGAGCCTCGGCGAACACCGGCGGCGCGGAAGCGTCAAAGACCGAAAGCAGGCTCCACCAGTAGGCAATGGATTCGCGCTCCTCCCAGGAATAACTATCAACATCCAGGGTATCCCAGGGCAGCTTTTCCGGATCCCAGTTCTCGCGCAGGGAGGCTTCCCAGACTTCCTGCAATTTCTTGGTCTTGCTGTTCCAGGACAGCGGATAGATGTTCGGCTGCGGAGTTGCCGGTGGAAACTCCATCTTGTCTGCAAAACGTTCCTTGTTACTTGCCATATCTCCTCCTAATTCAGATCGTCAGGTTATGTGGCCCCGGCATCCGGCGGCCATGGATCAATCATGTTACAAAATTCCATGGTGTGTCAACGTTTTTTGTATCACTTTCAAAAACACAAGCCGGATAAAGCGGCTGCCAACCGCCAGCATGGCGAAGAAACATGAAGCAATCAGGACGATCTAAATATGTTTTATAAGCAATTTTTCGTGATTAACAGAATCGGTTTCATCAATCAGAACCGCACAAAATCAAATTCATTGTGATACATTTTATTGACACACACACTTTGTTTTTGTAACGTATCAGCCAAGCACATCCCCTCTGGAGAACTCGAATGTCCCATCCGTTGATCGAAAAACACCGCGCCACACTGGATGGCGCCCTCAACGCCATCGCCACCCGTGGCTACTGGGCCGCCTACAACGAAATGCCCAGCCCCAAGGCCTATGGCGAAACGGCCCCGGAAGACGGCAAAAAGGCTTTTGAAGCACACCTCGGCCAGCCGTTCGATCTCGGCCAGCCGGGCCACAACGGCTGGCATGGCGGCGAAGAATCTCCCTATGGCGTCGCCCTTGATGTGCGCTACCCGGTCTGTGACCCCGAAGTGCTGATCGCTGCCGGGCAATACGCCATGGCCGGCTGGCAGGCGCTCGGCGCCGCAGGCCGGACCGGCGTTTGCCTGGAGATGCTCGACCGCCTCAACCGGCAGAGCTTTGAAATTGCCCACGCCGTCATGCTGACCACCGGTCAGGGCTGGATGATGGCTTTCCAGGCTGGCGCCCCCCATGCCCAGGATCGCGGCCTGGAAGCGGTGGCCTATGCCTGGCGGGAACAAAGCTTCGTTCCCGCCGAAACGGTCTGGGAAAAGCCCCAGGGCAAGAATCCGCCCCTGGTCATGAAAAAACACTATGAAATCGTTGGCCGGGGGGTCGCCCTGGTCATCGGCTGCGGCACCTTTCCCACCTGGAATACCTACCCCGGTCTTTTCGCCGCGCTGGCCACCGGCAACGCGGTCATCGTCAAACCCCATGGCAATGCCATCCTGCCGGCGGCGATCACGGTCCGCAGCCTGCGTGCCGTGCTTGCCGAAAACGGCATCGACCCCAATCTGGTCAGCCTGTGCGTCACCCCCAAGCGGGAAACCACCCAGGCCCTGGCCACCCACCGGGCCGTGAAGTCCGTCGATTTCACCGGCGGCAACGCCTTCGGTCAGTGGCTCATCGACAACGCCCGCCAGGCGCAGGTCTATGCCGAACTGGCCGGCGTGAACAATATCGTCATCGATTCCACCGACTGCTACAAGCGCATGCTCGGCAACCTGGCGTTCACCCTGTCCCTGTACTCCGGCCAGATGTGCACCACCTCCCAGGCCATTCTTGTTCCCGCCGGCGGCATTGACACCGAGGACGGCCACAAGAGTTATGACGAATTTTGCGCCGACCTGGCCAAGGCGGTGCAAGGCTTCCTCACCAAACCGGAAGTCGCCCACGCCGTTCTCGGCGCCATCCAGTCTGCCGACACCCTGTCCCGCATCGATCTGGCCAATAGTGGCGAGCTGGGCCAGGTCGTGCTGGCCTCGAACAAGCTGGACAACCCGGAATTTCCGACCGCCCAGGTACGCACCCCAGTGCTGCTGGCCTGCGACGCCGCTGACGAAAAGGCCTACATGGAAGAACGCTTCGGCCCCATCAGCTTCATCGTCAAGGTCGCCGACACGGCTGGCGCCATTGCTCTTTCCGAGCGCATCGTCAGCACCCACGGGGCGCTGACCGTCGGCGTCTATTCGACCAGGCCGGAAGTGATCGAGGCCATGACCGCCGCCACCTGGCGTTCGAAGGTGGCTCTCTCGATCAACCTGAGCGGTGGCGTCTTCGTGAACCAGTCCGCCGCCTACTCCGACTACCATGGCACCGGCGGCAATCCGGCCGCCAACGCTTCCTACGCCGACTCGGCCTTTGTCGCCAATCGCTTCCGGGTCGTGCAGCGTCGTTACCACGTCTGAGGAAACCCCATGCCATTCGAGAACATCCAATTTGAAGTCGCTGCCGGTATCGCCCGCCTCACCCTCAACCGCCCGGACAAGCTCAACAGCTTCACCGACGCCATGCACGCCGAACTGCGGGTCGCCCTGGACAGCATTCAGGACGACAAATCGGTGCGGGTTCTGGTGCTGACCGGGGCCGGGCGCGGTTTTTGTGCCGGGCAGGATCTCGGCGACCGGGCGATGCAGATTCAGGAAGGCAAGCTGCCGGACATCGGCAACACCGTGGAGCGCAACTACAAACCCCTGGTCCTGCGCCTGCAAAACCTGCGCGTCCCGACCATTGCCGCCGTCAACGGCATTGCCGCCGGGGCCGGAGCATCCGTCGCCCTGGCCTGCGATCTGGTGATTGCCGCCCAATCCGCCTCCTTCCTTCAGGCGTTCTCCAAGATCGGCCTGATCCCGGATACTGGCGGCACCTGGTTCCTGCCCCAGCGCGTCGGCATGGCCCGCGCCATGGGTCTTGCCCTGCTGGCCGAAAAACTGTCCGCCGAAAAGGCCGCCGAATGGGGCCTGATCTGGCAGTGCGTGGCCGACGCCGATTTCGCCAGCACCGTCGACACCATCGCCAGACAACTGTCCACCGCCCCCACCAAGGCTTTGGTGCGCACCCGTCAGGCCCTGCACGCCGCCCCCGGTCACACCCTGGAGCAACAGCTCTCCTTTGAAGGCGGCTTCATGCGGGAGCTGGGCTGGAGCCCGGATTATTCCGAAGGTGTTGCTGCCTTCATGGAAAAACGTGCTCCGAAATTTACCGGTGACTGACGCCGTGGCCGCCCTTTCCCCCCGCACCGTCATCGCCGTCGTCGGCACCGGCGCCATGGGCGCCGGCATCGCCCAGGTCGCGGCAGCGGCCGGACACCGGGTCAAGCTCCTGGACAGCCGGCCGGACGCGGCAGCCCGCGCCGTCTCCGGCATCCGCGCCCAGTTCGCACGTCTGGCCGAAAAAGGCAAAATCAGCGCCGAGGATGCCTCCGCTGCCGGAGAACGCCTGACTGCCGTTCATGAACTGAATGAACTGGCTGATGCCGGCCTGATCATCGAAGCCATTGTCGAGAACCTGGAAGCGAAACAGACGCTCTACCGGGACCTGGAAAACATTGTCGGTCCGGACTGCATTTTCGGCACCAACACCTCGTCCATTTCCGTCACGGCCATCGGCGCGGCCCTCAAGCACCCCGAACGCCTGGCCGGCCTGCACTTTTTCAATCCCGCCCCGCTCATGGCCCTGGTGGAAATCGTTTCCGGCCTGGGCACGGACCGGACCGTTGCCGATATCCTGTTTGCCACGGCAGCCGCCTGGGGCAAAACGCCGGTACATGCCAGATCCACCCCCGGTTTCATCGTCAACCGCGTGGCCCGTCCTTACTACGCGGAAGCCCTGCGCCTGGCCCAGGAAGGCGCCGCCGACTACGCCACCCTTGATGCCGTGCTGCGTGAGGCCGGCGGTTTCCGCATGGGCCCCTTCGAGCTGATGGACATGATCGGCCATGACGTCAATTTCGCCGTCACCCGCTCGGTGTGGAACGCCTTCTATAACGACCCGCGCTTTCGCCCTTCCCTCCTTCAGCAGGATCTGGTGGATGCCGGCTACTACGGCAAGAAGAGCGGTCGCGGCTTCTACGACTACCGGGCCAACGCTGTCCTGCCGACAGCCGGCAGCGAACCGTCCCGTCCGCTGCCCGGCAGCATCGTGCTTTGCGGTGACTCGGCAGCCGCCACCGCCCTGGCTGAGCGCCTCGGCCAGGGCGGCTGCGTCGCTGCCCGGGGGCCGGCCAGCGACGGGCGCATTGCCGAAGCGGACGGCGCCATCCTATACCTGACCGATGGGCGCAGCGCCACGCGACGGGCGGCCGAATCGGGCATCGCCAATACCGTTCTCATCGACCTTGCCCTCGATTACGGCAAGGCCGGGCGGCTGGCCATGACGGCGGCTGCCCAGTGCGCGCCGTCAGCCATGGAGGCTGCCGTCGGCCTCCTGCAAGGGGCCGGCTTGCAGGTTTCCCGTCTCGCCGACGTGCCGGGCCTGGCCGTCATGCGTACCGTCGCCATGCTCGCCAACGAAGCCGCCGATGCCGTCAATCAGGGCGTTTGTGATGCCGCCGGTGCCGACGCCGCCATGCGTCTCGGCGTCAATTATCCGCAAGGCCCGCTGGCCTGGGCCGACCGCGTTGGCCTGGCGGTGATCCGCACCGTGCTGGCCAATCTGGGCAGCACCTATGGCGAAGACCGTTACCGCATTTCGCCCCTCCTTCAACAGCAGGTATTTGCCGGAAAGACATTCCATGACTGACGAAGTGATCGCCAAGGACTCGCCGGAAGTCATCGCCGAGGAGGTCGCCCGCGCCATGTGGCCCCGCGACCATGCCAGCCAGATGCTCGGGCTGCGCATCCTGACCATCCGCCCCGGCTATTCCCGCCTCCTGATGACGGTCCGCCCGGACATGGTGAACGGCCACCATATCTGTCATGGCGGACTGATCTTCACCCTCGCCGACAGTGCCTTTGCCTACGCCTGTAACAGCTACAACAAAAATACCGTGGCCTCGGCCTGCCACATCGATTTCCTGTCGCCGGCCAAGGAGGGCGACATTCTCGAAGCCGAGGCGGTGGAACAGTCCCTGTCCGGCCGGACCGGTGTGTACGACGTCACCATCCGGACACGGACCGGCAAGACGGTGGCCTTGTTCCGGGGCAAGAGCTATCGCATCAACGGCGAAGTCATTGCCGGCCTCGAACAAGCCACCCCCAGCAAATAAGACCCAGCAGAGGAGACAAGCATGCCCGTCAAAGCCCCCCGACCCGGCGACCTGGAACCCATCGAGCAGGCCAGCCGCGACGAGATTTCGGCCCTGCAACTGGAGCGCCTGCAATGGTCGATCCGCCACACTTACGACAACGTCGCCCCCTACCGCCGGAAATGTGAAGAAAAGGGCGTCCACCCCGATGACCTGAACACCCTGGCCGACCTCGCCCGATTCCCGTTCACCACCAAATACGACCTGCGCGACAACTATCCCTTCGGCCTTTTCGCCGTTCCCCGCCACCGCCTGGCGCGGCTGCATGCCTCGTCCGGCACCACCGGCAAACCGGTGGTGGTCGGCTATACCCTCAAGGACCTTGATCACTGGGCCGGTCTGGTTGCCCGTTCCCTGCGCGCAGCCGGCGTCCGGGCCGGCGACATGGTCCATAATGCCTACGGCTACGGCATGTTCACCGGTGGTCTCGGCGCCCACTACGGTATCGAACGGGCCGGCTGTGTCGCCGTTCCCATGTCCGGCGGACAAACCGAAAAGCAGGTCCAGCAGATCATGGATTTCAAGCCGGACGCCATCATGGTCACCCCCTCCTACTCCCTGGTCATCGCCGAGGAATTCGAGCGCCTGGGCATCAAGCCGGAGGAAATCTCCCTGAAAGTCGGCATTTTCGGGGCCGAACCCTGGGGCGAAGG
>CAZHVZ010000013.1:0-1640 GCA_964536245.1 uncultured Rhodocyclaceae bacterium
AAGTGCATCCAGTGAAGGATAAAAATCACGTAACTTCATATTGATGAAGCTATATGCGATTTCGAGTCCTTTTTCATTGATCCGTGTATCATCGATATAGTGTGAAGCACCAGTAAGTGTGAAATTTTTTCAGAGGAAATTGAGATATTCGTTGACTCGACCAAAGGGAGTCCCCGCTAGTGTAGGATCGAGCGATTTCTCATATCTTGTGCTGGCATCAGTTCTGATGCCATGTCGTTGAGCAGTGAGTCGTACGGCAGTCGCATCAAAGCATGCAGATTCCCAGATGATATTTTTTGTAGATTCGCTTACGGCACTTGCCATGCCACCGATCACTCATGCGATCGCAACAGGTCATTTTTCATCAGCGATCACCATATCGTCTTCAGTCAGTGTATAAGTAGTTCCGTTGAGTGCGATGATGGTTTCACCATTTTTCGCCTTTGCCTTGAGAACGGCGAAGACCAGTTCCTGCTTGCGCATGCGGTTGGCGTTGTCGACGCCGGCTTCTGCCGCCATCTCCAGCAATTTGCTGACGTGATACGTCTTGAGTTCGGAAAGTTGCATTATTTGATCAGGTGGCGCCGGGAAACGGCGGGCCGGGGATGGCCGCAGGGCGCGTCTTGGAAGAGGGGGGAGGGAAAGCAGAGGTGCCTGAAAGCGCGTTTGGCGCAGTCAGGCACGCAGAGTAGAGCGATTACAGGTTGCTGTCAATGAAGGCGGTGAGCTGGGACTTGGACAGGGCGCCGACCTTGGTTGCTTCAATATTGCCGTTCTTGAACAGCATCAGGGTGGGAATGCCGCGAATACCGAACTTGGCCGGGGTGGCCTGGTTGTCGTCGATATTGACCTTGGCCACCTTGAGCCTGCCGGCGTATTCGTTGGCCACTTCATCGAGGATGGGGGCGATCATTTTGCACGGACCGCACCATTCAGCCCAGTAATCAACCAGTACCGGCTGCTGCGCTTGCAGCACCTCGGATTCAAAGGTGTCATCGGTGACGTAATGGATGTGCTCGCTCATGAATGCCTCGTGATGAAGGGGAAGGTGCCGAAAAAAGGCTGCCGCAATGGGCAAAATGGTAGCCGAAGATGAATGGCAAGTCGGCTGTTCCGGAATGCTAGCGAAAAACTTGCAGCAATGGAAGAAGTTGCACAGCGGAATGCGTCGAATCGTTGATCGAATGTCGTTATTATAGTCACTTCGAACGTTGTGGAGTACCCGGATGTCTTCCCGCCAAAGTATGACCCATGTGGATACCGCCTGGCTGCGCATGGATCGGCCCAGCAACCTGATGCAGATTGTCGGCGTCATGCTGTTTGCCGGTGAACTCGACTTTTCCCGCCTGAAGAGCAGTATCGAACGCCGTATGCTGGGTTTTGACCGCTTCCGTCAATGCGTGGTCGAGGATGGCGCCGGCTATGCCTGGAAAAACGATCCCGATTTCGATCTCGATAATCACCTGCGGCGCGCCATCTTGCCTGGCGCCGCCGGCAAGCTGGAATTTCAGGCTTAAAAGGGCTGCCGCCCGGCGGGCCAGCAGCAGGGCGATCTTCTTCATGTTCTGACAGGCGGCCGAGAGCAGGCATTGGGCTTGAACCTTGGCCAGTCAGCGAAAGCGGGCGTAGCGATGCCCATG
>CAZHVZ010000013.1:1650-2727 GCA_964536245.1 uncultured Rhodocyclaceae bacterium
GGAATTGCAGCGCTATGTCGCCGATCTGGCCTCGACTCCCCTCAATCCCAGCCGGCCCCTGTGGGAAATGCATGTCGTGGATACCGCCCTCGGGGGGCAGGCGCTGATCCTGCGCATTCACCACTGTATTGCCGACGGCATTGCCCTGGTCGGGGTCATCATGTCGATGACCGATTCCTCCCCCGATGAGCTGGGTGAGCATGCGCCCCTGCCGGAATCCCGCGACGAGGAAAGCGCCGAAGACGACCTTTTCTGGCGCATGATCTGGCGCCCGATGACCGACACCATGCTGGCCTCGGTTCGCCTGTCCAGCAAATTCTGGGAGAAATATGTCGGGCTGATGATGAATCCGGTCAAGGCCATTGACTATGCACGCATTGCCGGCGGTATCGTCAATGAAATCGGCAAGTTGGCCATCATGCCGGACGATACCCCAACCCGTTTCAAGGGCAAGCTTGGCACCTGCAAGCGGGTCGCCTGGTCGGAACCCATCTCCTTGCCCCAGGTCAAGGCGGTGGGCAAGGTGCTGGGCTGTTCGGTCAATGACATGCTTCTCTCTGCCGCCGCCGGCGCCCTGCGGGCCTATCTGCTGGAACGGGGCGATCCGGTTGAGGGGGTTGAAATCCGCGCCATGGTGCCGGTCAACCTGCGCCGGCCCAAGGACATGGGCAAGCTGGGCAACCGCTTTGGCCTGGTGGCCCTCGAACTGCCGGTCGGCATCGAAAACCCCCTGGCCAGGCTGTATGCGACCCGGGAGCGCATGGAAGCCCTCAAAGGCTCCTATCAGGCGGCGCTTACCCTGTCCATTCTCGGCGCCGTCGGCATGGCTCCCAAATTTATCCAGCAACAGGTTCTCGACCTGCTGGCCAGCAAGGCCACCGCTGTCATGACCAATGTCCCCGGCCCGGCGCAAACCCTCTACCTGGCCGGCGCCGAGCTGAAGCAGCCGCTCTTCTGGGTGCCCCAGTCGGGCGATATCGGCATGGGAGTCAGTATTCTTTCCTACGACGGCAAGGTGCAATTCGGGCTGATTACCGACAAACACCTGGTCCCCGATCCGGAACATATTGTCGAGCG
>CAZHVZ010000013.1:2737-13773 GCA_964536245.1 uncultured Rhodocyclaceae bacterium
CTGTTGATCCGTCGGAGCCCGTCATGCCCTCTTCCCTGCAAATCGTTTGTCCCGCCTGCCATACGACCAACCGCGTTCCGCCCGGACGGTTACGGGAGCATCCGGTGTGCGGGCGTTGCAAGACGTCGCTTTTTTCCGGCCAGCCGGCCGAACTGGATGCAGGCAGCTTTGCCCGTCACCTGGAACACTCCGATGTGCCGCTGGTGGTGGATTTCTGGGCCGCCTGGTGCGGTCCCTGCAAGATGATGGCCCCCCAGTTCGCCCGGGCAGCCGGCCTGCTCGAACCGGACTTCCGTCTGGCCAAGGTGAACACCGAAGAGGCGCCGCAGCTGGCAGCAGGCTACCAGATACGCTCGATTCCCACCCTGGTCCTCTTCAAGGGCGGTCGGGAAGTGGCGCGGGTAGCCGGAGCCATGTCGGCAGAACAACTGGTGCGCTGGCTTCGGGAAAACCGCACCTGAATTCCTGGTGATTGCCGGGTTTCCCCTGGCGGTCGCTAAGGACGCTGTAGACAAGGCATCTTCATTCCCGCGTCGTGCCGTGAACCATATTTTCTACCGCGTCAACGAATGCCCAGTAGCAGCACCAGCCCGATGAGCGCCGGCAGAGCCTGGATGACAAGGATTTTCCGGTGGGCGCTGAGGCCGCCATAGAGGCCGGCAATGAAGATGCAGATCAGGAAAAAGGTCTTGATGGCCGTGCCGGCGCTTCCCAGGCTCAGACCCCAGACCAGGCCGGCGGCGAGAAAACCGTTGTAGAGGCCCTGATTGGCCGCCAGTACCTTGGTGGCACGAGCGGCTTCCAGGGTCTGGCCAAAGGCCCTCAGACCCGCCGGTTTGTCCCAGAGAAACATTTCCAGAACGAGGATGTAGAGGTGCAGGGCGGCGATGAGTCCGATGACGATGTCAGCCATGCTGCTCAGTCTTCCAGTTCCGCCTTGGCCGCTTCCACATCCAGCCGTTCCATGGCGTCCATGGGAGTGCAGGCGGCGGCTTCGCTGTAGAGTTTTTCCGCATCCTTCATCCGGCTGCGGCCAAAGAGCATGATCAGGCCGTTGGCGTATTCGGTGCGGGCAATGGCGGAGTCGGGGTTGAGTTCCAGCGCCTTGCGGAAATGCTGGTCGCCGATCTCTTTCTTGGCGCCGTAGGTGAGGCCGCCGACCAGGCTGCCCACTTTGTCGATGATCTCCGAGTGCCAGGTGCCGAGGGCGATGTGGGCGTCGGCGTGGTCCGGCTGGAGCTCCAGGGCGCGCTCCAGGCTGGCCTTGATCTTGCCGCCCAGCCCCTGAGCCAGGGCCTTGCTGACCGAAATGCCCTGTCCGTAGCGACCGAGGGCGTAGGCATGGAGATACCAGGCGTTGGCGTTGGCCGGTTCGGCTGCTTGCAGTTCTTCGCAGCGTGCGGCGATTTCGGAGAAGAGGGCAAGCTTTGCGGCTTCGTCGTCTTCCAGATAGTTGGCGTAAATCATGGCCGCCTTGTTGGCGGCGTTGTAACCGGCGAGGCCGATTTTCAGCCCGCCTTCGACGGCCTTGGCGAAATCGCCGGCATGGTAGGCGCGCCAGGCATCCTGCACGGCGGCGTCCGCCGGAAGCGGCTCCCGGTCCCCGGCGTGCAGTCGGTTCCAGTTGTTTTTCAGGCTGGCGCCGGCATAGGACGGGGTCTTGTCGGCATGGGGAAATTTTTTCCAGGCGGTTTTGCTCATGGGGTCTCCTTGATTCGGTTTTCAGTTTTTATTGACGTAGGCCACCGACAGCTTTTCCAGCAGCAGTCGAGCCTCGCCTTGCAGATAGGGGGCGGCCAGGGACATGACCTGATAGACGCCGCGCCCGATATCCGGTTCCCGGCGGGGGTGGTGGGCATGTTCAAAGGACAGCCAGAAAGTGGCGATAACGGTCATGTTGGTGACCAGGGCATTGATTTCGGCAGGTGTGGCGCGCAGGACATCGGCAGCGGCCAGGCTCTGGCAGATGGCGATGCCGGCCTGCATTTTCTGGTCGAGAATGCGCTGAAAGTGCGTTTCCACCAGGCGGTTGCGGGTCAGCAGATCATTGATGTCGCGGTAGAAAAAGCGGTACTTCCAGATGATCTCGAACAGCATGTGCAGAAAGAACCAGATGTCTTCCGAACTGTTCGGTCGGCCAGTCGGTGCGGCCAGCAGGGTTTCGATCTCCTCTTCGTAGGCTTCGAAGAGGGCATTGACGATCTCGTCCTTGTTGTGAAAATGGTAATACAGGTTGCCGGGGCTGATTTCCATTTCATCGGCGATCACCGTAGTGGTGACGTTCGGTTCGCCGAAGTCATTGAACAGTCTCAACCCTGTTTCGAGGATGCGTTCGCGGGTGCGTCGTTTGGGTTTGCGTTCCATGATCACCTGCCGGTCGTATTCAGTCTTGCCGGCCAGCATAGCATCATGCCGGCTGCCGTGTTTCGAGCCAGCGCTGAAGTTCGCTCAGGGATTCGTCAAGGGCATTGGCCGTATTCTTCAGGTTGGCCTTGTTCTTTTTGTTCTTGAGCAGGGACATGCGGTGGTCCTTGAGGAGGGGCAGATTCAATGACAGCCCGTGTTTTTCGAGAATGGGCCGCAACTCATGGCGCCGCCGGTAGAGATCCTGGCGGGTCCGCTGGTAGGCGTGTTCACAGAGGCGCCGGCGGTCGCTGTAACTGAAAACGTTGGTGAAGAACATTTCCGCATCGTCCCGGGTCGGCTCGAATAGAACGACATCGGAATTGGTGTACTGGTGCTTGTAGCGATCCATGCCCACCCGCATGCGGGAATGGATGATGGCGCGAAAGGTCTGGGAAAGAACCACCGGCAGGCCGCCTTCGGTAAGCGAGTGGGGCGCTTCGGACTTGCGGCGCGCCGCCAGTTCGGCATCAAAGGGGACCAGCGGGTTGATGCAAAAGACCAGTTCAGCCCCTTCCCGGAGGGCCACCGAGGCATGCAGGGTCTTGATCAGGGCGCCATCCACGTAGTAGTGGCCGTTGATCCGCACCGGCGGGAAAAGTCCCGGCAAGGCGGCGCTGGCCTGCACCGCCGTGGAAATGGAAACGTCATCGTGGCCTTCGGCGCCAAAGGAGACGGAGTCGCCGGTATCGAGGTCGGTCGCCACCAAAAACAGGCGGTGTTTGAGCTTGCGGAAATCGTTGGTGCGGCCAGGGGCCGAAAACAACTTGCCGAGGACATGGTCAATCCCCCGGTTGTCAAAGACTCCGGTGGGGATGGCTTGTGAAAGCCGCTGGAAAGACTCGAACAGACCGTGGTGCCAAGGCGCCGAAACATAATCCACCATTGCCCCCCAAATCAGCGGCGGGACGGACAGCAGGCGCTGGAAGTATTCGGCAAAAGCCGGGCGGAGAAGCATCTCGGGGTCGAACACCTCGTCGGTGTCGTTCTCCACCAGCATTTTGGCAAGTTTGGCGGGGGTGATGCCGTTGGCCAGCGCCGCCGCGATGAAGCTGCCGGAACTGACGCCGACGAAAACATCGGCAGCGTTGAAATCCATCCCGTCAACCGCTTCTGCAAGGGCTGCGAGAGAGCCAACTTCATAGATGCCGCCGAGCGGTCCGCCACCGGCCAAGGCAATGCCTGTTTTTGCCAAATTGTCTTCCCCCGAAGAATGGATGCCCGGTCATGGCCGGGCATCTCGTTCGCTTGCTTGATGACCCTTATGCGGCCTTGGCAGGCGTTGCAGCGGCAGCGGCAACCGGTGCGGGAGCGGCGGCAACGGCGACAACGGGTTTCTTGGCTGCCGTGCTTTTCGGGGCGGCGGGCTTGCGGGCCGGGGCCGCTGCCTTGGGTGCAGCCGCTTTCTGCTCGGCAGCTTCCTGGGCTTCGGTCAGTTTTTGCACCACGGCGGTCAATTCGGCAACCCGCTTGGACAGCTTGTCGATGTCCTTCTTGGTCGGCACGCCGAGGCTGGAAAGAGCGCGGGCAACGCGATCCTCGAATACCTGTTCGAGGCGGTCCCAAGTACCGGCGGCCTTGCCGGCAACCAGTGCAACCTTCTCGTCAGCCACCTTGCGGCTTTTCTTCTGGATGGTTTCACCTTCCTTGACGAGAGCGTCGAAGACCTTGTTGCCTTCTTCCTGCGCCTTGGCAAACGCTCCCAGACCGGCCAGCCAGATTTGTTGGGCGGATTCCTTGACGGTGCTGGCGAGTTGGTTTTCAGACAGTGCTTTGAGTTTCTTGACCATGGTGGCCTCCTGTTAAATTGAAATTGGTGGTGGCAAATGATTTATCTGCTTACCTTGACTCGCAGTGTAGGCGGAATATTTAGAGGAGGCACACTAATAATCTAGGGGCTTTCCTCTAGAATAGCCTTGATTATTCAAGAATAACCCAAAGGAGTGAGGCATGAATTATTTCATTACGGGAGCATCCGGGTTCATTGGCAAGCGGCTGGTCAAGAAGCTCCTGGAGCGTGAAGGCAGCGTCATCCATTTCCTCATCCGGGAGTCGGAAAGGGATCATCTCGGGGCCCTCATGGAATTCTGGGAAGCAGATGCTTCGCGCCTCGTTCCGGTGGTTGGTGACTTGACCCAGCCGCTACTCGGGGTTTCGGCCGCCGACAAGAAAAAGCTTGGCAAAAAGATCAATCATTTTTTCCACCTCGCAGCCATTTACGATCTGGCCGCCGATGCCGAAAGCCAGCTCAAGGTCAATGTGGACGGCACGCGCAATACCGTGCAGTTTGCCGAAGCCATTGGCGCCAAGCATTTCCATCTGTTCAGTTCGATTGCTTCGGCCGGCCTGTTTGAAGGGCTCTTCCGGGAAGACATGTTCGAGGAAGCGGAAGGGCTGGAACATCCCTACTTCCGCACCAAGCACGATTCCGAGGGGATCGTCCGGCGGGAGTGCAGCATTCCCTGGCGTATCTTCCGTCCGGCACTGGTCGTGGGCGACTCCCGCAGCGGTGAAATGGACAAGATCGATGGTCCCTACTATTTCTTCAAGCTCATCCAGAAAATGCGCAAGATGCTGCCTTCCTGGGTGCCGACCATCGGTATCGAGGGCGGGCGCATCAATGTCGTGCCGGTCGATTTCGTGGTCAATGCGGTCGACCACATTGCCCACCAGAAGGGTGAGGACGGCAAGTGCTTCCATCTGGTGGACCCGACGCCGATGCGTGTCGGCGACCTGCTCAACACCTTCGCCCGGGCCGCCCACGCACCGGAAATGACCATGCGCATCAATGCCGCGCTGTTCAGCTTCATTCCCCGCCACATGCGCAAGGCCCTGCTGGCGCTGACCCCGGTGCGCCGCATTCGGCACGCGGTGATGAAGGATCTCGGCCTGCCGGACGACATGTTCCGCTTCGTCAATTACCCCACCCGCTTCGACTGCCGGGAAACCACCCGTGTCCTCAAGGGCACCGGCATCAGCGTGCCGCCCCTGGACAGCTATGCCTGGCGCCTGTGGGATTACTGGGAGCGCCATCTCGACCCCGATCTGTTCATTGACCGCAGCCTGCGCGGCCAGGTCGAGGGCAAGGTGGTGCTGATCACCGGAGCCTCCAGCGGCATCGGCAAGGCCACCGCCTGGAAACTGGCAGAAGCCGGCGCCCATGTCGTGACCATCGCCCGGGACCCGGAGCAGCTGGACGAAGCGGTCAAGGAATTCGAAGCAGCCGGCCTCAAGCTCTATGCCTATGTCGGCGACCTGGCCGACATGGCCTCTGCCGAGGCGGTCACCCGGCAGGTGCTGGCCGAACACGGCCAGGTGGATGTGCTGATCAACAATGCCGGCCGCTCCATCCGCCGGGCCATCGAAAACAGCTTCGACCGCTTCCACGATTTCGAGCGCACCATGCAGCTCAACTACTTCGGCTCCCTCAAGGTCAGCATGACCGTGTTGCCCAAGATGATCGAACAAAAGCGCGGCCACATCATCAATATCTCGTCCATCGGCGTGCTGACCAATGCGCCCCGCTTCTCGGCCTATGTCGCCTCCAAGTCGGCGCTGGATGCGTGGACCCGTTGCGCAGCTTCGGAATTCGCCGACCGGGGAATTAACTTCACCACCATCAACATGCCCCTGGTCAAAACACCGATGATCGCGCCGACCAAGATTTACGACCAGGTGCCGACCCTGACCCCGGAAGAAGCCGCCGCCCTGATTTGCGACGCCATCATCCACAAGCAGGTTCGCGTGGCCACCCGCCTGGGCATTACCGGGCAGGTGCTGCATGCTCTGGTGCCGCGTGCGGCGCAGATCATCATGAACACCACCTTCCGCATGTTCCCGGATTCCAACGCTGCCAAAAAGAAGGAGGCCGGACTCTTGCCGGAACTGCCGTCGGCGGACCAGGTGGCCTTTACCCAGGTCATGCGCGGGATCTATTTCTGATGGCTACCCACCTCAAGGCAGAAGACACCGCTCCGGATTTTTCGGGGCAGTGCACCGACGGCAGCCCGCTCACTCTGGAAACCTTCCGGGGCAAAAAGCTGGTGATCTATTTTTATCCCATGGATGACACGCCCGGCTGCACCAAGCAGGCGTGCAGCCTGCGCGATGCCAATGCCGATATTGCCGCCAGGGGAGCGGCCATTCTTGGCGTGTCGGCGCAGGGAGTCGAATCCCACCAGAAATTCACCGACAAGTATCGCCTCAATTTTCCGCTCCTGGCGGATACCGACCAGACAGTGGCCAAGGCCTACGGCGTCGCCGGCTCCGGTATGTCTGGGCTGCTGCGCGGGCTGGTCAAGGCCAATGAGCGGGTCACCTTCATCATCGACGAGGCGGGGAAAATCAGTCATGTGATTGACGATCCCAATTGTGCCGACCACGGCCAGGAAGTGCTGGAGCGGATTTTAGCCTAAAGTCCGACCTCGCCTGCCGGTGGCGATGAGCGGGGTGTTCAGGGTGAAACAAGTCCCGGCCTACAAGGGCAGTGCCCGGCTTTCAGGAGGAGGGAGTGGGGATACGGATTTTTTAGTGGACGGACAAATCCGGGAAAACAGGGGGTACAACGCAAAATCGCGTTGTCATGCTGTTTTCGTGGGTGCTCAAGGCTGGCAATCGGTCGGGGCGGTGTAAAACGCTTTGGTGACTTTTCGCTGTGGAAATATGGTGTCACATCGTTGACGGAAATTGGGTGTGAGTCGTGATCAGGCCAAACAGGCATTGCACACGAAAGAACTGCATTGGCGACAAAATTATTCCGCTCTTGATTTCTTCCGGCGATACCAGTAGCCCCAAGCGACAGCCAGGAATAGTCCCGCTAAACCCCCGCCAGCTCCGGTATAGATGGAAAGCTGCCGTAGCTCGGTAATCAGCGCATTATTGAAGCTGTTTGTAGAAAGATGGAGTGCAATGATTTTCCATTCGCTATCGTTTTTTCTCAAAGTTGCCGTCCACCGGGAGTCGAACTTAAAGACGGAGCGGTTGTGGGGAGTGAACTCGTCTTCGGTGGTGCCGTTGGCCACCGCTACGTCGCCGTAAAAAACTGCCGGCCCGCTGATCTTCGGGTGGGTCGAGTATCTACTGAGGACAGTCTCAGAAGGGGCTCCTACCATGCGTTTAAAATAAGCCTTAACGCCTTCTGGTCCCTGTGAGACCTCGGCATTGAGCCAGGTAACCATGGCTTTGGGGGCGATGTGCTTGGCCATCAAGTCGATATTGCTGTCGTTTATGCCTTTTTCGATGTCCTGCAAGATACCGAGAAGCGCCTGTCGGTCAGCTTCCCGGCTATCCTGGGCAAACGCTTGTGGGATACCTAAGAAAAGCATCAACAGTAGTACAAGGATGGGGTTACGCATACTTACTCCTCCGGGGATGTTCGAACTCAGGGTACCCACCAGTAGCGGACAATATGAAAGAAGATTGGGGCCGAGAAGCTGATGGAATCAACCCGGTCGAGCATTCCGCCATGGCCTTCGACCATCGTTCCCCAATCCTTGACGCCTCGGTCACGCTTGATGGCTGACAGGACAAGGCCGCCGTAAAATCCCATCAGGTTGATAACTAGGGCCACCACAGCAGCCTGCCAGAACTTGAAGGGAGTGATCCACCAGAGAGCAGCGCCCACAGCGGTAGAGGTCAGCACGCCGCCTATGAGTCCTTCAAGGGTCTTGGATGGCGAAATGTGTGGCGATATCTTGCGTTTCCCAAAGAGACGGCCCCAGATGTACTGGAAAACATCGCTGGACTGGACGGTAAGCACCAGGAAAGCTACCAGCAGGGCATTATTGCCGGCATAGCCGGGTATTTCCAACGTCATCAGCGCGGGCACATGGGAAATGCAATAAACACAGATCATCAACCCCCACTGCATCTTTGCAGCACGCTCCAGGAAGCGGGTGGTGTCGGCGCTGGATACGGCCGCGATGGGTAGCAGCAGGAAGGCATAGACCGGAATCAGGATGGAGAATAATCCGTACCAGTTAGTGGCGATGAGGTAATACTGGAGAGGCAGGAAAAAGAAAAAGCACCAGGCCAGGGCCTGATGGTCTCCTTGCCGGGTATAGGTTAGAGAAATGAATTCCCTCAGGCACTGAAGCGAGATCAGGGCAAAAAGAAGGACAATGCCCAAGGAGCCAATCCAGAAGGCCAGCGCCAGCGCCGCGATCATCACCCACCATGCCTTGATGCGGGTGTTCAGGTTGCTGACCGTGGCGTCGGCGGAACCCGGAGCCAGACGCAGTTTAAGGAGGGCGCCAACACCACTGGCTAGCAGCAGCAAGACTATGACACCACCGAATACCGAGACGAGCACTTCTTGAGGGTTCATGGTCCTAGTCGTTAAGGGGGGCCAATGCCAGCATGCTAGCCCGTGCACGTTCGAGAAAAACGGCCTTGCTTTCCCGAGGGTCTACCTCCAGAGGCTGGCCGAAACAGAGTGTGCATAACAATGGAATGGGAATCAAGGATCCTTTGGGCATTACCCGACCGAGATTCTCGATCCATACCGGTATGAATTCCACATGCGGGTTGGCTTGCGCCAAATGGAAAATGCCCCCCTTAAACGGCAGCAATCCTTCATTCGGATTGCGAGTGCCTTCCGGAAAAACGATTAACGAATCTCCTGCCGCGATGGCTTCATTCATTTGCTGTATGGGATTCCGGGTTGGTTGATTGCGGATCAACAGTCCGCGAAAGACTTCTTCGGCAATGAAGCGCCTCATTGCTCCCCTTTGCCAATAATCCGCGCGCGCCACGGGCCGGGTTCTCTGCCGCAGTTCATATGGCAGGGCGGCCCAGATCAGCACGAAATCGCCGTGGCTCGTATGGTTGGCGAAATAAATCCGTTGTCGGGCGGAAGGAGCATTGCCACGCCAGACGGCACGCACACCGGTCACCGCCTTGGCAAAGCCGCAGATTAAGGTGGCTGTTAGATTTCTCAACATACCGAAGCGGTTACAGTAATGCGAACCGGGCCAATACTGCACCGAGCAAACACACATACTGCAAACCCAGGCAGGCAATCTGTTTGCGCAACAAGTTGCGTGAGCCGGCGATACGCTCTTCCAACGTACGGTGCTGCTCGACAATTCGGCTGTGCAAGCCTATTTGCACCAAGGTTTGATCGAATTCCGCCATGGTTTCCTCTGGGGGGCTGCTATCTGAATTTGACCATTGCTCTGCCCAGTTGGCGAAGACCCGTCGATCAAAATTCACCCGAATCGCGTAGTATTTTTCCAGCCCCCCCATGATGGTTGCCAATAGCAATCCTGCATGGGCCGGTAATGCGGATTGCTGCCATAAAGCCAGTCCCAGGCTCAACAGCGTGAACGCTGTGCTCAATTGATCTAGCAGCCGTCCTCCGGTCAACCAATCAGCCGTGAGGCCAGCTTGTCTCGCCGCTAATTGATTAGGCATGGGCCATGGCTTGTAGATTTTTTCGATGGACTGTTCCGAGGACCATTCCCGGTCGGAGAACTCCAATGATGGCGGTTGCCTCATCGGCTGTCGAAGCGCGCCCCGTCGCCACGAGCCAGGCGGCTATGGCAGCCGCGCTGCGGGAGTAACCCAGAGCGCAATAAACCAGGACTTCCCCTTGATGGCGCAATTGCTCGATCTGCGCTGCAGCCTGCCTGAGTTCATCGGTTTCCGGAGGCACTAAATCCAGCCAGGGTTGGCTGATGCTGTGCCATGGCCCCATGGGAGTGGAGAATTCTGCTGTCAGGTCCAGCACGCCGCAAAAGCCGCCGTCCTCAATTTCCCGCCGTGAAGGCATGCGGCCCAACCAGACTCCATCGGCTATCTGCACAGGACAAGGATTCCGCCTGGTCCACAGTCTGGAGTTTATCCAGGCGCCAGCCCGGTATGGAGCCAGTAGCCAAGCACTGGCGAAACCTAGTCTGCCGTTCTTCTTTTGGAAACCTTGCACTCCCAATCCAAGATAGATCAAACTTACGATCCCCAGAGCGGCCGCCGGCCAAAGCAGCCACAGCATCCAGCTGCCCAAACATGCTAGCCCAATGCATGCCAGCGCCAAGATCAAGTAGCACATCCCAATACGACGACGGATGGGGGACTGGCTCAGTTGCCATTGCTTTAAGACCGAAGACGTATCGTCCGGCCATAACCAAACGCAAAGCAAGCCCGCTAGAACACCAGTGGGTATGTCTATGAAATGATGCTGATAGGTGGTCAGCACTGAAACGCCAATGAGCAAGGCCCAGCCATGGGTTACAAGATGCCAGAATCCTCGACTTGCTTCGGCGTACCGTATCCAGAGCACGATGAGCAGGACAATATGGAGAGAAGGCGCTTGGTTGAACGGTTTGTCGAAGCCCATGAGCGCGTCGAACATGGCGCCGAACAAGCCGTCAGAGGCCGGCCGCTGGAAGCTGTAGTGCAGAGGGAAAGCCAGAAAACAGGTAATGCTGATCAACTGGGCGGTGAGCAGGCGCAAGGCGTGGGTGTCCACAACGCTCTGGTTGCGGCAGAGCAGAAAGGAAAAGCCGTAGAGCAGGTCGATGGACCAGTAGGGCACAATGGTCCAGGGCAGAAAGGGAATGCTTCGCACCCAGACGAACACCATGGCTGAGCAAACACCGCTTATCACCGACCAGCCATTGGCAAAGCCGAAGCAT
>CAZHVZ010000013.1:13783-29750 GCA_964536245.1 uncultured Rhodocyclaceae bacterium
GAGGTGGGCTGCCAAAACCCCGCTTTTCCCCCACCCCCATTTGCAAACGCCGTTGTAAACAAAGAAAAACGGCCCCAGAAACAGTAGCCAGACGACACTCCGTCGCCAGGGCAGTCCTGCTTGCCTATCCATAGATCCGGCCAGAGCCGCATTCCCTTCGGTCATGCCGCTGCGCACCGCCGGGCCAGCGAAACGGTGAAGATGCCCCAGGAGTCTATCCGTTGTTCGATTTTTTCGAAGCCGGCTTGGGATACCAGTTGGTCCATTTCCGTTTGGGTGCGCCGACGCATGACCCACGCCTTTCCTTCCCGATGGCTGGTGAGGGCGCGGGCAATCAGTTCCAGCTGGGGATGCCAGGGCTGGCCGGTGTAAATCAGGTAGCCGCCAGGCTCGATAGCAGCCGCGAGGCCGGCCAGGGAACGGCGCACCAGATCATTTTCCGGGAATAGCTCGTAAAGCCCCGAAGCGATGCCGATGGTGGGGTTCGGTGACACTGCGGCCAGGGATTCGTGGTCGAAAGCATCACCGATCTCGAAGCAGGCGATATTCTGCAATCCTTTTTCCTCGATGAGGCTACCCCCATTTCGGACATTGATCTCGCTATAGTCCCGCAACAGGACGGATGCAGGCCGATGGGAATGCTGATCCAGGGCGTCCAGGACGTATCGACCATGACCGGCGGCGATGTCCATAATCCGCACATCCCTTCCAATCCCCGAGAGCGTGTCCATCGCTCGGCGCAGTAGTTCCTCAATATGGAGCTTGCGTTGGCGTATTCCCCGCCAGCCGATGGCGTTCAGGTAATTTCGGTCGATGAGTCGCCCGAGGAACCCCAGGCCGGTAGCCTGGTTGCGATAAACGTAATCTAGCGTGCTCCCGGAATCGAAGCCGGTGGCATGGCCCAAGCGAACCCCTTTCGACAGCAAACCGCCGATCTTCATGCCCAGGCGGGTAACGGCCCAGTACATACCCCTGGGGCTAAGGGAAGAAAGTGGCTGCGCCAGAGCGGTAGCTTCGTCGAAGGTATGCCCCCGGCGGTCAGCATCGTTCAGGTCTGGTCGCTGCAGAGGCTTGGCAAAGCAATCTACGACGAAGCGTCGGATCTTGTCCGTGGCTTGTTTGCGATTCAGTTCCCCGAGGGTGTCATGATAGAAGCCTTCCAAAACATGTTTTTCCTTCACTGGCGATCCCAGGCGCTCAAAGAATTCATGTTGCGGGCCGTGGTGAACAACCCAGTCGTCCGCTGAAATCAGAAGTTGGGTCGGGATGGTGATAGCCTGGGCGTCAGACACTACCCGTTCAGCAGCCTCGTACAATTCCAGAAGAATATTGACCGAAATGGGACGGCTGACAAGGGGGTCGCTGTCATAGGAAGCCTGCCGCTCCGGATCGTGGGTGAGAAACTTGGCTTTGACGTAACTATTGACGAAGAAATTTCCTCTCAGCCGCTGCATCAGCCGTAGCCCTGGCCGAGCCATCGGGACGTAGAGTTTTACCTTGAACGCCGGCGAAGCCAGTACCTGGCAGCGGACACGAGGGGCGTAGTCGTGAGCCCAAGTGGAAACCAGGACGGCGCCAACACTTTGGGCTACCACGGCCAAGTCTTCCACGGCGATGCCATATTGGTCGCGAATATGGTCCACGAATGTCTGCACATCCCGAACCGAAGTGGAAAAGCCGGGTGAATAGCCCCGTGGACCGGGGGATTTACCGTGGCCCCGCGCATCCCAGGCGAAAAAATCGAAATCCGGCAGATCTAGTTCGTCCACCAAGTGGGCCATGCGGGCTGAGTGTTCATGGCCCCGGTGAAAAAGCACCACGGCACCTCGCCGCTCGCGGCCGATTGACGGCCAGTGGCGGTAGAAAAGCTGGACGTCATCGTGGGTGGCGAAAGTTTGCTCACAGGCCTGACGGGATCGGCTCATGGTAATTACTCTGGAAGGTAGGCAGCTTGCCTAAGACCGCTACGGACACGATTGATGATATTGATGACGATGAGTGCCGAAACCGCCGGCATCAGCCAGAACACCCAGGGAGGCAGACTGTCGGCAAGACCGAGCCATAGGCCCAGGCAGCCAAAAAAAGCGGCACGGTCGCTTTTTCCCATCGGGCCGTCGTAGCAACGCTTGGCTCCTACCATGGGTCCTAGGGCGCCAGTCATTTCCGAGAGGCTGGCAAGAAAGATCACGGTGCCAACACTGGCGTAACCGAAGGGATGTACAGCAACGAATGGCAGGAACAAAGCAGCATCGGAAACCACGTCAGTGAGCTCGTTTAGATAGGTGCCAAGGGCGGTCTTTTGGCTGAATTCCCGTGCCAGCATACCGTCCACTGCGTTCAGGGCCATGCGAATGAACATCCATATGGGCAACAGAAGGAACCAACCATGGCTTTCAGCCACCAATAGGAAAGTCCCCAGGGTGCATGACATAAGCATTGTTATGAGGGTTACCCCATTGGCTGTGGCGCCAGCGACGGCCAGGGACTTCACCAGGGGCCGGAGCAGGGACTGAAACTGGGGTTTTAGTTGATAGACGCTAATCATTCCAAAGCGAAATCTTGACGAGAAAACCATTATGCCATTGGGTGCTGAGCCACTCACGCTTTATTGGAACGACAGCTAGCAGGCCAATCCCAGTCGACAAAAACTTGGATATGGCGTCGTGGCCTTTGTTCAGGTGACTTTGGGAAACCATGCCGGCGAAACGCGGCTGCATTTTGAAAAGCGCGTGGCCAGCCTGCCCCGGATACTCTCCTGCCACAATGCCACCGGTGATTGCGATGACATGATGCAAATCGTGGCCGAGGATCTGGATACCTACGGGACGTTCGTTCGAGACCGCTTGCGCAAGCTCCCAGGGGGGCGTCGATTCGGTCGAATCTTTCCCCGCAGGAGATGAGCCTTCTACAGAATTACCAGGTGAGTTGTTCTGCTCATGGCTCCGAAGCGGGGGCCAGAAGGTCGAGCAGCAAGTTGGCGACGCGCGGCGAGTAGAGCATCGCCAGATGACCAAGCCCGCTGATCGGAATATTCCGGGCTGCATCCAGGCGCTGCAAATCCTGGGGCATGACGAAGTTGTCGTGGGGGGTGCAGAGGGAAACCACCGGTACGGTTATTTTTTCCCTGGCCAGATCCCGCAGCCAGAGGGAGCCGGTTTCCATTTCCCGGGCATTGCGACCGATTCCGTAGCGGGCCAGCGCCGTTCCGGCGTGGGGGGTGGCCAGGGTAATCAGGCCGGCCACTTGCGCGCTGCCGTGGCGGGCAAGGTAGGCACGGCTGACCAGACCCCCCATGCTGTGGGCAATGAGGATGACTTGCGGTGCCCCGCTGGCCGTGCAGACTTCATCGATCCTTTTCGCCAGTTGCGGAACAAACAGTCCGATGCTGGTGTAGGGCGGCGTCAGGCTGATGGTGGCCACCGTATGGCCGGCTTTTTCCAGGCGGCGGCGCAGCCACCACCACGCTCCCCGGCTGCACCCATAGCCATGCACCAGCAAAACGGGGTGGCGGCAGGCCTTGAGCCGGTCAGGCGCCATCCACAGGCGTTCAAAGGGGAGCAGCAGGACAAAGGTGAACACAAAGGCGAGAAATTCCTCCCCCACCATTTGCAGGCCTTGCCAAAAACCCAGGCGCGGGGCCGGGCTGGCATGAAAGGCGGCAAACAGCCAGGTTGAACCGATGATCACGGCCCGGCTGACGAGGATTGCACCGAGCGCGGCGATGCCCGCTTGCGGCCAATCCAGACCCAGCCAGCGATGGCCGACAGCGGCGTAGGTGCCGGTTTCACAGAGGAGCCAGAGGAGCAGGGAAAGGGGAAGCATGGGTCAGAGACTGTCTTTTTTTTGCCCGCCGGTCAAATCTTCTGCCAGACGGCTGGCATTGCGGGCGGTTAGTCCGTAAATCGAATGCTGGGGGTTGGCTCCGATACTGGTCGGAAACAGGGAACCATCATGAATGGACAGATTCTCCACCTGGAAATGGCGGCCCAGGTGGCTGGTCACGCCCCGTTCCGGCGCATCGGCCATGGCGCAGCCGCCCATGACGTGGGCGCTGACCACCCGACAGGCGAGGGGCGCCAGGGGGAGGGTGGCCAGGGCTTTTTTGGCCCCAGCCCAGGTGGTGTAGCCGGCGCTGGCTTCGTGCACCGGATTGACCCACTTGGCGCCAGCGGCAAACTGGATTTCCGCCATGGCCAGCAAGGCGCGGCGGGCTGCTTCCCAGTAGGTTTCGTTGAGCGGGTAATCCAGGGTGGGCGAACCGTTGCTGCGCAGCTTGACCTGGCCGCCATGGCTCTGCGGATGGAAACCATCCCGCACCAGGGCGAGAACGACCTGGGTATTCTGGAAATTCTGCATCAGCCTGGCATGGGCTTCGCCATAGCCTTGCAGGGTGGTGGACACCAGTACCGGGTGCAGGGGGGCGACTTCCAGCTTGAAGCCGAGGGGGCCGTTGACCGGATGCTGATGCAGGAAATGGTCGGAATAGACCGATTGCGGTGCTCCCGAAAAGCCCTTTACCGGCTGCTCGAACAGGGCAGCGGAAACTACGGTGGGGTGCAGGAAGGTGCGCTTGCCGACCAGCCCGTGGGGGTCCGGCGCCCGGCTGCGGAGGAGGAGGGCCGGGCTGTTGATGGCGCCTCCGGCAAGAACGAAATGCCGGGCCCGCACCGTGACCTGGACGCCGCTCGGATGCAGGCCGTCGGCCTTGAGGGCCACGGCCTTGAGCGCGCTGACGCGCTGGCCGGTGAATTCCAGCTGTTCGGCACGCAACCGGGAATACAGGGTGGCGCCCCGGTTCAGGGCGCCGGGGATGGTCGTCAGCAGCATCGACTGCTTGGCGTTGGTCGGGCAGCCCGTGCCGCAGTAGCCGAGATTCCAGCACAGCTTGACGTTGCGCGGAATGATGGCGGTGGGAATACCCAGCTTGGCCGCACCCTTGGCCAGCACGGCATTGTTCTCGTTGGGCGGGATGGGCCACAGGCCAATGTGCAGGCGCTGCTCCATGCGGGCAAACCAAGGCGTCATGGCTTCCACGGAGAGTTCCTTGAGTCCGTGCGCCTGCTGCCACCAGGCCAGGGTATCGGTCGGGGTGCGGAAACTGCTGGTCCAGTTTACCGTCGTCGATCCCCCCACGCAGCGCCCTTGCAGGATATTGATCGCCTTGTCGGCGGTCTTGCGGGCAGCGGATTCCTGATAGAGGTCGGGATAGGCATCGGCTTCACGCATGCGGAAATCGCCGGTGACGCGCAGCGGGCCTTCCTCGATCAGTACTACCTGAAAACCGGCCTCGGCCAGAATCTCGGCGGTCACACCGCCGCCGGCACCGCTGCCGACAATGGCGACATCCGCCTCCACCGTGAGGTTGCCCGGCAGATCGGCGCCATCAATATGCTTCCAGCCGCCGGCCAGTCCTTCCCTGAACAAGTCGCGCATCATTCCACCCGAGGAGGGCCGGGATAGCCGATGGCATCCCAGGTATCCGGCCTGGCGTACCAGGCGCCGAGAATCAGATCGTGCAGCGCGGCATAGCCGCTGCGCAGCAGGTTAAAGCGGCTGGTTCGCCAGCTTTCGAGAAAATCCTTCAATTGCTCCGGCGTCGCGGCGGGCCAGGCCGGCCACAGGCCGGCCACGAGAACGCGGGTGAGGGGCAGGGCGAGGAGGTCGAAGAGCTGCTCGATTTCCTCCTGGGTACTCAGGGAAAGCCCGGCAATCGCCTTGTCCACGCCGGACAGGGTGCGGCGGACCAGCATTTGCCGGGCCTCGGCGTCGGGCGGCAAGGCACCGGCCAGGATGGCCGGAATCAGGGCGAGAAGCACCTCGCTGCGTCCGCCGTTGGCCGAAGGGCGAGCGCAGCCGGCGGCGCCGAGCAGCAGGCTGCCGGCCAGCCCGGTTTGCAGGAACTGGCGGCGCGTGGTCATCGCAGCAGCACCTTGATCAGGGTGTCGAAAAGCTTGCCGTAGGGTGCCTTGAACAGCCCGAGGCCGTTGATCCGGGATTGCCGGAAAACCGGCTTCAGCTTGGAGAAGGTGAGAAAACCCTCCTGCCCGTGGTAATGCCCCATGCCGCTGGCGCCGACCCCGCCGAAAGGCAGGTCATCCTGGGCAATGTGCAGGATGGTGTCATTGACGGTGACGCCGCCCGAAAGGCTGTTGTCCAGCACGTAGTTGATGCGGCTGCGGTCATTGTCGAAGAGGTAAAGCGCCAGGGGGCGGTCCCGATCGTTGATGATGGCCAGGGCTTCCGCCATGGTGGTGTAAGGCACAATGGGCAGAATGGGGCCGAAAATCTCCTCCTGCATGACCTGCATACTGTCGTCGGCACCGAGAATGACCAGCGGTGGAAAGCGGCGACTGACCGGGTCCGGTGCGCTGCCGGGGATGAGGGGAATGATCTCGGCGCCCTTGCTGCGGGCATCGTCCAGATATCCGGTGAGGCGCTCGTAATGACGCCGGTTGATGATGGAAGAATAATCCGGGGTGGTTGAAAAGTCCGGGTAAGTGCTTGCCAGGCTTGCTCGCGCTGCGGCAATGAAAGCCTCTTCCTGCCCGGCGGGAAGCAGGAGGTAATCGGGAGCGATGCAGGTTTGCCCGGCATTCAGGCACTTGCCGACCAGAATGCGCTCAGCCGCCTTGGCCAGCGGGTAGCCGGGGGCGACAATGACCGGCGATTTGCCCCCGAGCTCCAGGGTGACCGGTGTCAGGTTGGCCGCCGCCGCTGCCATGACGTGGCGGCCAACAGCGGTGGAACCGGTGAAAAGCAGATGATCAAAGGGCAGGCGGACAAAGGCCTGGGCCACCTCGGCATCCCCCTCGACTACCGTCAACTCCTCGGGAGCAAAGTACCGACTGGCGAGATGGGCCAGCAGGCGGGCGGTGGCCGGCGTGAATTCGGACATCTTGACCAGCGCCCGGTTGCCGGCAGCAAAAGCAGCGGCAAGAGGGCCAACGGCCAGATAGAGCGGGTAATTCCAGGGCACCACAATGCCCACGCAACCGAGGGGCTGCGGGCGAACCTCGGCGCTGCCCGGCTGGAACCACAGGGAAACTGCGCGGCGACGGGGTTTCATCCAGCGGCGCAGATGGCGGCGGGTATGGTGGATTCCTTCCAGGCTGGGGAATAATTCAAGCAGGCGGGTTTCCTGCGCCGAGCGATGGCCAAAGTCGGCGCTGATCGCGCTTGCGAACGCCTCCATATTGTCCCGTAGCAGCGACTCCAGAGCTTTCAGGCGGCGCAGACGGACTGCCACACCGGGCGCCATCTCGGCCCGTGCCGCCGCCCGGCAGCGCAGAAAAGCGGCCTCCAGAGCGGCGGGGTCATTGACCAGCGGTGCGGCAGCATTCATTCACGGGACTCCCGGATTGGTTCAGGTCCAGTTTAGTCGGGGACCCCGGCAGGCGTTAGGCAAAAGCACCTAAACGCCGTTTGCCGGCTCGGCCATAATGAGGGCATGTCTGAATATCTGCCCACTGAACTGGCACCGGAAGCGGACCCCCAGGGCGAGCGCAAATCCTGTGCCGAAGCCCTTACCCGCCTCCTCGGGCAGGCCCGCTGGCTGCGCGAACAAGCCAATGGCGAGCCGCTAACCGCCAGTCGCCGCCTGCGTTTGCGTGCCTGGCAGGCAGCCCGGCTGGCCCAGACCCATCGTGATCTGCTGGACAGCCCCCGCTACACCAAGGCCGCCGAGTTTTTCCTGAGTGACCTTTACGGACCCAAGGACTTTACGGCGCGGGATGGCGAAGTGGAGCGCATTCTCCCCCTGATGACCAGCATGCTGCCGGTTTCCGGCCTGAAAACCGTTTTGCTGGCCGTGGAACTCGATGCCCTTTCCGAGCAGCTCGACGCCGCCATGGTCGATACTTTGGGCCAGATCCTGGACCGGGGGTTAAGCGGCGAAGACTATGCCGAAGCCTATCGAACCGTCGGCCAGCGCCCGCTGCGCGAGCGTCAGGTCATCCTCATCCGCGATACCGGCGAAGCCCTGGATGCCCTGGCGCACAAGTCCTTTGTCCGGGGTGCCCTGAAAATGATGCACGGCCCGGCCCAACTGGCCGGGCTGGGTGAACTGCACCAGTTTCTGGTGCGCGGCTTTGAAGCCTTTCGCAGCATGCGCGACGCCGATGAATTTCTCGACAGCATTGTCGAGCGGGAAAGCGCCATTCTGCGGGCGCTGTTTGCCGGGCGTTCCGACCCGTTCGGCAGGCAATGAGGCGGAAACCGACCTGTGCCGGAACCCCGAAAAATTCCGGGGGTTAAGCGGTCTTGATCTCGTTGAGCAGGTCGGGGTGACGATCCAGCAGCTTGAACAGCTTGACCAAGGCCAGCGGCGGCTTGGTCTTGCCATTCTCGTAGCGTGAGAAGGCATTGATACCGCCGCCGAAAATTTCGGCGGCTTCGCGCTGGCCGAGGTTGAGCTTCTTGCGCACATTGACGATGAAGGCGGGGTCAACGATGGTCGCGTTCACCTGCTTGTTGAACGCCTGCATCTCGCGCATGACACGCTCGGTTTCGGCCATGTCGGTGATGGACTCATCGCACGCGGGGCAAAAATCAGCCGTCACCGCAGGAATCACGGTGGTTTCGCCCTTGTAGGTGTAGGGCAGGTCGCGGGTGTCGTGGATCAGTTCTGCCGCGCCGCAAACAGGACATTTCATGGTCATAGCTCCTTGAAGGACACGATCAGCACGTCATCAATGACCGTCAGCTTCAGGTACACGTCACCCGCCTGCGTGCTGGGGCGGTATACGTCCTGCCATACCGTGTGATCGGCGTGGGTGGTCATGCTCTTGTAAAAATCCGCTGGCGTGAGTGCCATGACCACGGCCAACATGTCGGAGAGTTCCAGCCCCAACGCAGTGGCTCCAAGCCTGGCTGAATGAGTTGCGCGGACTTTGCCAGCCGTCACGAAGGCTTTGACTACGGTCAGCTTGCTGTGCGGGGTTGGTTTCTCCATAGGCTCATTCTAACCTAGTTGGTGTGTGTTGGAGAGTTGGTCAGTCGGCGAAATTAAGAGCTAGCCCATTATGACTGGTACCTTGGCGGCGCCTTGCCGGCTGCTGAGTAACGTACTGATTTTTAAAAAATGTTTTTGTGGGTTGTTCCTTTATTGACGGAGCAGGTTCCACTGCCTATTACCTTTGCCATAATTGACTGCGGCATGTTTGTTTCCTAAATTCCTCCCCGCTATGTGAAGCCACACCCACCTTGACGTGGGGCGGGCGATAAAGCGGAGGGGAATTCCTTGTTATCTGTCTTGCGTGCTGTTCGGCCGGCGCCAGCCCAATCGTCTGCGTGCCCCGCCTATGTTTTTTCGATTGAAGATTTTTCCTGGGCCATGGGGAGCTTCTGCGCCTTGAATCGCCGGCCCTTCGATCCAGACCTTCTGACACGACAATTTACTCCGCCTTATACGGTCGATACGTTGATTCATGCAGCAAGGGGCGAGCCGCCGAACCTTGATGCCCCGATCAGCGAACCCCACCGGGTGCATGAAATCGCCCGCTTGAAAGTCCGGCTGCGGGAAACCATCAACAAACGGCGGCAGCCCATCCGCTCCGACTATCTGGGCAACGAAGAAATGCGCCTGCACAAGGCCATGCTCGCCAGAAACCTGCTCGACAACGGCGGCAATAAACGGCAAGGCATCGACTACGGCGCCTTGGAAACCTATGCCGACGCACGAAATCTGCCCTTGCCCGAGGCCGCGCAACAGATCAACAAATCCCTGGCGGCGGCCTGGGAACTGCAAATACAAACCGAAGGCATCAAGGACCAGTTGCTGGCGCAGATAGAAGCCATTCAATCGCTGCGGGATATCGAAGCCATGGACCAAATACTGTCTGAACTGGAAAAAACCGAATGAACCAACTCCGCGAGCAATCACCCGAATTCCGCTGGAGCACTACCCTGCGCCATCCCGCAGCAGCAACTTTCCTTTTCCGCCAGGGCCTGTTGAACTGCCTGCTGGCCAGCCTTGGCCAAATCCTATGGCGATTTACTGGCATGGTACTCCTGCTCGGTACGCTGCCTGGCCATGCCGGAACCGTTGATTTGAGCAAACCCATCGAAGTCAGTCCGGATCGCGGCGTGGTGCTCTTTTCCTATACCTGGAGCAATCTCCGCGAGAAATATAGCTCTCTCTTGTGGCGCCGCAAGGGGTCGGAGAGCGTTATCAATGAAGAGGGGGCGAGCGGCGACCTTGCAATCAAAACCGGAGGCCTATTCAAAAACGAAGAACTTTTCAACACCGCCCACCACAGACCGGGTGCGTTGTTTGGCCTGGAACTGGCGCCAGGAACCTATGAGTTCTACCAGATACGAACCAACGGGAAAGGCAATACCGCCACAGCGGAGCGAGCGTTCTCCCGGCAATTCGTAGTGGAAGCCGGAAAAATCAGCTACATCGGCAATCTGGATATTCTCACCGGCGAAGGGAGCTTTGGGGTCGGTCAGGTATTTGCATATCTCCTCATCGGGTTTTCCACCAACACCGTAAGTGTCTATCCGACCCTGGTAGACCGGGCAGAAATCGACCTGCCGCTCATTGCCGCCAAAGGCAACGGCCTTGACCCTGCCAAGGTAGTCAGGAATGTCATTGTCGATGACGTCGACCGCAACATGTTCGAGCGGCTTGCACAGCTCCGCAAGCAGGCCGAAAGCGGCGACCTGGTCGCGCAACATATCCTGCTCGAAGGGCTTGCCTCAGGCTGGGTGGCCTTGCCGGACCAAACCCGCGTCAAAATATTCACTGGCCAGGAAGCATGGAAGAACTACGCAACCAGGCTTGCTGAACAGGGGGTGCCCGGTGCGGCAAGCTATCTTGGAGCAAGCTTCGATACGGTGATTACAAAGCCAGGAAGGTATTTCTGGTTTTTCGAGAAAGATGACCCCGCCGCCGCCTTGCGGAATTATCTGATTGATGCTGCACGCTATCAGGATGGAGCCATTGGCAGGGCTATGCGCCTGCTGGCGGAAGACAACAGGGCCGATACCGGAAAACAGGCGGCTCACCTGAAAAACCGGCAAGAAGGGCTGCGACTATTGACCCCGGAATCCATCCCCTACGGTGACCGCACAACGCGTGACGCCTTTGAAAAATTCCAGGCGCTCTTCTCCCCCAAATATTTTGCCCTCTCCCCAAGCGGCGCCCATGGCACCAGCGGCGGCGATTTCCCGACCGTCAAGGCTGCGCTCGATGCCTGCAATGCCATCAACCCGGACCCGCAAGCCCCTTGCCGGATTTATGCAGGATACGTTAGCAAACAATGGAATGCTTGCCCACCAGAACTGAGTACCGACAAAGCCATGCTGGCGCCCCCCGTTACCGGCCTGGGTGACACGGCAGATGCCGGCAAGCTTCCGGCGGCCCTCACAAAAGCAGGCCGCGAGGCCCATGAACGCTTTCAAAAACTGGTCTTCCCCCGCGCCTTTGCCATCAACGAGACAGGCGCCCATGGTCTGGCTGCGGGTGACTGCCAAGCCGCCTACCGGGCATTGCAGGAATGTCGGCAGACCGGCCAAGGCCCCTGCCGCCTGTGGGCCGTTGACGACCAGATCGTAGAAGGCGCCACGGATGGCGATTGGCTTGCCGAGGAGCAACGGCTGCTGTCCGTTGTGGCAGCGGAAGCCGGGAAAAATGAAAGGCGAGAAAAATTGACGAAAGGCGAGGCCCAATGAGCGAGAGGTGGACGAGGGAAGAACAGGGGTTACGACCTTCCAGGGTCAGGAAAAACATCGTGGACGGAGTGTCGGCAGCCAAACACGGCACGGTCAGCCGGCAGAACGGGGTGGTGCATTTCAATCCGGAGGCGGATTACTTCGGGAACAGGGTAGGGCTTGCCTATGGGCGTGTGGCGGCGAATGAGGGGAGGTGGGTATGGGTGGCGTGATCGATTCGTTGGTAGTGTTCCGAAATCAGTGCCGATTGACCATAACTGCATTAGCGCTAGTGTGCGGCACTTCATTTGCTCAACAACCAGCCAAATCCGATCAGCAGGTACGACAATCCGTCGAACGTCCACCGTTGCCACCACCTTCAGAGGAGCAGGTTAGACGAGGTCGTGAGCTGATAGACAAAATTGCATATGTCGTCGCCAAGGTTCCGCTGACTGATGCATTAGCGGTACTAAAAGTATTCGGTTTTTCCGACATAGGCTTCTCGGAATATCCAACGTATGTTCGAGCTGCTCCCAAGAATAAAGACGGTGGTTATGCATTGCCCGAGGCATTAAGTGGAACAGGGCTTTTATCCATTAATGTTGTGCCTTTGATATTGGATGAGAAGAGTGATTCAAGCGCAAGGTTATCAATGAGGTTTGCGGTACCTGAGGCATGCGTATTATTGGATGATGTGCGGAAAATATTTGCGCCAAAATCACAAAAAATAAGCACTCTTCCAGTTTTTTATATTGATGACATGCGTTTGCATAAGCGATCTAGCGATGTGGGGTATTTGGATTTTTATTTTTTAGATACGCCACTTGGTAAGAACGGAACAGCCGAAGTAATGTTTGACTACGAAGTTTGTGCAAAAGACTTTGTATTTGTCTATGAAAAAGTCGGAGATAAATAATGGGTACTATGGAATTAACACTTGGTGATTTTAACGATAAGCTAAATCCCCTTAAACAGCGACAACAGGGGACAGACCACTGTTTTCCGGTCTACTCAAACAATTCCCCCGACTCTGGTTCCACTATTTTACGTGGCCTGCCCGACTTTCCTGGCTGAACCCGGCGGCCCAAGGCTTGGGCAATCTGTTCGCCAAAGCGCTCGTCGCCCAGCGCGAAATTTCCGTTCGTTGCCCGGCGGATGGCATCCACCGCACCCGGCTCCAGTTCATGGCGGAACAACTCCCGGTATGCCGCCTGCCGGCCTGCGCCATCGGTGCCGAGAGCCCAATACAGCGGATGGGCTGTGACCAATTCGCTTTCTTCCCCTTGAGCATTGGCACGGTAGCTTGACCAGCGATATTCCGCCGGATGTTCCACCATTCCAGCCCGCACCGGGTTTAATTCAATATAGCGTTGGCAGGCCAGGAGATAACTTTCCTCCTGTGTCAGGCAGGAGCGGAAACGCCCCTCCCACAGGGTACCGGAGCGGCGGTAGGTGCGATTCACATACTGCACATAGCGTTGCCCCAGTGCTTTCATCAGGGTGCCTGCCCCGCCGTGGGTGGTGGACGACAGCAGCAGGTGGACATGGTTGGTCATCAGCACGTAGGCGTGAATCAGGCAGCCTGATTTCCCTGCGTATTCCTTGAGCCAGTCCAGGTAGAAGCGGCAATCCTCGTCGGCGATAAAGCAGGCCTGGCGGTTGTTTCCCCGCTGGATGACATGCAGGGGAATATTGGGAAGTGTCACGCGGGGGCGGCGGGGCATGGGGCGGCTTCGTATTCCGGTGGGGAAGGATTTGGAAGTGTAGCTTAAATCTGTGGTCTGTCCCCTATTTTTCTAATTTTGTATTTGTCTATGAAAAATTGGGAGATAAATAGTCGGTCCTGCAAAATTCATCGAAGCCCGCCAGCCAACTGAATAACGCGGTCAATCAGCGTCCAATAATTTCCAGTAGAGCTGGCCCCGTTTGTTTGGGCAGAGATTTGCCATTGACAGCCACATTATCTGTAGCTACAGTAAAGCATGCGCATCGAGTTCGATCCTGCCAAGGACGCAGCAAACCAAACAAAGCATGGCCTGTCGCTGGCCATGGCGGGAGAACTCGATTGGGAAGCTGCGCTGGTGTGGGATGATGATCGGTTTGAATACAACGAAAAGCGGATGATCGCGCTTGCTCCGAAAACCGAGATCCTGTACTACGCGGCGTTTGTAGATCGTGGCGATGTGCGAAGGATCATCAGCCTTCGCCGTGCCAATCGACGCGAGGTGAAACACTATGTCGAAAATTTCTAAGCGCCCTAGCGTGCGTATGCCCACCGTGGAAGAGGACAGGGCCATTACCGCAGCGGCGAAGAGTGACCCCGATGCTCAACCGCTCACGCCTAGGCAATTGAGCGCCATGGTTCCGCTGAAAGCTCTGCGTGGCCGGCCGAAATCCGAGAATAAGAAGCTTCTTGTATCTGTGCGCTACAGCCCAGAGGTTGTTGCGTACTTCAAGTCCACCGGGGAAGGTTGGCAGTCACTCATGGATAGCGTGCTGCGCAAGTACGTAGCACGCCATTCGCGTAGTGCGTAAGCATGGTGAGGTAGGCGGAAAAAAGTGGAGTCCAACGTTTCGTAAAATGACAGGAACGGAGGGCGTTATTGATGAGCGCACTCAGCGCCCGTAAAGCCGGGCGTAAAAGCGGCTTTCAGGCCTGGACGGGGCATGGCCCGCAGCAACCAGCGCAGATAGAGCTGACCCATGGTTTGTCACGCCGCTTTCTGGCGCAACGGATAATCCTGAATCAATACTGCGGCAGGAATGCCAAGACCAGAGGACAAGCGGCGAATCATCTCAAGGGTTAACGGGCGCACCCGGTTAAGGATGTCGGATACGCGGCCCCGTGGCCCGATGAAGGCTTCCAGGTCTTTTCTTGCCAGCCCACGGCTTTCCATGATGTATTCAATGAACTCCACCGGGTCCGGCGCCGCAATCGGAAAGTTGGTTTTTTCGTAATTCTCCACCAGCATGGACAGCACTTCGAGCTGGTCAGTATCCGGTGTGCCGTCAGCCGCTTCCCACAGGCTTTCAATCTCGGCCAGCGCAGCCTGATACTCGGCTTCGGTATGGATGGGTCGAATGGTCATGGCGGCGCTCCTAAATTGTTGCAGCTACGGTGGTCACGGCGACAATATGCGTTCGGTATTAATTCTGTTTGGGGCATACAGGAAGGTTCTGGGGTGCTGCCACACAACGGACGGGAAACGGCCCAAATCCCCATGCCGGAGCAGACCATTTTCGCTCCACAAGGGGGAAGGGGCGGCCCGTTTTGAGTCTGGGGGAGTGCTCAGGCAGCCGGCACCGGTTGTTTCGGCAGCCACAGGCAGTTGCCCTTGGTTTCCTTGTCGATGCCGGCCAGGACGCGCTGGTGTTCGGTTAGCTCCTCTTCACTGGCGGCGGGTACCCTGAGCGGTTTGCGTTCCCCCTTGCCGGCGCTGGCACGGGCGGTGGCGCTGGGAACCACGTCTTCTTCGACGATCAGGCTGTTCTGGCCTCGGGTCATGGAGAGATAGACTTCGGCCAGGAGTTCGCAGTCGAGCAGGGCGCCGTGCAGGGTACGCTGGGAGTTGTCGATTTCGTAGCGTTCGCACAGGGCATCAAGGCTGTTGCGTTTGCCCGGATGCAGCTCCTTGGCCATTTTCAGGGTGTCGCAGACGCTGTGGCAGATGGTTTCCACCGGCACCCGGCCAAGGCGGTCGAGTTCGGCATTGAGAAAGCCGGTGTCGAAGGGGGCGTTGTGGATAATCAGTTCGGCGCCGTTGATGAATTCCAGGAAGTCGTCGGCCACATCCTTGAATTTCGGCTTGTCGAGCAGCTGTTCCAGGGTGATGCCGTGCACCGCCGCCGCTCCGGCATCGATTTCCCGCTCCGGGTTGATGTATTTGTGCAGATGGTGGCCGGTCAGGCGTCGATTAACCATTTCCAGGCAGGCGATTTCGATGATGCGGTGGCCTTGCCGGGGGTCGAGGCCGGTGGTTTCGGTATCGAGAATGATTTGTCTCATGGCTTGCTTTCCAGTTCGTCAATGCCCCGGTTGGCCAGGGCGTCGGCCCGTTCGTTTTCCGGGTGGCCGGCGTGGCCCTTGACCCAGATCCATTCCAGGCGATGCCGGGCGGTCAGGCGGTCAAGTTCCTGCCACAGGTCTACGTTTTTTACCGGCTGTTTGGCCGAGGTTTTCCAGCCGTTTTTCTTCCAGCCGTGGATCCACTCGCTGATGCCTTTGAGGACGTATTGCGAGTCGGTGTGGATGCGGGCGCTGACCGGGCGTTTGAGGGCTTCCAGGGCACGGATGACGGCCAGCCGGTCCAAGCGG
>CAZHVZ010000013.1:29760-34828 GCA_964536245.1 uncultured Rhodocyclaceae bacterium
TGGTGGTCTGCCCTTCGCCGCCGCACAGTTCCTTTTCGTGGCTGCCGCTGCGCAGGATGGCGCCCCAGCCGCCGGGGCCGGGGTTGCCCCGGCAGGCGCCGTCAGTGAAGATTTCAAGGGGGGATTCAGTGGCCATGTCGGTTTTTCTGTGCAATGGGGCGCAAGGCCTTGGCTGCCATGGGCTGGCTGCGCCATTTCGGGGTGATGAGCCGTACGCTGTGGGTGCGCTTGATGGCGCGCAGGAGATAAACGCCGCCGGCAATGCCCCACCAGCGGTCACGGGCCAGTTCCATGAAGCGCCAGCGGGGCAGCCATTTTTCCTGACGGCAGGGGGGGGTATAGCAGCCAAAGGCGCCGCGATCCACTTCAAAACCGAGTAGTTGCAGCCAGTCCTTGAGGCGCAGGACGGAGAGGTAATCGCCATTCCAGGGAAAACTGCCGCCCTTGCCCAGGCGGCGGCGCAGACCCCAGAGAGAGACGGGGTTAAAGCCAAGGATAATGACTTGCCCTTCCGGAATCAGGATGCGCTCGATTTCCCGCAGCAGCTGGTGCGGGTCGGCGTGGAATTCGAGCACATGGGGCAGTACCGCCAGGTCGGTGCTTTGCGAGGCGAAGGGCAGGGCCGTCAGGTCGCAGCGAACGTCTACCGTGCCATAGTCGCCAGCCTTCTGGCGCAGGGGAATGCGGTTGGTGCGCAGGAAATCGAAGTGGGGCATGCCGATCTGTAAGGCGTTAAAGCCGAACACGTCGGCAACGTACTGATCGACACGGGATTGCTCCCATGCCGTGACATAGCGCCCCTGGGGAGTGGCCAGCCATTCCTCAAGCCCGGCGCGCTTGGCCCAATAGTTCCGGCATGCTCACAATATCGTTCATTCCTGCGTTCAAGGATAACTACATCTGGTTGCTGCGTGATGGCGATCGGGCGGCTGTGGTGGATCCGGGAGACGCCGCGCCGGTCATGGCGCATTTGCAATCGGAAGGCCTGCAACTGGAGGCTATCCTGATTACCCACCACCACGCTGACCATCAGGGCGGTGTCCAAGCTCTGGTGGATTACTGGCAGCCTCAGGTCTTCGGGCCGGAGCTTGAGTCTATCACAGGCTGTACCGCCCCGCTTTCGGGGGGCGAGTCGATCTGCGTACTGGGTCAGGATTTCTCGGTGCTGGCCGTTCCCGGCCATACGCGGGGGCATCTGGCTTACCTCATGCCGGGGGCGGTGTTTTGTGGGGATACCCTGTTTGGCGCCGGATGTGGCCGTCTGTTCGAGGGAACGCCGCAGCAAATGGCGGAATCCCTGGCCAAGCTGGCGGCCTTGCCCGATAGCACGCTGATTTATTGCGCCCACGAATACACCGAAGCCAATTTGCGCTTTGCCCTGGCCGTGGAGCCGGAAAACAGGGCGATTCAACGGCGCCGGGAAGCGGTGGCCGAAGCCCGGGCCAGGGGGGCGGCAACGGTGCCCTCAACCCTGGCGGAAGAAAAATCCAGCAATCCCTTTTTGCGGTGCGCCGAGGCGGCGGTGGCGGCGGCGGCCAGGCAGCGCAATCCAGAGGCAAAGAGTGCGCTGGAGGTGTTTGCAGCGCTAAGGGAATGGAAGAATAACTTTTAGTGGGTTGCCCGTTTGTTGCGCTGGGCGATGACCCGCTCCAGGGTGTCGAGCACCTTGGCGGCGTTGAAGGGTTTGACGATAAAGCCGGAAGCACCGTTCTGAATCGACTCCTGAACGGTTTCCGGGTTGGCGTTGCCGGTGATCATGACAATATCCACTTCCGGACGGGCTGCCTTGATTTCAGCCAGGGCTTCCAGGCCATCCTTTTCCGGCATCATCACGTCCATGCAGATGATGTCCGGCTTGACCCGTTCCGCTACTTCAATGGCGGCGACTCCGTTGCGGGCCTCGCCGGTCACTTCATAGTGGTCGCCACGCAGGATGCCGCGCAGCAGGGAGCGCATGATGTCATTGTCGTCCACGATCATGACGGTAGTTCGTTTTTTTGCCATATTTTTGCTTATCGATTATCCAGGTCAGGATCAAATTTGCAGACCCGATCCCGTCCTTCGCTCTTGGCGCGATACAGGGCGCGGTCAGCGGCTTCGATCAGGGTCTGCGGTGGGTCTTCCTCGTTGGGGACCATACCGGCAATGCCGATACTGAGGGTAACCCGGCCATGGTTGGAGCCGGAATGGGGAATGTTCAGCTTGTGGATCATCAGCCGGGCCTTTTCGGCGACGAACAGGGTTCCCCCCAAACCGGTGTCCGGCAGGATGACGGCAAATTCTTCGCCACCGTAGCGGGCTGCCGTGTCGCCGCCTCGCTCCAGGCTCTGGCACAAGGTCGTGGCAACCTCCTTGAGGCAGTCATCGCCGGCCTGGTGGCCATAGGCGTCGTTGTATTTCTTGAAAAAATCCACGTCGCACATGAGGAGCGAAATTTCAGTTCCGTTGCGTTTGGCGCGGCGCCACTCGCGATCCAGGGTTTCGTCAAAATAGCGCCGGTTGGGGATACCGGTCAGGCCGTCGCTGGAGGACAGGCGTTTTAGTTCCTGGTTGGCCGAATCGAGTTTGCGGGCGAGTACCACGAGGGAGGTCCGCATCTGGGCAATGCGCTGCATGGCGCGTATTTTGGCCGAGAGGACGACTTCGCTGACCGGCTTGTGAATGTAGTCGTCACCGCCGGCGGCAATGCCCTTTTCCAGGTCTTCATCCTTGGTCAGGGAGGAGAGAAAAATGATCGGGGTCCACTCGCCGGGATTTTCCGATTCCCGGATCTTGCGGGCTACATCGAAGCCATCAATATCCGGAAGAATGACATCGAGCAGGACAAGATCGGGTCGTTCCCGTTGAAAAAGGGCCACTCCATCGTAGCCGTTTTCAGCGGAAAAGACCTTGGCGCCGAGTTTTTCGATGATTTTGCAGACTACCGCAAGGTTGGCTTTGCTGTCCTCGACAACGAGTATCTTCATGGGAGTGGCTGGCGTAGAGGGAGCGGAGACCTACTGGCAGAGGTCATTGAGGAACAGGATCAGCGCCGAGGCGAGGGCAATGGCGCCCAGCCCCCAGAAGCTGGCCAGGAGAAGTGCGCGCCGGGTCTGTACATAGGCGTTGTGGCGCTTGAACTCGAAATACTGGGTGAGTTCACCAAAGGTCAGGGTGGCGCACAGGGCAAAAAAGAAGGTGGCCGAGAAGAGGAAGATGATTGGGCCGTTAGTCAGTTCGCGACAGAGAGAAGTCTGATTGTTGATGAAACGAAGCAGGCTGTCGGTTTTCTTGGCCAGCTGATAGCCGTAGTAAATAATCAGGCCGAAGAGGCACATGATACCGATGACGACCCAGGTTTCAAGCTGTTTGAGCTGGTGAACCATGCTCCTGAAATCGGTTGCGATCCATCCGAAATTTCGCTTGAACCAACCTTGTGCCACGGCTTCTATCTCCCTATCTGTGCGATATGCGTGCAAAATTGCACCAGAGTAACCAACGGGCGGTAGATTATCATGGCAGAACAGTCAGCAGCGAACTTGTCGTTACAGCAGAAGCTTGTGCAGACTCTCCAGACGGCACGGGCGCGTAGAACCGGCTGGTGGGTTGGCGGGTTCCTGCTGGCCTTCGGGCTGTTCGGTTTTTTTGCCGGGCCGCCCATCGCCAGGGCGGTTTTGCTGGAGGAGTTGTCCAAAGCCTTGCATCGGCCAGTGACGGTGGAACGGATCGACATCAATCCCTATGCCCTTTCGGCCACGGTGAGCGGGCTGGCGGTAAGGAACGATAGCGGGCAGGAAGTTGTCGGGTTTGACGAGCTCTACGTCAATCTCTCGTCGTTTTCCCTGTTTCAGGCCGGGCTGGTGGTTGATGAATTCCGCCTGAGCGGCCCTCGGGTGAAGGTAAGTCGTCTGGCTGACGGGCGCTACGATATTTCCGACTTGCTGGATGAGTGGATGAAACCGTCCAGCAGCCCGACGCCGCGTTTTTCGGTGAACAATATCCAGATCAGCAACGGGACCTTCGAATTCGATGATCAGCCCGTCGGCAAGAAGCACGCAGTCAGCGAATTGGCGTTGACCCTGCCCTTTTTTTCGAGCTTGCCTTATCAGGCTGAAATCCTTGTTGAGCCGGCGTTTTCGGCAAAACTCAATGGCGCGCCGATTGCCCTGAAAGGTAAAAGCAAGCCGTTTTCCGGTTCCCACGAAAGCGAATTGGTTCTCGATGCGGATCAACTCGACCTCGCCCGCTTTCAATCCTATCTGCCGGAGAGCTTGCCGTTTCGCCTGAAAAAGGGGAACCTCGATTCCGAGCTCAAGCTGCTGTTCCGGGAGCAGGCCCCCGGGGTTTTCTCCCTGTCCCTGACGGGGGCGGTCCATGTCAGCGGTCTCGATGTTCATACGCCCGAGGGGAATTCCCTGATCGGCTGGAAACGCCTGGACATGAGCCTGCTGGGTGCGGATTTGATCAATCGCCAGTTTGACCTTGAACTGATTCATGTGGATGGTCTGGATGGCCACCTGGCGGTCAGCCGTCAAGGGGATCTGAACTGGATTGTGTTGGCGGACAAGCTGTCGGCCCCGCCCGCCCATCACGCTTCGACGGCGCCGCCCTCCAGGCCGGTTGTCTGGTCTCTGGGGGAATTTCGCCTGACCAATGGTTTGCTCCACTGGCGGGATGAGTCCCGTCCTTCTCCGGTCAGCGGCCGGGTCCATGATCTGGAAGTCAGCGTCCGGAAAATTGACAGCACCAT
Organism: uncultured Rhodocyclaceae bacterium; assembly: GCA_964536245.1. GTDB lineage: Bacteria > Pseudomonadota > Gammaproteobacteria > Burkholderiales > Rhodocyclaceae > CAZHVZ01. The sequence goes on from CAZHVZ010000013.1 coordinate 34,490, forward strand.
GGCGACGCCCATTGTCCTGAGTCATGCAAGCTATGGGCTTGATCTGGGAGAAATGCTGAAAATTCCCAAGCTTGAGGTCAAGGACGGTCATTTTGACGTGCAGGGGCGCCGGGTCAGTTTGGGCGAAGCCATCGTCCATGGCGCCAAGGCCCGTCTGGTTCGGAATAGTGCCGGCCAGGTCGAGTGGATCAGTTCGCCGGTGCTGCGCACCGTGCGGGAGGTCAAGGCAGCGTCCGCCGATTCACGCCCGTGGACAGTCGCCGTGGACAAGCTGGAGGTCAGTGATGCGGCCATGCGCTTTGAGGATGCCAATACCCGGCCGGCAGCGGTGAAACATAC
>CAZHVZ010000013.1:34838-42019 GCA_964536245.1 uncultured Rhodocyclaceae bacterium
GAGTCTCAAGGCAGAAAAGCTGAGCACCGAAGCGGGCAAGAAGAGCAACCTGATTCTCCGGGGGCGGATCAATGACAAGGGAGCGCTCAAGGTGGACGGCAGCGTCCAGTTTCAGCCGTTGTCGGCAAGCCTCGGGGTGGAGACCGTGGCCGTTCCCCTCTTGCCGCTCCAGCCCTATTTCGGCGAGTACCTTAATGTCACCCTGACCCGGGGGCTGTTGTCGAGCAAGGGAGATGTCGTGGTCCAGTCCGGCAAGGAGGGGTTGAGCGCCGGCTACCAGGGGCAACTGACGCTGGGAGATTTTCTCAGTGTGGACAAGGTCAATAGTGCCGATTTTCTGCGCTGGAAATCGCTTTTTCTGGGGGGGGTCGATTTCAAACTCAAACCCCTGACCCTCAATGTGGGGGAAATCGCCCTGTCGGATTTCTATTCCCGCTTGGTGGTCAGTCCGGAAGGGAAGTTGAATCTGCTGCAAATCGTCAAACAGGGGGACAAGCCGGCAGAGCCGCCTCCTGCGGTCCCGGCGGCGGACGAAAAATCCGTCGTGGCAGCGGCTCCGGCCAGGGAACCGGTGCCGATTCGTATCGGTAAAGTGACTTTGCAGGGTGGGACGGTCAATTTTTCGGATCGCTTCGTCAAACCGAATTACACGGTCAATATGACCAAGGTTGGCGGGCGGGTGACCGGCCTGTCGTCGGCGGCGGATACGGTGGCTGACATGGAACTGCGCGGCAGTTACGCCAATACCGCACCAGTACAGGTGCTGGCCAAGCTCAATCCGCTGGCGGCCAAGTCCTTCCTCGATTTGAAGGCCGAGGTGAAGGGGGTTGATCTGGTCCCCCTGTCACCCTATTCAGGGAAATATGCCGGCTACAACATCGAAAAGGGGAAGCTCTCGTTATTCGTGAACTACAAGCTGGATAACGGGCAGTTGCAGGCGGAAAACAGGGTCTTCCTCGATCAATTGACCTTTGGCGAAAAGGTTAATAGCCCGGATGCCACGTCCTTGCCGGTCAGCCTGGCGCTTTCGCTGCTCAAGAACGGGCGCGGCGAGATTGATGTGAATCTCCCCATTTCCGGTTCTTTGGACGATCCCCAGTTTTCTCTCGGGGGGGTGGTGGTCAAGGTCATCGTCAACCTTTTCCTCAAGGCCGTCACTTCTCCTTTTGCTTTGCTGGGGTCGCTTTTCGGAGGGGGCGAGGAGTTGTCCACGATCGAGTTTGATGCCGGGCGACTGGCCTTGTCCGAGAGTGCGGTGAAAAAACTGGAGTCCCTGGCCAAGGCGATTGCCGAGCGTCCGGCCTTGAAGATTGAAATTTCCGGTCGGGTTGATCCCGAGGCCGACAAGGAAGGGATCAAGCGGGTGGCCATTGAACGGGCCGTGCGCGCCGAAAAACTCAAGGAGCAGGTCAGAAAGGGCGTTGATGGCGCTTCCCTGGACAGTATTGAAATTTCCGCCAAGGACTATCCGCTCTATCTGCAACGGGCCTACAAGGAAGCCAAGTTTCCCAAGCCGCGTAACCTGATCGGTTTGCAGAAGGATTTACCGGTGGAGGAAATGGAAAAACTGATGATGACCAATCTGCCTGCCACCGAAGAGGACATGCGGCAGCTGGCGGAGCAGCGGGCCGAGGTGGTGCAGACCTGGCTGGTGGATGAGGGCAAGGTCCCCCTGGAACGGCTGTTCATCATGCCGGTCAAGCTGGAAGCGGATGGCAAAGAGAACGGCAAAGCCAAAAGCAGTCGGGTGGACTTTTCCCTGCGTTAAGCGGGGAGCCGGCAGCAGCCCGGTTGCCGGAAAGGCGGAAGCCCTGCCCGAGGGAAAGGACAGGGCTTCCGGGTTGATTCCGCAGGAGAGGAGACGGAATCAGCGGTGCGCGGAGGAGTGCAAGGTCAGTTGGTCGGGGCTGGCGGCTTGTCTCCACCTCGGGCCGGGCCGCCACGGCCACGCGGGCCGCTATGGAAGCCGTCAAAGGCCTTTTTCTGCTCGGCGCTCAAAGTGCCGTAAAAGGTTTTCAGCGCGGCTACGTGCTCGGTCATGCGTTCCTGGCGGGACTTGGCGAATTCCAGCATCTTGTCGGCCCGTTCCGGAGCGCTCAGTTTGGCCATTTCTTCGCTTCTGCCGGCCATCATCGGCCCCGATTGCGGCGCCATGGATTCCGTGTATTTCTTCCAGCCGGCTTCCTGGTCCGGATTGAGCTTGAGGGCGTCATGCAGTTGCTTCTGGTGCTTTTGCATACGTTCAGCCCGCATTTCGGTGACATTGGCAGAACCCGGACCCATTCCCGGGCAGCCTGCTCCCTGAGCGAAACTCGGTTGGGCGACCAGCCCAATTCCAGCGGCCATGAAAAGGGAAGTCAGTAATTGTGCAGTGCGTGACATTTCAGTCTCCTTGGGCAGTTGATCGGAAAATCCATTTCCTTGACGCTTCCCATTAAATGCCCCCCATGTAAGAGGAGTATGTCAGCAGCAGATGAACATGTATCAAAAGGTTTCAGCGGTTTGCCGGTTGGGAAAAAACGTATTCGCCTATGCCTGATGGATGGTCGGCGATGAAGTCTGCATTCCAGGTGTGAATCGGTCCGCCATCACCCAGATAACCGTAGGAAACGGCTGCGGTTCGAGTGCCGGCGGCGCGTCCGGCTTCAATGTCACGGAGATCATCGCCGACATAGAGGGTTTCGCCGGGAAGGCAGGCCAGCAGTTCGCAGGCGTGCAGGATGGGCAGGGGCGACGGTTTGGCGGCGCGGGTGGTGTCGCCGCTGACGACGCAGCGGGTGCGCGGAAAAAGCCCCAGGTGCTCGACCACGGGGCCGGTGAACCGGCTGCGCTTGTTGGTGACGATGCCCCAGAGCACTCCGTTGTCTTCAAGGCGGGCGAGTAATTCCGGAATGCCGTCAAAAAGCCTGCTCTCGCGGCAGATATCTTCGGCGTAGGAGGCGAGAAAAGCTTGTGACAGGCGCTCATAGTCGGGGCTTTCCGGCCCGATGCCAAAACCGGCCTGGAGCAGGCCCTTTACGCCGCGTGAGGTGTAGGGGCGCAAGCATTCCTGGGGCAGCGGCGGGCAACCCTCGGCAGTGCGCACCCGATTCAGGGCACGGCCCAAATCCGGTGCGGTATCGGCCAGGGTGCCGTCAAGGTCGAAAAGGACGGCCTTAAACACGCCGCCTTGCCCGCAGCAGGTAATTGACGTCGGTATCCTGGCCCAGAGCATAGTGGCGCGTCAGGGGGTTGTAAGTCATGCCGATGAATTGTTCCGGCTCGAGGCCGGCTTCCTTGCACCAGCGGGCCATTTCTGAGGGTTTGATGAATTTGGCGTAATCGTGGGTGCCCTTGGGCAGCATGTTGAGAAGGTACTCGGCACCGACAACGGCCAGCAGGTAGGCTTTCGCATTGCGGTTGATGGTCGAGAAAAACACTTCGCCGCCGGGCTTGACCAGTCGGGCGCAGGCGGCGATGGTGCTGGCCGGGTCCGGAACGTGTTCGAGCATTTCCAGGCAGGTCACGGCGTCAAAAGCAGCAGGCATTTCAGCGGCCAGCTGTTCGGCGGAAATCAGGCGGTAATCGACCTTCCGGCCGCTTTCCAGCAGATGCAGGCGGGCCACACCAAGCGGTTTTTCCGACAGATCGATACCGGTCACCTTGGCGCCCAGGCAGGCCATGCCTTCGGAGAGCAGCCCACCGCCACAGCCGACGTCGAGGATCTCCTTGCCGGACAGGCCGACCGCCTGATCGATCCACTCCAGGCGGAGCGGGTTGATGTCGTGCAGGGGTTTGAATTCACTGTTGGGATCCCACCAGCGGTGGGCAAGTTCGCCAAATTTCGAGAGTTCTGCGGGATCAGCGTTGAGCATGGGATTTGAGTTCAGTAGAGGAGTCGGCAAAAAATGCCACAAAAGAAAAAGCCCCGCACTGCGGGGCTTTTTCATCGGTCAGCAGCGGATTACTTGGTGCCGATCAGTTCGATGTCAACACGACGATCCGGTTGCAGGCAGTCGATGAGAGCCTTGGATTTGGTGTTGCCCTTGCACTTGTCGCCGGTCACGGGCTGCTTCTTGCCCTTGCCTTCGGTGTAGACGCGGTTGGCTTCGATACCCTTGGAAACCAGGTATTCCTTGACAGCGGCAGCGCGCTTCTCGGACAGCTTCTGGTTGTAGGCATCGCCACCGATGCGGTCGGTGTGACCAACAGCCAGGATGACTTCCAGCTTCAGTTGCTTGGACTTGGCGACCACTTCGTCAAGCTTGGCCTTGCCAGCCGGGCGCAGAACAGCCTTGTTGAAATCGAACAGGGCGTCAGCAGCAACGGTGATCTTGTCACCGCCCGGCTTCATGCCGGTCGGGGAAGCAGCCTTGGCAGCGTTCGGATCGCAGACTTCCTTCGGCAGCAGATCCTTGTCACATTCGCAACCAGCCGGATCCTTGGCCGCAGCAGCCGGGGTCCAGTAGCCGGTGCGCCAGCACAGGCCGAAATTGCTCTTGGCGACAACACCGCGACCGTCGATGACATAAACGCGCTCTTGAGCCTGGGCCAGGGTGGCACCGATGCTCAGGCCGGCAGCCAGGGCCAGCAGGATCGATTTTTTTGCAAGTTTGTTGATCATTGTTTTCCCTCGTTGAAGAAATTTACAGAGTTACCTAAATATATTACCGACCCGCGCAAAAGCCCAGTTTAAGCCTTCGAGCGAACTTCCAACCTATTCTGCCATAGGCTTACGGAATTTTTCAAATCATTTTCGTTAAGGTTGTGCAATATTTTGCCGTCTACGCAACACTTTCCGGCGACCCAGACGTGGGAAACCTGCTCCCGGCCGGCAACGTAAACCAGATGCGACAGGGGGTCGTAGCATGGGGCGCAATTCAGGTCGTTCAGCGCAACGGCACAAAGATCGGCTTCCTTGCCGGCGGTGATGGAGCCGATTTTGTTCTCCAGGCCCAGGGCCCTGGCGCCATTCAGGGTAGCCATGCGCAGCACCTGGCGGGCGGGAAGGGTGCTGGCATCCTGGCTGCTTCCCTTGGCCAGCAAGGCCGCCAGGCGCATTTCGGAAAAAAGGTCGAGCCGGTTGTTGCTGGCCGCACCATCGGTTCCCAGGCCGATATTGATTCCCTGTGCCGTCATCGCGGCAACCGGAGCCATTCCGCTCGCCAGCTTGAGGTTGGAGGTCGGGCAGTGGGCCACCGAGCAGCCCCGCCGGGCCAGCAGATCGATTTCCGCCGGGCTGAGGTGCACGCTGTGTACGCCGATCAGGTGGGGGTCGAGCAGCCCCAGGCGATCCAGGCGTTCGAGAGGGCGGCAGCCGTGCTGCTTGAGGCTTTCCTCGACCTCGGCCAGGGTTTCGTGAAGATGGCAATGAATCGGCAGGGATAGCTGCTCGGCGAGCGTGGCGATACGCCGGAAGGTGTTGTCAGAGACCGTATAGGGGGCGTGCGGGGCGAGGCAAAAGGAAATCAGCGGGTGTTCGGCGTAGTGCTGGCGGATTTCCAGCCCCTTGTTGAGGTAGTCGGCAGCATCGCTGGCAAAGGCGGTGGGGAACTCCAGGGTGGTGATGCCCAGCGCGGCGCGCATGCCCAGTTCGGTTGCGGCTTCGGCAGCGGCCTGCTGAAAGAAATACATGTCGTTGAAGCAGGTGATGCCGCCCCGCAGCATTTCGGCGCAGGCCAGGCGAGTGCCGTCGCGCACGAAGGGCGGCGAGACGTGAGCCGCTTCCGCCGGCCAGATATGCCCCTGCAACCATTCCATCAGGGGCAGGTCGTCGGCCATGCCGCGCATGAGGGACATGGCGGCATGGGTATGCAGATTGATCAGGCCGGGGATCAGGATGTGGTTCGCCAGTTTGACGTGCCTGGCCGCAGAAAAACGATTGCCGGCATCCTGTGCCGGCAGTACGGCGAGAATCTTGCCCCGGTGGATGGCAACACTGTGGTTTTCGAGCAGGACGTCCGGTTCCACGGGGGCGATCCAGCGGGCTTCGATCAACAGGTCTATGGTGTCTGGCAGGGTGGCGGGCATGTTTTTCGTCAAGGCGTAGGCCTGTTTGGGGAGGGCTGACATGCTAAAATAGCAAATTCCGCTCATTCCAACCAATAAGAAGAGCCAACCAGCAAGCAATTCACGAGCGGCGCCGGCCTGCGGTGCCAGACAAGAGACATGGATCAATTCGCCAAAGAAACACTGCCCATCAGCCTTGAAGACGAGATGCGGCGTTCCTACCTCGATTACGCCATGAGCGTCATCGTCGGTCGGGCCTTGCCCGATGCACGGGACGGCCTCAAGCCGGTGCATCGCCGCGTGCTGTTCGCCATGCATGAGCTGAACAACGACTGGAACAAGGCTTACAAGAAGTCGGCCCGTATCGTCGGTGACGTGATCGGTAAGTATCACCCGCACGGCGACACGGCGGTCTATGACACCATCGTGCGTATGGCGCAGCATTTCTCCCTGCGCTACATGCTGGTGGATGGTCAGGGCAATTTCGGCTCGGTGGATGGCGACAATGCTGCTGCCATGCGTTACACCGAAGTGCGCATGGCCAAGATCGGCCACCAGCTGCTGGAAGATCTGGACAAGGAAACTGTCGATTTCGGGCCGAATTACGACGGTTCCGAGAACGAGCCGCTGGTTATGCCGGCGCGTATTCCCAATCTGCTGATCAACGGTTCGTCCGGTATTGCCGTCGGCATGGCGACCAACATCCCGCCGCACAACCTGAACGAAGTGGTGGCCGGTTGTCTGGCCCTGCTGACCAACCCGGCGATCAGCATTGACGAGTTGATCGACTGCATCCCCGCCCCGGACTTCCCGACCGCTGCGCTGATCTATGGCGTGATGGGGGTGCGGGAAGGCTACAAGACCGGTCGTGGCCGCGTCATCATGCGGGCCCGCACCCACTTTGAGGAGATGGACAAGGGCAATGGCCGGCAGGCGCTGATCGTGGACGAAATTCCCTATCAGGTGAACAAGAAATCCCTGATCGAGAAAATCGCCGAGCTGGTCAACGAAAAGAAAATCGAAGGCATTTCCGATATTCGCGATGAATCCGACAAGTCGGGTATGCGCATCGTTATCGAGCTGAAGCGCGGCGAAGTCGGCGAGGTCATCCTCAACAACCTGTACAAGCAAACCCAGCTGCAGGACACCTTCGGCATGAACATGGTGGCCCTGGTGGATGGCCAGCCGCGCCT
>CAZHVZ010000014.1:0-6591 GCA_964536245.1 uncultured Rhodocyclaceae bacterium
ACGGCCTTGAGTTTTGCGCGCAGGGTCTTGATGTGGGCGTCCACGGTGCGGTCGAGGGTTTCCTCGGCGTCGTTCCACACATGCTCCATGATGCGGGCGCGGGAGAGAACGCGCCCCGGCTTTTCCAGCAACAGGGCGAGCAGGCGGTATTCGTAGCGGGTCAGGGCGAGCCAGTGGCCGAGAAAGGCAATGCGCAGTCCATCCGGGTCGACCGTGAAGCGTCCTTTGCCCGGATGGTGCTGAGCGGTTTCCGGGACGGACCGGGCGCGGCGCAGGATGGCCCGCACCCGGGAAACGACTTCCCGTGGGCTGAAGGGCTTTGAGACGTAGTCGTCGGCGCCGAGTTCGAGGCCGACGATGCGATCAACCTCGTCGGTCCGGGCGGTGAGAAAAATCACCGGCACATCGCTTTGCCGGCGGATCTCGCGGCAGACATCGAAGCCGCTCATGTCGGGCAGGCCGATATCAAGAATGAGCAGGCTGAAGTTTTCGGCCTCCACCCGGCGTACCGCTTCCTGCCCCAGGGTGCAGGCAGCCGGCTCAAAGCCCTCGCTGCGCAAGGCATAGGCCAGGGTGTCGGCAATCGCCGGTTCGTCGTCCACAATCAGGATACGTTGCATGGCATTCCCACCGTTCGAGCTGACTCGGGTTGGCGGCAGCTTTCAGGTAAAATCCTCATTTTACTCACACGCGCCGAACTTCCGGACGCCAGCGGAAACCGCCATGACCCAGAAAGAATCCCTCTCCTACCGCGATGCCGGTGTCGATATCGAAGCCGGCGATGCGCTGGTGGACCGCATCAAGCCCCTGGCCAAAAAGACCCTGCGCGAAGGCGTGCTGGGCGGCATCGGCGGTTTTGGCGCCTTGTTTGAAGTGCCCAAGCGCTATAAGGAACCGGTTCTGGTGTCCGGCACCGATGGGGTGGGCACCAAGTTGAAACTGGCTTTCCAGCTCAATCGCCACGATACGGTGGGGCAGGATCTGGTGGCCATGAGCGTCAATGACATTCTGGTGCAGGGCGCCGAATCCCTCTTCTTCCTCGACTACTTCGCCTGCGGCAAGCTGGATGTGGACACCGCTGCCAGCGTTGTCGGCGGCATTGCCAGAGGCTGCGAGCTGGCCGGCTGCGCCCTGATCGGCGGTGAAACGGCGGAAATGCCCAGCATGTACCCGGATGGCGAATACGACCTGGCCGGTTTTGCTGTCGGCGTCGTGGAAAAATCCCAAATCATTGACGGCTCGACCATTGCTGCCGGTGACGTGGTGCTCGGCCTGGCTTCTTCCGGCGCCCATTCCAACGGCTATTCCCTGGTGCGCAAGATTATCGAGCGCTCCAGTCCCGACATGAATGCGCCTTTTGACGGGGAAAGAACCCTGGCCGAAGTGGTCATGGCGCCGACCCGCATTTACGTCAAGCAGATGCTGGCCCTCATCGCCAAGCTGCCGGTCAAGGGCATGGCCCACATCACCGGCGGCGGCCTGCTGGAGAACGTTCCCCGCGTGCTGCCCGCCAACACCGTGGCCGAGTTGCAGAAAGCTGCCTGGCCCCGTCCCAGGCTCTTCGACTGGATGCAGGCGGAAGGCAATGTGGCGGAAGAGGAAATGCACCGCGTTTTCAACTGCGGCATCGGCATGGTGGTGGTGGTTGCCGCCGAATACGCCGAGGCCGCCATGGCGGAGCTGAAGGCCGCTGGCGAGGCGGTTTATCGCATCGGCCGGATTCGCGCCCGCCAGGGTGATGAAGCGCAAACCGTGGTGATCTAGCTTGTCGAAGCGGTGGCTTGCCGCCGCACTGGTCGCTGCCGGGTTCTCGGCGGCGGCACTGTTTGTCTTGCCAGCGGAAGCCGCTGGCAAGAAAAGTACGGCGGCAAAAGCGGCCTCCAAGCCGGTCGCAAAATCTGCGGCAAAGGCCGCAGCCAAGCGGCAGGGCGGCAGTAAATCCGGTGTTTCCCGTGGGGCTGCCCCGGCCAAAAAGAAAAACGCCGCCGGTCCGGTCATGGATTCCGTCCAGTTCCTGAGTGTTGAGTCCTCCGGTCTGAGCGGCAGCGCCAGTTTTTATGGGCATGGCTTCAAGGGGCGCCGGGTGGCTACCGGCGAACGTTTTGACGTGAACGCCTTTACCGCCGCCAGCAATGCCTTTCCCCTGGGGAGTTGGGTGGTTGTCCGGCGTCTCGACAATGGCCGTTGCGTGGTGGTCAAAATCAATGACCGCATGGCGGGGCATCGTACCCGTATCCTTGACCTGACCCGTGCCGCTGCCGAACATCTGCAAATGATTTCCGCCGGTGTGGTCATGGTGCGGGCCGCCTTGTTGCGGGGCGGTCACGGCAAGGGGGGCGGGGCTGCCGAAAGGGCTTGCCATCAGGCCTTTGCGAGCGAACCGGCGGAAATGCCGGCAACAGGCCTGGATTTACGCGCCGAACCGGCGCTCAAGGACTCCGCCGGGGAAATTTTTTCATCGCCGGGCAGCCTCCCTTCGGTACAATTGCGATAAGTAATGACCCTTCGGTCAGTAATAAGCGGGGCGCTGTTCATGGCAAAAAAACGTTTGTTGGTTCTTTCCCTTTCGGCCATTTTCCTGGTCGGTCTGGGGGTCTATGCCTATAACCTGAATCGTGGGCCAGCCGCCGGGCCGGCTGCTGCGGGGGCGCCGGGCAAGCCGGGAGCGGGCGGGCCGCCGGGCGGTTTTGCCGTCGGTGTGGAGACCGCCGAGGTGGCCGCAGCGGATTTTGCTGATGAAGCGCTTGCCGTCGGCACTCTTAAATCGAGCGAATCGGTTGTCCTGCGTCCGGAAGTGGCGGGTCGGGTTGCGTCCATCCAGTTCAAGGACGGTGCCCTGGTTGCCAAGGGAGCGCCGCTGCTCAGCCTGGACGGAGCCATTCAGGAAGCTGAATTACAGCAGGCCAAAGCCAACCTGGCACTGGCCCGGACCAACTACCAGCGTAACGAAGAGCTGCTGGCCAAAAAATTTGTCAGCCAGCAGGCTCTGGACAGTGCCGCTGCCAACCTCAAGGTGCAACAGGCCGCCGTTCAGCTGGCGGAGGCCAAACTGGCCAAAACCCGCATCAAGGCGCCCTTTGCCGGAGTGGTGGGGCTACGCAGTATCAGTGTCGGGGATTACGTCAAGGAAGGGCAGGATCTGGTCAATATCGAGGACATTGCGGCCTTGAAGGTGGATTTTCGATTGCCGGAAAGTTATCTGGGCCGGCTGGGCAAGGGGCAGGCTGTCGAGCTCACCAGCGATGCCTTGCCGGGGCAGCGTTTCCAGGCTGTTCTTGATGCTCTGGATCCCCTCGTGGATCAGAATGGACGCAGCATTTCCTGCCGCGCCGTGCTCAACAACCGGGAGGGGCGGTTGCAGCCCGGCATGTTCGCCCGGGTGCGCATTGCCCTGGGCGAGAAAAAAGGCGTGCTGATGGTGCCGGAGCAGGCCATTGTCTCCGGGGCGGCGCCCATGCTGTTCAAAGTGGTGGACGGCAAGGCGGCGGCAGCCAAGGTCAAGCTCGGCGTGCGGCGGAATGCCCAGGTGGAGATTGTGGATGGCGTCGCAGCGGGTGACGTCGTCGTGACGGCGGGCCAGCTCAAATTGCGCGACGGGGTGCCGGTCAAGGCTGTTGGACAGAATGCCCCGACGGCCAAGGCGGCGCCCGACCAGGCAGCGGCTCCGGCTGAAAAACCTGCTGCCAAGGCGGCGGAAGCCAAATGAAGATATCCGAAGTTTGCATCCGCCGGCCAGTCTTTGCCACCGTGCTGTCCCTGGTGGTCATGCTGATTGGCATTGTTTCCTATGGCCGCCTGCCGGTGCGCGAGTATCCCAAGATCGACGAGCCGGTGGTGACGGTGGATACGACCTATCGGGGGGCTTCGGCAGAAATCATCGAGTCCCAGGTGACCAAACCGCTGGAGGACTCCCTGGCCGGTATCGAGGGGGTGGAAGTCATCACCTCCATCTCGCGGGCCGAAAACAGCCAGATTTCGGTGCGCTTCAAGCTCGAGCGGGCGCCGGATTCGGCGGCGGCGGATGTGCGCGACCGGGTTTCCCGGGTGCGCAACAAACTGCCTGAGTCGGTCGATGAGCCGGTCATCGCCAAGGTTGAGGCCGACGCCAACCCGATCATCTGGATTGCCTTTTCCTCGGACAAGCATTCGGCGCTGGAAGTGACCGATGTCGCCAGCCGCATCGTCAAGCCGCGCCTGCAAACCATGCCGGGGGCGGCGGATGTGCGGATTTTCGGCGACCGCAAGTTCGCCATGCGCATCTGGCTGGACCGGGAACGGCTGGCGGCTTACCAGTTAACCCCGGCGGACGTGGAAGATGCCCTGAAGAAGCAGAATGTGGAGGTGCCGGCGGGGCGTATCGAGAGCCGCGAACGGGAATTTTCCGTGGTGGCCAATACCGATCTCAAGACCCCCGCCGAGTTTGGCGCCATCGTGGTCAAAACCGTGAGCGATGCCAAGGGCAGTTATCCGGTGCGCGTGAATGACCTTGGCCGGGTCGAGATCGGGGCCGCTTCCGAGCGCAGCACGGTGCGCTTCAATGGCCGCTCGGCTGTGGCGCTGGGCGTCATCAAGCAGGCCACGGCCAATCCGCTCGAGCTCTCCAAGGCGCTGCGCGCTGAATTGCCCCGGATTACCGCCGAATTACCCCCCGGTATGCAGGCCAACATCGCCTATGACTCCTCGGTTTTCATCGACCGCTCGATCCAGGCGGTTTTCAAGACCATCGGTGAAGCCATCCTGCTCGTCCTGGCAATCATTTTCTTCTTCCTGCGCAATGTCCGGGCGACATTCATTCCCTTGGTCACCATTCCGGTCTCCCTGGTTGGCGCATTCGCCCTGATGTTCCTCTTCGGCTTTACCATCAATACCCTCACCCTGCTGGCATTGGTGCTGGCCATCGGTCTCGTGGTGGATGACGCCATCGTCGTGCTGGAGAATATTTTCCGCCACATCGAAGCCGGTATGCCGCGCCTTCAGGCGGCTTTGCAGGGGGCCAGGGAAATCGGCTTCGCGGTGGTGGCGATGACCCTTACCCTGGCGGCTGTTTATGCGCCGGTGGCCTTCATGACCGGGCGCACCGGCAAGCTGTTCATCGAATTCGCCCTGACCCTGGCCGGTGCCGTGCTGGTTTCCGGCTTCGTCGCCCTGACCCTGTCGCCCATGATGTGCTCGGTGCTGCTCAAGCACGAGGAAAAACACGGTCGCCTCTTTCTCGCCGTGGAGCGCTTTCTGGATTGGGTCAATGCCGGCTACAAGCGGATTCTCACGGTCAGTCTTGAGCAGCGGTGGACGGTCATGCTGGGCTTCTGCATGGTGGCCGCCGCTTGCGTCGGGCTGATGAGTGTCCTCAAGTCCGAACTGGCGCCGGTCGAGGATCGCGGTGTGATCCTGGGCGTTTTCCTTGGTCCGGAGGGCGCAACCCTGGATTACACCGATAAATATGCCCGGCAGATCGAAGGTATTTACAGCCAGACCAAGGATATCGAGCGTTTCTTCGTGGTCGCCGGTAATCCCACGGTCAGCCAGGGGATTTCCTTTGTCGGCCTGACCGACTGGAATGACCGCACCCGTCGTTCGCCGGATCTCGCCAAGGAGCTGTTTCCCCGCTTCATGGGCATTCCAGGGGTGCTGGCCTTTCCGGTCACCCCGCCCTCTTTGGGCCAGAGCCCCCGCGAAAGGCCGATCAATTTCGTCATCGTGACCTCGGCTGCCTATGAGGAATTGCAGCAGGTGACCAACCAGTTTCTCGGGGAAATTGCCAAAAATCCGGCTCTGACCAATGTGGATACCGATCTCAAGCTCAACAAGCCGGAACTGTCGGTGGAGGTCAACCGGGACAAGGCGGCGGACCTGGGCGTGCCGGTGGAAACCATAGGCCGCACGCTTGAAACCATGCTCGGCGGGCGGCAGGTGACGCGCTTCAAGCGTGACGGTGAGCAATACGACGTGATCGTCCAGGTGGCCGAAAGCGACCGCGCCAACCCGCAGGATATTGCGGGCATTTACGCCCGTGGCAAGGACGGGCGCATGGTTTCCCTGGAAAACCTGGTGGGGGTCAGCGAAACCATCAGCCCACGGGAACTGAACCATTTTGGCCAGCGACGGGCGGTGACCATCACCGCCAATCTGGCCCCCGGCTACACCATGGGGGAGGCGCTCGGCTTCATGGATGACGTGGCCGGTCGTGTTCTCTAACCGGGCTATGCCGTGGATTACAACGGTCAGTCACGGGAGTTTCGCCAGTCATCCTCGTCCCTGGCGGTCACCTTCGGGTTGGCCCTGGCCTTTATCTACCTGGTTCTGGCGGCCCAGTTCGAGAGTTTCCGTGATCCCTTCATCATCATGCTGACCGTGCCCTTGTCCATGGCCGGCGCCCTGCTCGCACTGTGGCTGAGCGGCGGCACCCTCAACGTCTATAGCCAGATCGGCCTGGTCACCCTGGTCGGGTTGATTACCAAGCACGGCATCCTGATTGTGGAGTTTGCCAACCAGTTGCAGGAAAAAGGGGTCGAACTGAAAGCGGCGGTGATTGAATCGGCCACTCTCCGTTTACGCCCCATCCTGATGACGACCGGCGCCATGGTGCTGGGC
>CAZHVZ010000014.1:6601-13292 GCA_964536245.1 uncultured Rhodocyclaceae bacterium
CCGACAGCGGCAGGCCGGGCGCCGCCCCCGCCGCCGGTTTGGCGTTGATCTCGGCGGCGGCGGCGGTTGATTTGGCGTTGCTTTCGGCCTGCAGCTTCCGGCCGTCGGCGGCCCCGTCGCAACCCGCCGTGCCCCTGGCGCTGGCCTCCGGAGCGGGTGCCGAGTCGCGCCAGCAGATCGGCTGGGTCATCGTCGGCGGGCTGCTGCTCGGCACCTTTTTCACCCTTTTCGTAGTCCCGACGGTGTATTCCCTGCTGGCAGAAAACAAGTCCCTTGTCCCCCGGCAGGAATGATCGGAGAATAGAAGAAAACACAGAACAAGGAGACCGCATCATGGAAGATAGCTTTCGCGTCTTTGTCGTAGACGATGACGTGCTGATTCTGGAAGTGCTGCACTCCGCTCTCTCGGATGACTACAAGGTTGAGGTTTATGCCTCCGCCGAGGAGTGCCTGGAGCGCATGGCTCAGGTGCGTCCCGATGTGTTGCTGCTGGATGTGAACATGCCGGAAGTGGATGGCCTGTCCATGTGCCGCCGTCTCAAGGATGACTGGGAGTTGCAGGATATTCCGGTGATTTTCATGTCCGCCAGTGATGACATCGAAGCCCGCTTGGCCTGCTATGGCGTGGGGGGCGAAGATTTCATCCTGAAGCCGATCGACCCGGACGTCTTGCATCGCAAGATTCGCGTCGCCCAGCGTATTCTTGCCCAGAAACAGGCACTCCAGGAGCAGGCGGGTTATGCCCAGCGGACTGCACTGTCCGCCATGACCAGCATGAGTGAGTTGGGGGTGGTCCTGCAATTTCTCAGCAAATCCTTTACCTGTTCTTCGCTGCGGGAAATTGGCGATGCCGTGCTGGAGTCCCTGCGGCAATACGATCTGCAAGGAGCCGTGCAGCTACGGGTCGGCGGCGTGGAAATTTCGGTCAGTGAGCACGGCGTCGATTTGCCGCTGGAAGTCGCGGTGCTCAACCATGTGCGCAATTCTGGCCGGATATTCCAGTTCAAGAGTCGCTGCGTGTTCAACTATGGCCGAATTACGGTACTGGTCAACAACATGCCGCTGGAAGATGCCGAGCGCTGTGGCCGCATTCGCGACAATGGCGCAATTCTGGCAGAGGGGGCCGATGCCCGCTTGCATGCCATCGAACTGGAGCAGGCCATGCTGGCGCGCCGCCGTGGTGTGGAAGAGGCCTTGCCCATGGTTCATGATGCCGTGGATGCGGTTCAGGCCGGTTACCGGCGCAATTGTTTCAACCTGACCCAGAACATGATCGAGTTTCAGGAAACCTTGATCAAATCCTATGTTCATCTCGGCTTGACCGAGTCTCAGGAACAGTACATGACCACCCTGGCCAACGGTTTCATGGAGCGCATGGTCGGCACCCAGGATGAAAGCCTGACGATTGTCGGGCAACTGGAAGAGGTGGCCAACACCCTGGAAAAACTGGTCAGCGACTAAGGAAGGCTTCGCTGCGCTGGCGGATGGCCTGGGCCAGATCGCCGCGCAGGCAGTCAAAAATTTCTGCCTGAAACGAGTTGGTGATCCAGGTGATTTGCCGCTTGGCCAGCTGGCGGGTGGCAAATATTCCCCGGTCGCGCAGTTCTCCCGCCGGAATCAGCCCCTCCTGGGCCTCCCAGGTCTGGCGATAACCCACGCAGCGCATGGAGGGCAGGTCAAGGTGCAGGCGGTAGCTCCGGCGCAGGTGACGGACTTCTTCCTCAAGGCCCGCCGCCAGCATGGCATCGAAACGTTGTGCGATACGCTGGTGCAGGACGCTCCGCTCGGAGGGCAGCAGGCCGAGGGCAAGAAAATCGTAGTCCGGAACGGCCTGCTGGCTGGCTGCCAGCAGCTCGGACATGGGCTGGCCGCTCAGGCGGCATATTTCCAGAGCGCGCTGAATGCGCTGGCTATCGGTGGTGTGCAGGCGGGCTGCGGTGACCGGATCAAGGCGGGCCAGCTCGGCATGCATGGCCGGCCAGCCTTTGTCGGCGGCTTCCGCGTCGAGCGCGGCGCGCAGCAGCGGGTCCGCCTGGGGCAGTTCGGCCAGGCCCTGCAACAAGGCGCGGAAATAGAGCATGGTGCCCCCCACCAGCACCGGAACCCGGCCTGCTGCCGTGATTTCGGCCATGGCCGCAAGGGCGTCGGCCCGGAAACGGGCTGCCGAATAAGCGTCCTCCGGCGAGATCAGGTCGATCAGACGGTGCGGGTATTGGGCCAGCGTGGGCGCATCCGGCTTGGCGGTGCCGATATTCATGTCGCGAAAAACCTGGGCCGAATCCACGCTGATCAGTTCTACCGGCAGATGATCGGCCAAGGCCATGGCCGCCGCCGTTTTGCCGCTGGCCGTTGGGCCCATGAGCAGAATGGCGGGAGGGAGTCGGGTCGGGCTGGACATGGCGGGGCGAATCGTATCACGGAGCATGATCGGGCAAGGCGGGGAGCGCTGGGGGTAAACGGCTTTGCAGCACAAGCCTTGCTCGCCCTATAATCAGCTTGTCATCAATGAGGTGTCTTATGTCGCTTGTTCCCTGCCGCGCATGCAGCCATCAGGTCGATACCACCGCTCTCGCCTGCCCCGGTTGTGGCGCTACCAACCCCGGCCACAAGCTGAGCAGTCAGCAAAAGGACTGGATCGTCCTGGCCATTCAGTTGGCGATTGGCGTCGTTCTGGTCGTTGGTGGCGGTACCATGGCCTGGAATGTGGCCGGCCCCATTATCAAACAGCAATTGTCCAAGCCGGCCGCTTAGGGGGCAATCGTCTCCAGGCGAAGCGCCTGCCCCGCATCTTATGCCACCCGGAAGCCGGAAATGGCCTGCGAGAGACTTTGCGCCAGTGCCCGCAGGTCATGGGTCGAACCGCTGATGCTGCGTGCTGCCGCATTGTTTTCCTCCACCATGTTGGCGATGCGCTCCATGCTTTGAGCGATTTCCGTGGACGCGGTTTTCTGCTCGGAAACCGAATCCGTGATCTCGTTGACCCCCTGCGCCGAACGTTCCACCGATTCCCGCGATCGGGCCAGAACGCCTTCCACTTCGTTGGCCAGAACGGTGCTCGTTTCGATGGACTTCTCGCCGGCTTCAATGGCAGCTTGCACGGCTGACGACTGGGTCATGATGGAATGGGTAACGGCATCTATTTCCCCGGCCGATTTGCTGGATTTTTCGGCCAGTTTGCGTACTTCGTCGGCCACCACGGCGAAACCGCGCCCGGCCTCTCCGGCCCGTGCCGCCTCAATGGCGGCATTCAGGGCCAGGAGGTTGGTTTGATCGGCAATATCCCGAACCTCCCGGGTCATGCCGGTAATGACCTCGGTGCTGCGCACGAATTCATCGACAGTACGGGCGATGTCAACCATGTTCTGCTGGATGCGCCCGATTTCTCCGGCGAGATGGGAGACTTTCCGGGAGCCGTCATGGGTGCGGGTGACGCTATCCGTGGCCTGGTTATGAACGTCATGGGCCGTTTCCGACACCGAGGTAATCGCTACCGTCAGTTGCTCAATGGCGGCAGCGCTTCCGGCAACGGCACTGGATTGATGCTCGGAAACCTCAGCCAGGGATGATGAGGATCCCGCCAACTGCTCGGAGGCGGAAGCGACCTGCTGGCTGGCGCTATGCACCTGGCCGATAATTTTTTGCAACTGTTCCATCATCCTGTTGAAGGCCGCCGCCATACGGCCAATTTCGTCATCCTGGCTGACGCTGGCACGGTGGGTCAGGTCTCCGCTGCCGGCAATGTGCGCCATGGTCGATTCGAGGGCCGCCAAGGGGCCGATAATCGAGCGCAGGATCAACCAGGCGAGGACCGAGAGAACAAGAACGGCGCCAACCGAAAAGGAAATCAGGCCGCTCTTGACCGCAGAAAAGGTTTCTTCGGAGTTTTTGGTCTCTTCAGCATTGAATTCGCCGGATATTTTTTCCATGGTGGCGACCAGCTCATCAATCGCCTGGGTTGGCGCACGATCAATTCCCCGCACCAGTTTGTCGATGATCGCTGCCGGATCGGCACTGTTGCGATCGTACTGCTTGAGGGCATCACGATAGGCCGGGCCGAGTTTTTCAAAAACGGCGATGACTTCCCCGATTTTTACGCGGTCGGAAATCCCCAGCTTGTTGATGATGGATTTCACCGACTCCAGGGTTTCCTTGACGCGGCGCTCTTCTTCGTCGAACCCTTTGAGATGTTTGGTGTAGGCCTCGCTATCCTTGCCGCGCAACAAAAGATTTTTCCATTCCTGAACCTGGGTCTTGAAATGGACCTGGGCGCCGCGTGCGCCGTTGACAGCCGAAATGGTTGCCGCGTGGCGCTCGATGGCTTCATTCAGCGAGGCATTCAGTTTCCGGGCTTGGGCAAAGGAAAAAATCCCCGTCCCAATCAGCGCAATCATTGCTACGGCAACCAAAACCATCAGCTTCTGTTTGATCTGCAAATTCATGCTGTTCCCCCCTTGAGTGTGTGCAATGCGGATTGGCAAATAGCCGGCCGTTCTCTCCAGTGGCTGAAAATGACGCGATCAAATCGGGCTGGGGTAATCAGTACGGGGACTGATAAGCAAAAAGATAGCTACCGATGTGCCCGGGATTATTCCGATTGGGCAAGCGAACGGAGCGAAAGTTCTCGGCGATGGCAAAAAAGGCGGAATCGCCATGCCATGGCTAGGGGATAAAACTTAACGGCCGCGCAGAAACAGACGGTCCAGTTCGTCCAGGGAAAGTTGCGTCCAGGTCGGTCGGCCATGGTTGCATTGGCCGGCCCGTTCGGTTTCTTCCATCTGGCGCAGCAGGGCGTTCATTTCGGGCAGGCTGAGCTGCCGGCGGGCACGCACTGCCCCATGGCAGGCCATGGTGGCCAGCAGCTCATTGCGCCGGGCGGTGACCAGCTGGCTGATGCCGTGTTCCCGCAACTCGCCAATCAGGGAGCGGGCGAGAGCGGTCGGGTCGCCGGATTGCAAGAGCGCCGGCAGGGAACGCACGCCGAGCTGGCCGGGGCCAAGCACGGCGATTTCGAAGCCGAGATCGGCCAGGGCGGCAGCATGTTCTTCCACAGCTGCCACGGTCAGCGGATCGGCAGAAAAAACGGCGGGAATAAGCAGGGGCTGCGTGGCCAGCTGCCGGTGTTCAAGCGCCGTCTTGAGTTTTTCGTAAAGGATGCGTTCGTGTCCGGCGTGCATGTCCACCAGTACCAGCCCCTGGGCGTTCTGAGCCAGAATGTAGATGCCGTGCAACTGGCCGAGGGCGTAACCGAGGGGAGGAACCTCCCCCCCTTGTCTGGATGTTTCAGTGAACTCCAGGGATTGCCCGGGCACGGCTCCGGACGGCTGGCGCGTTGCCTGGGCAAAAGCCAGGTAGGCGCTGGCTGCCGGTTCGGCAACGCCGAGACTGGCTTGTTGTGAAAATGGGAAGCGGCCAGGGTTTCCGCCCGGCAGCGCGGCTTCGGGGGCGGGAGGGGGGCGTGGCTGGCCAACGGCTTCGAGAACTTCTCCCGTATCGCCATTGACCGTACTGGCCAGGACTCTTTGCAGGGCATGGAATACAAACTGATGCACGCTGCGGGAGTCGCGAAAGCGCACTTCGGTCTTGGCCGGATGGACGTTGACATCGACCAGGGCAGGGTCGATGGTGAGAAACAGGCAAACCGCCGGCTGCCGGCTGCCGTGCAGGACATCCCGGTAGGCCTCGCGAATGGCGTGGGCCAGCACCTTGTCCCGGACAAAGCGGCGGTTGACGAAAACGTATTGTCCATCCCGTCCCTCGCCGGCATGGGTGGGGTCGATGACGAAGCCTTCCAGACCCAGATTGCCGGCCTGTACGGCCAGCGGGCGGGCGGCCGCAACGAAATCACTGCCGAGTACGCCGGCTACCCGTCGGGCTGCTGAAGAGACCGGCAGTTGCAAGCTGTTACGCCCGTTGTGACTGAGGCTGAAGGCGACATCCGGACGCGTCAGGGCGAGGCGCTTGACGGCATCGGCGCAGTGGGCAAATTCGGTCCCCTCGGCCTTGAGGAATTTGCGGCGGGCCGGCGTGTTGTAATAAAGCTCGCGCATTTCCACGACGGTGCCGGCCATCAGGGCGGCGGGTTCGGGTTCGGCACCGGGGGCGGCGTTCAGTTTCCAGGCATGGCTGCTGCCGGATTCGCGACTGGTCAGGGCAAGGCGGGCGACCGAGGCCACCGAAGCCAGCGCCTCGCCGCGAAAACCCAGGGTGGCCACCTGTTCCAGATCACCCAGGGAGTTGATCTTGGATGTGGCATGGCGGGTCAGAGCGAGTGCCAGTTGATCCCTGGCGATGCCGCAGCCGTCGTCCACGACGCGGATCAGTTTGACGCCGCCCTCTTCCAGCTGCACCTGCAGGGCGGTGCTGCCCGCATCCAGACTGTTTTCCAGCAGCTCCTTGAGCACCGAGGCCGGACGTTCGACCACCTCGCCCGCTGCTATCTGGCTGATCAGGAGGTCGGGCAGGGGACGAATGGTAGGCATGGGGCCATTATACCTTGGGGTAAAATGACCGTTTTCCCGACCCGCACCCGTTCATGGAATTCCTTGCCCAGTTCATCGACATCATCCTGCATCTCGACAAGCATTTGTCGCTGCTGGTCCAGCAGTACGGGCTATGGATTTACGCCATTTTGTTCGTCATCATCTTTGCCGAAACCGGTGAAAAGGGGACTCCCTTCTATGTGCAGGTTGTT
>CAZHVZ010000014.1:13331-17106 GCA_964536245.1 uncultured Rhodocyclaceae bacterium
GGTGAAGGCGGCATGGATGTCTTCATCGTCATGGGGGTGATTTCTCTGGGGGCGATTCTCGGCAATATGCTCAACTACCAGATCGGGCGTTATTTTGGTCCCAAGGTCTTTCATTGGGAAAATTCCCGCTTCTTCAATCGCAACGCCCTGATCAAGACCCACGCCTTTTATGAAAAGCACGGCGGCAAAACCTTGATCATTTCCCGCTTTTTACCCCTGTTTCGCACCTTTGCCCCCTTTGTCGCCGGGGTGGGGGAAATGAACTACGCCCGTTTTACCCTGTTCAACCTGATCGGCGCCGTGGGCTGGGCGGTTTCCCTGACCCTGCTCGGCTTCTGGTTCGGTAATGTGCCCTGGGTCAAGCAGAATCTGTCGATGGTCATCGTCGGCATCATCATTTCTTCGCTGATCCCCCTGGGGGTCGGTTATGTCAAGAGCCGTCAGCCCTGATGCGCCTGATTGCGGTCCTGCTGCTGGCGGTTCTGGCGGGGTGCGCCACCAAGGTCGGCAGGGAGGGGCAAAGGGAAACGACGGTCGATCCGAAATATTTGTTCAAGAATGAAATCGACCGGGTGGCCGATAGCAGCCGGGCCGAGGTTCTGAGCGGCCTGATGCTGGTGGCCGACAAGCTCTATCGGCGCAACCCCAGGGAGTGGAAAAAATCCGGTGCCGCCAGCCGGGAGGATGCGCTGAGCCGCCTCCAGCAGCGCACGACCTTGCCCGCCATGCTGGAAGGTCAGCGCGAAGGCGGCGCAGCCCTCCTGGCCTTTCGCGAAGAATTCGGCGGCGATCGCGTCGCGGCCTTGATGCTGGGGCTGCTGACCATGGTCGATGCGGCCTTCGAGAACAAGGAAGAATTTTTTCTGCTCGACAGCCTCAATGAGCAAAAGCTGTTCAACTGCGCCCGCAATATGGAAATCGCCATCTGGAAACTGGCCGCTACCAAGGGAGCGGACGGCGAGTTGCTTCTCCTCTCCAACCAACTTGATTCGGCCAACCGCAATCTCTCCTTCGAGCGGGAATTTGGCCGGGTCATCGGCCTGCTCGATTTCATGGCCCGAATAGTCGCCGACCGCAACGGACGAACGCTTTCCCGGGTCACCCAGTCGGTCGCCACTGCAATATTTTTGCCTGTAGGGTTTCTCAAATGAAAAAAATCGTCATCCTCATCTCCGGACGCGGCAGCAATATGGAAGCCTTGATCCGGGAGCGGGACGCCGGCCGGTTGCCGGTGAACATTGCCGCCGTGATCAGTAACCGGCCCGACGCCAAAGGGCTGGAAACGGCGGCGGCAGCCGGAATTGCCGCGCAGGTGGTGGACCACACGGCGTTTGCCGGCCGCCAGGCCTTTGATACTGCACTGGCGGCGGTGATCGACGGCTTTGCACCGGATCTGGTGGTGCTGGCCGGCTTCATGCGGATTCTGACCGAGGATTTTGTCAGCCACTACCAGGGGCGCCTGATGAATATCCACCCCTCGCTGCTGCCTGCTTTCCCCGGCTTGCACACCCACCAGAAGGCGATTGACGAGGGGGTGCGCATCCATGGCTGCACGGTGCATTTCGTCACGCCAACCCTGGACCACGGCCCGGTGATCATTCAGGCCGCTGTGCCGGTCCTCGATGGCGACGATGAAGCCAGCCTGGCGGCCCGTGTGTTGGCCCAGGAGCACCAGGTCTATCCCCGGGCAGTGCGCTGGTTTGCCGAGGGCAAGCTGAACCTGGAAGGGGCGCGGGTTCGCTTCAATGGTGAGCAGGGGCATGAGGGTGCACTGATCGCCCCCGTGCCGCGTTAGGGAACAAGACGAAACCGCTTCGGGAGGCGAATGCCCATTGCCCTGCTGGCCGCTTTGGCCGGTTCCTTTGCCCTGCACGCTGCGGCGCTCTTCCTGCCGGATGTGGAGCTGTCCTCGCTGCCCGAACCGATAGTGCTGCGGGCCGAGCTCCAGCCACCGCCGAAACCGCCCGGGCCGGCGGTGGAAGAAAGCAAGCCGCTGGAGCCGCCAGCGGAAGCAAGACCCTTGCCCAAACCGCGCAAAGCGAGGCCGCCGTCTCCTCGTCCGTTGATGGTTCCGCAGGCAGAGGCCGGCGTGCCGGCCAGCGAACCGTCCGCTGCCGTGCCGGGGAGCGAGGCAATGGCATCCGGCGAAAAGCCCGGCGGCCCTCCTCGTCCCAAGCTGCCAGCCAGGGGGAAAATCCGCTTTCTGGTGTACAAGGGTAGCCAGGGGTTTGAAGTGGGGCGGGCGGAACATGTCTGGGATTTTGCCGAGGACGGCAGCTATCGTCTGACTTCGGTAACCGAAACCAGCGGCTTGGCGGCTTTTTTCAAACCGGTACGCATGGAGCTGGAAAGTAGCGGCCGCCTGACCGCCGGCGGCTTGCAGCCGGGTCGCTTCACAACCCGGAAAAATGGCCATGAAACCAATGAAAACGCCGATTTCGATTGGCAGGCTCGGCAGGTGAACATTCAGCGGGAGGGAATTCCGCGCCCCCTCGCCGACGGTGCCCAGGATCTCCTCTCCTTCCATTACCAGCTCGCCTACCTTGGCCGCCTGGCCGATGGGGTGAGCATGGGCGTGGCCAGCGGGAAAAAATACGAACGTTATGCCTTCGATGCCCTCGGCGAGGAAATTCTGGAAACGCCGGCGGGCAGCTTCCGTACCCTGCACCTGCGAGTGCAGACCGATTCGACCACTGAACTCTGGTTGGCCATCGAGCGTATGCTGTTGCCGGTTAAAATGCGCTATACGGATCGCAAGGGCGATTCCTTCGAGCAGATCGTCACTGAAATTGGAATGTAATGAAAGCACGCTTCACCCACGCCTTGTTTGCCCATGCGGAAAGAGTTCTCGACGAACTGCTGCGTTTTGACCACCCGGCGGATGCCGTGGTCTCCCGTTATTTTCGCGAAAACCGCCAGTTGGGTCATGCCGACCGGGGCTTCGTGGCGGAAACGGTTTTTGCCGTCCTGCGTAGCGGGCGCTCGCTGGAGGCCCGCTGTGCCGGGGACTCCTCGCCGCGCCGCCTGCTGCTGGCTGCCCTGGCCTGCGTTTTCGGCTGGAACCAGCGGCAACTGGAACCCGTCCTCAAGGCCAGCGAAACTGAATGGCTGGGCCAGGCCAGCGCCATGGCCGACGCCGACCTGCCGCCGGCCGTGCGCTGCAATTTGCCGGACTGGCTCTATGCCGCCTGCTGCGAGCAATATGGCGCGGAAGAAGTTGAATTGCTGGCGGCGGCCCTCAACCACGCTGCGCCCCTCGACCTGCGGGTCAATACCCTGAAAACCGATCGGCAGGCCCTGCTCGACCGGCTCAGGGCGGATGGCTTCATTGCCCAGCCGGGCAGCCTTTCCCCACTCGCCATTCGCTTGCGGGACAAACCGGCGCTGGCCAAATACGCGGGCTTTAGCGAAGGCAATTTTGAGGTGCAGGATGAAGGCAGCCAGTTGCTCGGCCTGCTGCTGGCCCCCAAGCGGGGTGAAATGGTGGTCGATTTCTGCGCCGGTGCCGGCGGCAAAACCCTGCTCCTGGGCGCCTTGATGAAAAATACGGGCCGGCTCTATGCATTTGATATTTCCGACAAGCGACTGGCCAATCTGAAGCCTCGTCTGGCCCGCTCCGGCTTGTCCAATGTGCACCCGGTGCGTATTGAGCATGAGCGGGATGCGCGGGTAAAACGCCTGGCCGGCAAGGTCGATCGTGTACTGGTGGATGCCCCCTGTTCCGGGCTCGGCACCCTGCGCCCCACCGGCTGCTTCTAGTACGCCGCCCGCGGCA
>CAZHVZ010000014.1:17116-22921 GCA_964536245.1 uncultured Rhodocyclaceae bacterium
AGTGGCGCCAGAAGGCCGAAGACATTGCCGAACTGAGTGTCAAGCAAGGCCGGATTCTGGCGGCAGCGGCGACCCTGCTGCGCCCCGGCGGCCGGCTGGTGTATGCCACCTGTAGCCTGCTCCGGGCGGAAAACGAAGCCGTTGTGGATGCCTTCCTGGCCGCCAATCCCGGCTTTGTCCGCATTCCGGCAGGCGAGGTGCTGGGCAAGCAGGAGGTGGAACTGCCCGGTGAGTCGCTGCACCTCTTGCCCCACAAGCAGGGAACCGATGGGTTCTTTGCCACTCTGCTCGAAAAGAAAGCATGAACGAAAAGCAAGCGCTGCAACTGTTGAATGATCTGTGGGACGACTTCGGTACGCCGGATTTCCTCTGGCAGGCGGCGGCGCTGCTTTTTTGTCTTGCTTCGGCCTGGGGGCTGGCACGCTGGTGGGAGAGCCGGGATCGGCCGCAGGGGCGTTTGCGGGCAGCGGGCAAGCGCCTTCTCTTTCCCCTTCTTGCCCTCGTTCTGGTGGCGGTTGTTCGCGCTGCCATCAAACCCTTTATCCACGTCAATCTGCTCAAGCTGGCCATGCCCTTGCTGGCCTCCATGGCGCTCGTGCGGGGCATTGTCTATATCCTGCGGCGGGCGTTCCCCGCCAAACTTTGGCTGGCCACCGGCGAGCGCATTATTGCGTTTGTCATCTGGAGCTGCCTGGCCCTGTACATTACCGACCTTGCTCCCGGCGTTATCGATCTCCTGGAGCAGGTGTCCTTCAGCGTCGGCAAGCAGCGTATCGATCTGTGGATGGTCCTGCACGGGCTGACCACCGTTTTCCTGACGGTGCTGCTCGCCCTCTGGGTGGCCGGGCTGATCGAGTCCCGCCTGATGGGTATGGACGAACTGGATTCCAGCCTGCGCATAGTTTTTGTGCGCCTTGCCAAGGCTTCCCTGACCTTGTTGGCCATCATGCTCAGCCTGTCGCTGGTGGGAATCGATATGACGGCACTCTCGGTTTTTACCGGGGCGCTTGGGGTCGGGCTCGGTTTTGGCTTGCAGAAAATCGCCAGCAACTATGTTTCCGGCTTCATCATTCTGCTTGACCGTTCCATCCGGCTTGGCAATGTGATCAATGTGGATGCCGCAACCAGCGGTATCGTGACGCAAATTACCACCCGCTATACCGTTCTGCGTAACCCGACGGGCGTTGAATTCATCGTCCCCAACGAAACCCTGGTTGCCAACATCGTGCAGAACCAGTCCTATTCCGACTCCCGTGTTCGCCTGGCGACCCATATCGGTGTGGCCTACAGCACCGACCTCGACTTTGCCATGCAGTTGATGACCGCTGCCGCTGCCCGCCACCCCCGCGTTCTCGCCGACCCGCCGCCGCGTGCCCTGCTCACCCTCTTTGGCGATAGCGCCATCAATCTCGAACTGGGCTTCTGGATTGCCGACCCGCAGGAAGGTACGGGCAATGTGCGGTCAGACGTCAATCTGGCGGTATGGCAGGCGTTCAAGGAACACGGGGTGGAGGTGCCGTTTCCGCAACGGGAGCTGCGGGTGATTTGACCGTTTGTCGGTGCGATACGTTCGCCCATCTCTTTGGGCGGTATCGATTTTAAATTAGCGCTAGAGTAACACTAGCTATTTGTTCGAGCAGACTAAATGAAAAAAGGCCAATCCGGCTTCTCGATGATTGAACTCCTCATCACCGTGGCTGTTATGGGTATTTTGGGGGCATTGGCACTGCCTGGCTTCAGTAGCTTGATCGCTAGTAATCGGCTGACTTCTGTCGCTAATGAAATGCTGACAGGTGTTATGTTGGCGCGTGGAGAGGCGGTAAAGCGGGGGAAGCGGGTTGTCATGTGCAAAAGCAGTGACTTTTCGACTTGCAACACTTCTGGAACATGGAGTGGCGGGTGGATTGTCTTCGTTGATGATAATGACGACGGTGTGCGGGCATCATCGGGCACAGTGGAGGAGCTGTTACGGGTTTGGCAGGGGTCTGCACAGGTTACGTCTTCGGTGACTGGAACGGTTTCCGATAATTTGTCGTTTACCAATGGGGGGACAGTCAGGGCGCCAGGGACAACAACGGTGCAGAGTGGGACTATTACGCTTTGTATTTCCGGTCAGGCTTCCCGGCAGCTTCAGGTCGCGTCAACCGGGCGTGTAAGTGTTGTCAAAGGGAGTAATTGCTCATGATCTCCAGTGCGATGAAAATCCAGCGCGGTTTTTCAATGATCGAGGTCTTGATTACGCTGGTGATTTTGGCTTTTGGTCTTCTCGGGTTGGCAGGGTTGCAGTCAGTTGGGTTGAAGAATTCCCATGCGTCCACCGGGAGATCGTTTGTTACGGTCATGGCCTATGACATTGTCGACCGCATGCGCTCGAACTGCAAGAATGCCCTGGACGGAGACTACAACCTTGCTTTGGCCGATAGTACGCCAAGCACAACTACTACGATGGCCAACAGGGATTTGAAAGAATGGCGGGATGCCTTGGCTGCTGCGGTTCGTTCGGGGACTGGTTCTGTTTCAGTGAACGCAGCGACACTGGTGGCAACAGTGGTTGTGCAGTGGGATGACAGCCGTGCGACAAGTGGATCATCCGCTCAGCAGGTTACTGTGAGTGGTGTTTTGCCTTCCGTGGCAACTTGTCAGGGGAGTTGAGGGAGATTATGAGCCAGCCAAAACTTGCCAAAGGTCAATTTGGTGTTTCTCTGATTGAGTTGATGATTGCGACGACCTTGGGGTTGTTTCTGCTCGGAGGGGTGGGGTACGTTTACCTGGGAAGTAAAAATAGTTATTCAGCGCAGTCAGCGGTTTCGCGTGTTCAGGAGTCTTTGCGTTTTGGTTTTGAGTTTTTGTCTTTTGACCTTCGTATGGCAGGGTACTCCGGCTGCGTAAATTTGCGGGAAATGACGCCGCAGGTCGTGGCGAATCCACCGGTTCCCTCGTTTGGACTCGGCGGGTCGGTGATCGGGTATGAAATAGATAGCAGTGGAAATGGGTGGTCCGGTAATCCAGATACCACCAATATCGTTCCCTTGAAGGGGACACACGTGATTACCTTGTCCAGAATGTCGCTGACGGGATTTAGCTTGACGGATAATTCAAATGGTTCCCAGTTCTTTATTGCCAACTGCTCTG
This sequence comes from uncultured Rhodocyclaceae bacterium, assembly GCA_964536245.1. GTDB lineage: Bacteria > Pseudomonadota > Gammaproteobacteria > Burkholderiales > Rhodocyclaceae > CAZHVZ01. Next base: position 20,249 of record CAZHVZ010000014.1, read on the forward strand.
GAGTCACCTCTTGTGGCTTATTAGAAGATCAAGTTTTGATTGTTTCGGACTGCAGGAGAGCGGATGTTTTCCGTGGCACCAGCATTGGGGCTGGAACAGGAGCCGGTGCCGGAAAAATTAATATTGCTCACGCGAGTAATAAAAATACCCAACCTGCAGGTTCTACGTGTGCTGCCGGTTCTGGCAAGTTGCCAACCGAGTGTGGTGTGGCGGGAAATTACAAATCGGATGCGCAGTTGGCGACAATGGAAAGCTGGTCCTACTATGTTGCGCTCAATGCCAATGGGGTTCCTGCGCTGTTTAGGGTGAGTGGCTTTTCGACAACCCCGGAGGAGTTGGTTGAAGGAATTTATGATCTTCGCTTCCAGTATGGGCTTGATACCATCGACGACACTATTTATGTCGCGGATACTTACGACACAGCGGCCAATGTCGCTGCAGGGAGTAAATGGAATCAAGTCGTGAGTGTAAAAATGACATTGCGAGCGCGCAGCACGGATGATCGGGTGATGCCAGTGGATAATGCGGCATATGCTTTTAATGGGGCAAATGTGACAGACCGTCGATATTTGCAGCAGTCGACTTCGGTTATTGGTTTGCGGAATCTTGTGCAATGAACCATTATCTGAAAGCTCTCCAAAATCAGAAAATAGCCCCTCCGGCCAAGCAAAAAGGTGCCATTTTATTTGTTGCACTCATTTTTCTGGTGATTCTAACGATGCTTGGGGTGTCCAATATGCAGGTTGGGGTCATGGAAGAACGCATGACCAGTGCTTTTAGCGACAGAAATAACCGTGCTTTCGAATCGGCTGAGCTTGCACTTCGAGAAGCCGAGGCTTATTTGAACGGGGTGGCTGTCGGCCCGTTTGATAACACCGTGCGCGGTATGCATGCGTATTTTCCCAATGCGACTCAACCAACATTCTGGAATGTTACGCCAACCTCTTCGTCCAGCCCGGCATGTACCGGCACCGGGACGTTGACGCAATTCAACTGGATGCAGGATGGTGCTACAGATCGCTGTAGTTCAAGAGAAACCACAGGACAATTACCTGGTACCGCTCAAAAAGCCCGGTACGTCATTGAGGAATTAGCTGAGGTTCCCAAGTCAGGTACTTCAATTAAGGCGGGTATGGCAAAGGTCGATACCAAGGTGTATCGGATAACTGCACGGGGTGTAGGGGGGAGTGCCAACACGGTGGTGATTCTTCAGTCTACGTTCAAGCGCTGATTTGGCTATCGAGGTTAAAAGGAGTTGAAAATGACCAAGAGCATCTTTCGTAGGGCCCTCCTTCTTGGAGGCATCATATCAGTGCTCGGTGGTTTTTCATCTCCGGTACTGCCTGCAACACCATCTCAAATGCCTCTATTTTTGGGTGGGGGGCAGCAACCGCTTGTGCTTCTGGTGATGAGCCGAGACCACAAGCTTTACTACGAAGCCTACAACGATGCATCGGATATCGATGGGGACGGCACCTTGGATGTCGGATTTAAGCCAACGATCAGCTATTACGGCTATTTTGATCCCGGTAAATGTTATGACTGGGATTCCACGAATAAGCGGTTCTCTCCTTCTGCTCTTGCTGCCAATCCGACAACGACAAAAACCTGTACCAGCAAGTGGAGCGGGAACTTTCTGAATTATGTCACCATGACCCGCATGGATGCGATGCGGAAGGTCTTGTATGGGGGGTATCGGAGTACCGAAGATACGTCATTGACAGTGCTTGAGCGCTCTTATGTCCCCCAGGATGCACACTCCTGGGGTAAAGAGTACGAAAGTGTTGCTCGTGACGGATATAACATTAGCGATTACACCCCATTAGCCTTGCCTGCGACGGGTACTCGGCATTTGTTTGCAAATACGACCCTGCTTTCTCCGCCCACCGGGAAGGAGGGGCCATTGCTGCGGGTCTTGACGAATTCGATCTACCGGATTTGGGAATGGGTTTCCATTGAGCGTCCCGTAGCTGGCGACAAATGCCTTAATGGAGGCAGCGGACCATCCTGCACCTCGTCGGATTGGACCATTGTGCCGAGTAGCACATCCAATGGTCTGAGTGGTCTATCTCAAACGACATATAACACAAATGGATATTCCGGTAACCCAAGTAGTTCAAGTGGTTTTGATACGCTCGAAACCACGTATGGGATAGCAGGCAAGCGTTGTGGAACGCAGACTATTTCAACCATTAACGGAGATGGAAATCCATTCGTTCCTGGTTCAGCAGGGTGTGATGCCGAAAAATACATGACCATTTTTTCCGGAAAACTGAATATCCCCGTATCCGGGAGTTATCAGTTCGCGGTGGATGGTGATGATGCTGTTGATTTATATATCGATGGGACCAAAGTTGCAGATTGGTATGGTGGTCACGGCAAATGTGATTGTGGCGACCATAATGGCACCATAACGCTGACTGCTGGCCAGCACGATATCAAGTTCCGCCATCAGGAATCCGGTGGTGGTGACAACTACTACCTGCGCTGGAAGCCTTCGGCCAGCACGACTTTGACCGACTATCAGGTTCGGGTTGAAGTATGCAAGTCTACATTGCTTGAGTCTGATTGCCGTTCCTACCCCAGAGGCAGCGGCACACCAACGGTCTATCGCCCGAGTGGCTTACTCCATGAGTATGGTGAGGATCACGCCATGGCTTTCGGCTTGTTGAC
>CAZHVZ010000014.1:23004-24152 GCA_964536245.1 uncultured Rhodocyclaceae bacterium
TTATCGGAACAATTTGCAGGGCGGGGTTCTACGAAGCAATATCGGGAATTTTGGCCTTGAGGTGAATAGTACGACAGGGGTCTTCGATAGTTCAGTCAATGGAATTGTCAAGACCTTGAATACCCTGAGCATTACCGGTTTTGGGGGAAGCTATGAATATTCCTGCGGATGGAAAACCGATGGCCCTTTGAATAACGGTAATTGCCGGATGTGGGGCAATCCGATGGCAGAGATGATGTATGAGGGGCTGCGTTACTACGCAGGTAAAACCAGTCCGACCAGTTCGTTTACGTATTCCGAATCTGACGACGATGGACTGGCGCTTCCCAAGCCAACTTGGCAGAACCCTTACCGGTCTGCCACAGGAGGTTACGGTTGGTGCTCAAAACCCTTCCAGATGGTGATTTCGGATATCTACCCGTCCTATGACTCAGACCAGCTTCCAGGAAGTGCATTTGATTCCTCGTTTTCCGGAGACTTGACGGGCATGAATGTGGCGACGTTGGGGCAGACCATATGGAACAACGAAAGTGAGTCCAGTAATTTGTTCATCGGTCACTCCCTTGCCACACAAACAGCGCCCACGGTCCAATATGATGGGGCTCCTACACCAAAGAATGTCACCAGTTTTGGCAATATTCGAGGGTTGGCTCCGGATGAACCAACCAAACAGGGAACCTACTACGCTGCCAGTGTTGCGTATTATGGGAACATAACGAAATTGACCAGCCCAGAAGGTGTGTCAGGAACGGACAAGCAGCAAAAGGTGCAAACCTTCGCTGTGGCTTTGGCATCTCCTTTGCCAAAAATTCAGATACCCATTACAGCCTTGAGCAAAACCATCACGATTGTTCCTTTTGCCAAATCTGTCGGTGGATCGGGGATCAGCGCATCAACAGGGTCGTTTCAGCCGACAAACCAGATTGTTGATTTCTATGTGGATACTATCCGAAATGTCACCGGATTCCCGACTGACTCAGCGGTCAACGGAGGGCGGCCTTATTACAAATTCCGCATTAATTTTGAAGACGTTGAGCAAGGGGCCGACCATGATATGGACGCCATCTCCGAATACGCGATTTCCCTGCTGGCGGACAATACAGTTGAAGTCAAGGTGGATTCAACTTACGCAGCCGGGGGCATTATTC
>CAZHVZ010000014.1:24162-41321 GCA_964536245.1 uncultured Rhodocyclaceae bacterium
TCAGCATATGGGGTACGTGATTTCAGGCTCTTCGGCAGATGGAACTTATCTGGTGGTACGTGACATGGATACGGCTTCCGGTTCCGACCCGGATTACTTCCTGGATGTTCCGAATACGGCAGGAGTTGCGCTACCCTTGACGTCAACACGGATATTCTCTGCGGGTAGCAGCACATCATCTTCCTTCGCAAAGCACGATCCCTTATGGTATGCAGCAAAATGGGGGGGCTTTACCGACTTGTCCAGCAGCGCGGACAATTTGCCCAATCAAACAGCAGAATGGGATAAAAAGAACAGTAGTGGTGCGGCGGTTGCGGATGGGACTCCAGATAATTATTTTCTTGTGACCAATGCTGGAATGCTAAAAGAGCAGCTACGTGCTGCCTTTTCCGAAATTTCTGAGCGGACAACCTCGGCTTCGGCCATTGCCCAGAACTCTACCCGGCTGGATACTGATACGATGGTGTATCAGGCTCGGTTCAATACGCAGGACTGGACCGGTCAGGTTCGTGCGCTGAAAATTGATACTGATGGTACGGTCGCTACCACCGAGACTTGGGATGCTTCAACCAAGGTACCAGAGCATGGGAGCCGAAATATCTTCACATGGGATCCTGTTGCTTATGCAGGAAACACTTTCCTGACAGGGACAGGAGGGCTGACTTCTGGCCAGCTTACCGATTTGGCAATTGGCAGCCTGTCAGCTAGCGATCAGCAGAAATATGTAAATTACCTCCGCGGCGATGCAACGAACGAACAAAAAAATTCAGGTGTTTTTCGTAACCGTAGCGTCCGTCTGGGAGATATCGTAAATTCCGATCCGGTTTACGTTTGGGCGGAGAACTTTGGTTATGACTCCACGACGCTGACGGAAGCATCGACCTATGCCACCTTCCGGGACTCCACCAAGAAAGCCCGGCGAAAGATGCTGTACGTGAGTTCCAATGACGGAATGCTCCATGGAATTGATGCATCTAGCAGTTCAACGAGTGGCGGGGTCGAGCAGTTTGCATTCGTCCCGAATGCTGCACTAACCCAAATGAAAGAGCTGGCTCAGCCCGGCTATACCCACCAGTACATTGTTGATGGGCCAATTTTTGTGGGAGATGCCTATCTCAGTAGCGCGTGGAAAACGGTACTTCTTGGGACGACAGGCGCCAATCCGGCGACCAATGGCAAGGCAGTTTTTGCTTTGGACGTCACAGACCCGGATACCTTTACCGCATCAAAAGTCCTGTGGGAGTTTACTCACGCTGATCTGGGCTATTTGTTGGGTCAGCCCGTGATTGGACGAATGCCCAATGGAAGGTGGGCGGCAATTTTCGGTAATGGCGTAGAGGGGGCAACAGCGAAGGCCAAATTGTTTATTGTCTACCTGAACCCGGACTTGAGTAACGGATGGACGGCCAATACGGATTATTGCGTTCTTGATACCGATACTTCCATTACCAACAACGGCCTGGGAGCCCCTGCGCTTGTCGATATCGACGGCGACGGTATTGTCGACATTATCTATGCCGGGGATATGCAAGGAAATCTATGGAAGTTCCAGATTGATGCCACATCAAGCGATTGCTCCACGGTGAAGTGGAAAAAGGATAAAAAACTGTTCCAGACGGCATTGGTGACTTGCAAGCAACGAGACTCAGCGGGTACCGTATCCAATTGCACATCTCCCACGACCAAGCGGCAACCGATTAATGGTTCCCTGGAAGTTGGGCCGCCACCGACCAATGCGACATCAGGCGCTGCTCTTGCCGGGCGAATGGTGTTTTTCGGTACCGGCGCGTATTACTCCAGCACGGATACGAGCGATATGACCGAGCAGGCGCTATATGCCATTTGGGATGATGATTCCAATGGAACCGTTACTACGCCGACAACCTCCGGAACGAATGAGGATGTGGTGAAGCAGACGATTGATACCGAAGGAACGACTACGGTAACAAATGCTAATCCCCCCCCCGCCACGCTGACTTGGGATTACCGGCTGACGTCATCCAATGCAGTCGATTATTCCGGTGGAAAAAAAGGTTGGTGGATGCGGCTACTGAAGCCGAACACGACAGCAAGCACTCCGCTTTTCCAAGGCGAGCGGGTCGTCAGCACTCCGCTATTGCGTGGCGGGCGTGTTGTATTTACCACCTTGATTCCTTCGGCAGATGTCTGTTCGTTTGGCGGGGATAGCTGGATCATGGAAATTGATGCCTACAGTGGCAAACGGTTGCTAGATCCTGCCTTTGATCTTAATAATGACCGGGGTTTTAACGCTTCGGACAAGGTGAGTGGAAATGTGCCGAGTGGCGTAAAGTCAAAAGAGGGCATTATCAAAACACCCGCTGTCATTTCAGCAGGTGGTGTGGAATACAAGGTGGCGTCAGGTACTAGCGGGAATATTTTAACGATTAACGAAAAAGGTACAGCAGCGGTTAAGCGGTCATCTTGGCGGCAGGTTCAATAAAGGAAAAGCAATGAATGCTATGCGTCGCGGTAGCGCAGGTTTTACCCTCATAGAAGTAATGATCGTCGTTGCCATTGTTGCGATATTGGCCAGGATTGCCTTTCCGTCATATCAAGAGTCGGTAGCGAGAGCGCGAAGGGGAGATGCCAAAACGGTTCTTCTTGAAAATGCTCAGTTCATGGAGCGGTATTACACGCAAAACAATACCTACATGAGTGGCACAGGAAATCCAACGCTACCTGCACTTAGAGCTCCAAAAGATGGCACCAATAAGTTCTATGACGTCAGCTTTTCTGGAACTAATACCGCAACGACCTATAGCATTCAAGCAGTACCGACCGGTGGAATGGCAAATGATGCTTGTGGTACGTTGACGCTGGATCAGGGTGGAACCAAGGGTGTTAGCGGTACGAAAAGCGTTGATGATTGTTGGAATCGATGACATAGGATGGTGCTGTGATTGGAGAGCATTTACGAAAAGAGAAGCTTGGGCGCTAATTACGTCACTGTGCCTCCACGTATTGCTCTTCCTTTTACTGGACAGTGGCATTTCTCGAGCAGGTCTTTCGTCGTCGGTTGGGCGTGTGTTGCAGGTGCGCATCACTAGTACGTCGGCGGAGGGAGCAAACGTTGTTGCTAACGACTCTCCAAGGTGGACAAAGGCGCCGCCGGATAGTGATGAACATGTGCCGAATACTTCTCGTTGGAGCGGAAGGCCGGAATTGTTTTCGCTAGGACAAAAAACCTGGCTTGCTAACGAACTCGATGCTCCGCTTAGTCCGCTTGATCAAGATTTCATAAGTCCAGCAGAAGCACTACCATCTCAGACTTCAGGCAACATTGATTTGGCGTTATTAATCAATGAAGACGGACAGGTTGTTTGGCTAAGGATCAATAGTTCGGATATTGATGAGCGAGGAACTCAGCTTGTCGAAAAATTGTTTCGTCAGACCAAATTTACCGTCCCGACAAAGGATGGGCGACCGGTGAGGGCATTGTTAAATATTTTCTTTCAAATTTCCGAGGCGCAAAATCCATATTAACAACCGGATATGGATATGAATTCCACTGGCGAAAAAAATCCGCTGCTGGATTCTTGGCTCGGCCTACCGTCAGTTTTCCAAAAAACGACTAACCTCTTCGGCCCGTCCCATCGTATCCCGATACCCCAACTCAATCAGCGCCCGCGTATACGGCTGCTCAAACAGCAGATAGCTGGTCAGCGCTCCACCCCGACGGTTCATGGCGCCCATGCCGGTCAGCAGGGCTTTGACTGACCAGGGCAGAGCCTTGGCGTGGCGGGCGGCGAGGTGGTCGAGGCGTTGCGAGGGGGCAATGACCAGGGTACGGATGGGGCGCAGGTTGAGGCCGGCCTCCTGGCGTACGGCTGCGGGGAGGCAGGAGAGGGTCTGGTTGATACGCTGCATGCGCTCGATGTCCATGGCCAGGCCGTCGAGAAAGATGCTGGAGAGGGTATGGCCGGCGATTTGGGCGAGAGTGGGGTAGCGGCCGCTGTGGGTGCGTTCCTTGACCTCGGTCATGCGGCCGGCGCCGATGATGAGGATGCGTTCCGCCCCCAGGTGAATGGCGGGGGAGATGGGGGCCAGCTGGCGCATGGAGCCGTCGCCGAAGTATTCCCGATGAATGCGAATGGCCGGAAAAACGAAGGGAATGGCGCTGGAGGCCATCAAGTGGTCCAAATCCAGCCGCACCCGGGAGCCGACGCGCTGGGCGCGGCGCCAGGTTTCCACATCGCTGCGGGCCTGGAAGAAGTTGATGCTTTCGCCGGAGTCGTAGCCGGAGGCGGAAATGGATACGGCGTGCAGCGCACCGCAGGCAATCGCCCGGTCGATGCCGGTCAGGTCCAGGTGGTGTTTGAGCAGTTGGCGGAGCGGTGTGTTGTCGAGCAGGGAGCGGGGCGGGTTGCGCACCAGCCAGCCTAAAGCCAGGGAGCCCAGCCAGCGGGCTCCGGAAACGCCGATACCGATGGGGTCGGCGCGATACACGTGGTGCGCATGCATGTTTCGCCAGACCGAGACCAGATTATCGACTGCGGCGCGGAAGTTTTCAGCCTGGCAGGCCAGGGTGGCGGCGTTGATGGCGCCGGCAGACGTGCCGCAGATGATCTGGAAGGGGTTGCGGGTAGAGTCAGGCAGGATTTCGGCGATGGCCGAGAGGACACCGGCTTGATAGGCCGCCCGGGCGCCGCCGCCGGTAAGGATGAGGCCGGTTCTGGGGGGCGTCGTCAGATTTTCCATTGTGCGGGGGCGCGGTAATCGCGTATCCAGCCGGGAATCTGGTCTGCCGGCATGGGGCGGGCGATGCCGTAGCCTTGGGCGAGGTGGCAGCCCAGTTGGAGCAGACGCTTGCCGTGGTCGATGGTTTCCACCCCTTCGGCAATGACTTCGCGATGGAAGGCGTGGGCCAGACTGATGACGCCTTCAACAATGGCGAGGTCTTCCGGGTCGGAGAGCATGTCACGGATGAAGGACTGATCAATTTTCAACAGGTAGACCGGCAGGCGTTTGAAATAGGTGAGGGACGAATAGCCGGTGCCAAAATCGTCGAGGGCGAAGGAAAGTCCCAGGTTCTTGCAACGGTTGATGGTGTCGCAGGCGCTCTGCATGTCTTCCAGGGCCGCCGTTTCAACGATTTCGATTTCCAGCCAGGCGGGAGGGACGCTCCGGTACATGGAGAGCAATTCGCCCAGCCGTTCAACAAAATTGGCGGCCTGCAACTGGGTGGCGGAGACATTGACGCTGATCGGCAGCAGGATGCCCTGACTTCGCCAGACGTCCATTTGCGCGAGGGCGGTTTCGATGACCCATTCGCCCAAAGTGATGGAAAAATCACTTCCCTCGATCGCGGGCAAAAATTCGGCTGGCGGCACGATCCCCTGCTCCGGATGGCGCCAGCGAATGAGTGCTTCGGCACCGACGACGGTGCCGCGCCGCATGTCCACCTTGGGTTGGTAGTGCAGTTCGAACTCGCCGGCCAGCAGGGCAGACTGAATGCGGGAAAACTGCTGGCGCTGGGTTCGGATCTGGCGATCATGTTCCGGGTCAAACAGGTGATAGCGGTTGCGCCCGGCCTGCTTGGCCACATACATGGCCTGGTCGGCGTGGCGCAGGAGGACATCCGGATCGGCACCGTCATGGGGAAAGAGGGTGACGCCAATGCTGGCGGAAATGTTGACCGGGTGATGCTTGATGTTGAAATCGTCGGAGAGGGCTTGAAGTACCCGGAGCAGGGCCGCTTCGCATTCGCCAAAGTCATCAATGCGTACGAGCAGGACAAACTCGTCGCCCCCCAGGCGGGCGACCGTGTCTCCTCCCCGGACGCAATTGCGCAGACGGCTTGCCACTTCGACCAGGAGCATGTCCCCGGCATCGTGGCCGTAGGTGTCATTGACCGGCTTGAAGCCATCCAGGTCAAGGTAGGCGATCGCCAGCAAATCTTCGTTGCGTCTGGCCTGGGAGATGGCCAGTTGCAGACGGTCGGCGAGAAGAACCCGGTTGGGAAGGCGGGTCAGGGCATCGAAATGCGCCAGGTGTTCAAGGCGCTGCTGCTGTTCCTTGATGGCCGTGATGTCGGAAAAGATGAAAATATAGTTGCTGACTTTTTCTCCGTTGTCCCGAACGGCGCTGGCGGTCATCAGCTTCGGAAAGTCGGATTCGCCCTTGCGCAGCCCGCTGGCTTCGCCTCGCCAATGCCCGGTTTCGTGCAAGGAAGCAATTATTGCGGGGACGAACTCCGGCGCGTTGCTGCCGGAAAAATGCTCTTGCAGGTTGCGCTCCAGCCATTCTTCACGCTCGAAGCCGGTTAGCTCAACCACCATGGGGTTAATGTCGATTACCCGCCAGTTGTGGTCAGTGACGATGATGCCTTCGTGGGCCTCGGCAAAAACATTGGCCGCCAGTCGCAGGGAATTTTCGGCTTCCTTGCGGGCAGAGATGTCGCTGGCGGTGCCTCGATAGCCGGCAAAATTGCCATTTTCGTCAAAGACCGGTTCACCGCTCACTGTGAAATAGTGAATTTTTCCATTTGTTTCGACGATGCCATATTCAAGGCTGTAAAACGTCTCGTGGGCCTCCAGCGCAGCCTTGTGTGCCGCCCATTCGTCGGGCGAAAGGGTGGTTTCCATTTCCCAGCGGCAACGGCCGAGCAAGCGTTCGGAAGTTTCCTTGATGCCGCTATCCGGTCGTCCAATATGATGGCTGGTAAAACGGAATTCACGGTCCTGACTCCAATAGACATCGGTGGTCAGGCTAAGCAGGGCACGAAAACGGGCTTCGGATTCGCGCAGCGCGGAGAGTTTCTGGTCCACTTCGCTGGTCATCCGGTTAAACGCTGTGGCCAGATGGGCCACTTCGTCACTTCCTTGCACCGGCAACGTGGTGTGAAAGTGACCGGCGCTGACTTCTTCACTGGCGCGTTGCAGGGAGCGTAGGTGGCGGGTGAGCCAGGCTCCGAGCAGGGCAAGCAAAAGTGCCGAGATGAGGACCGCCGAGGCGCCGATGATCAGGCTTTGGCGAAGCAGATGTTGACGGGCTTCAATCAGGAATTGGGTGGAAATTCCAAAGTTGAGGTAGCCGTAGGTTTGGCCAGACAGGACGACCGCCATGCGGGTGTCCAAACGGGGTTGGTCGGAATGAATTTCCAGCGGAGTGCGGGTGGCCGGGGGCGGACTCTCTTTGGGCCATCCATCCGCCAGTAAAACGCGACCGCTCCGGTCGGTCAGCAGGAAATACTGGATTCCGTCCCGTCGCCGGCTTTCCTGGAACAGATCGGCAATCGGCGCGTAGTCCTGGCCTGCCATCAGCGGTCCGAGAGCGGAATTGAGCAAAATGGAGACTTCGCTCAGACGCACATCGGTTTGTTCGGTCAGGCGCTCCTCCAGCAGGCGTACCCCGTTCCAGACCAGGGCCGTAAGCATGACAACTTCAATCAGGACGCTGGCAAGTACCAGCTTCCAGCGCATGGAGAATTTGTTGAACACGGTCATAGACCGAGTTGCTTTCTCGTTTCGGGGAGGTAAGGATCAAGGCGTTTCATGCTGGCTTCATCCGTTGCCTGAATGCCCAGAAACCGGCTTTTTTCGAGAAAGGCTGCACCGGAGGGCAGGTTGGGCAGCCTGAGCAGGGCGCGCTGGATGCTGTCGCGCTCATTGGCTGGCAGGCCTTGTTTGGTCAGCAGCGTGACGTTGGGCAGAACATCGGATTTGTAGAGGATGCGCACTGCGCTGCGCTGCTCCTCAGGGCTTTGATCCAGCGTGAAGTGAGCGATGATCGCTGCCTCGGCATCCCCTCGGGCCACTGCCAGAAGAGCGGTATTCTGGGAATTGACGGCAACAAACTGAACGTCCTTTTCGGTCAGGCCGTTATCGGACAGAACCTTGTTCATGGCGATATTGACCAGGATGGAACGGTCAGTGATGGCAATTCGCATGCCGCGCACGTCCTTCAGCTCTTTTGCCGAGGTGTTTTTGCCGACAACCATGGTGGCATGTAGCGGCCCGGTAAATCGCGCCACGGGAAGATAGCCGCCCTCCTGTTGGGCCAAACGTGCCTGATGGGCGGCAGTGATGACCAGATCAAAATCGGGTCTCAGGGTTCGCCGGGCAAATGATCGAACATCCGGGGCGGTGAACAGGTCAACCGGGCGCCCTAACTCCTGTTCCAGGTGTTCCCGCAAGGGCTGGAAAAGACTCATCAGCACACCGGGAGTGAGGTAGGGAATGATGCCAACGCTAAGGGGCGGGTTCGTCTGGCTGGCAACGGGGCCGGAAAAAAACATGACCAATGGAAACAGCCAGAGCTTCCAGCGTTTCATATTTTCTCTCCTCCGGTTGCTCGGGGGGGCGGACCGAAACGCCAAGCCCCGTAAGTATTTCCGCCCAGTATAGGAGAGACGGGCGTTAAGCTCAATTTGCCGAGTGTTCGGGGGCTGAATTGTTCCGGTTGCGAGTGGCATCGGCCCAACAATTGGGTGTTTCAAAAAGACGGATGCGTTCCAGTTGCAAATGGTTGCCGTAGGTATCCTGATACGCCCGGTCAAGGGTTTCAAAGGCGATGCTGGCCAGGTTTTCTGCCGTTGGCACGCGATTCAGGACGACAGTTTTGTGGTCGGGTAAGCTGCTCAGGAAGTCCGCAACAGTGCGGTCGCCGGAGTAGACTAGAAAGGCATGGTCCCAGAGATCCACCAGATGGGTTTTTGCAATCTCCTTGACCTGGGAGAAATCCATCACCATGCCGTTGGCGGCATCTCCTTCGCAGTCAATCACCAATCCGGAAAGCGTGATTTCGATCGCATAGCGATGGCCGTGCAGGTGGCGGCACTGGCTTTTATGGTCGGGGATGCGATGACCAGCATCAAATTCCAGGCGGCGGGTGATGAGCATTGGATTTTTGTCAAAAGTACTGGATGGTAAATGTGCGGTGGATTATACAATGGCCCCATGTTGAGCATTGACAACCATCGCCGCGACAGTGCCGGACTGACCTACATTTATCCGGTGATTTCCCGCCGGGCCGGAGGGGTGTCCATTGGCATCAATCTGAATGTCAATAACGCCTGTAATTGGGCTTGCGTCTATTGCCAGGTGGAAAACCTCCGGCGCGGCGGGCCGCCGCCGGTCGATCTCACTTTGCTGGAGCGGGAGTTGGTGTGCTTTCTTGATGACGCTCTGAGGGGCGATTTCATGCGTCAAGCTGTTCCTCCGGAGATGCGGCGGCTGGTGGATGTGGCCTTTTCCGGTAATGGCGAACCGACCAGTGCCAGGGAGTTTCCCCGTGTGCTTGCTCTGGTCCGCCAAATTCTGGAGCAACGAAACCTGCTTCAGGAATTGCCAATACGGTTGATCACCAATGGCAGTTTGTTGCATCGCCGGCCTGTTCAGTCGGCAATCCGGGAAATCGGCGAAGCCGGGGGGGAGGTGTGGTTCAAGCTTGACCGTGTCGGACTTGACGACACGGCCTGCATCAATGGCGTGCCGCTTACTCCGGAAAAAGTGCTGGCGAATTTACGCCGTTGTGCTCGCCTTGCGCCAACCTGGGTGCAAACCTGCTGGTTTTCCGTTGATGGCAAGGTTCCCGACCTTGCCCAACGTGGTGCCTACTGTGAATTGCTGGCCGGGGCCGCAGAATTGGTGGCCGGTGTGCATCTGTATGGTCTGGCCCGCCCTTCGCAGCAACCGATGTCAAGCCGGCTGGGGCGCCTGGAGGTTGCCGAACTGGAGTTGTTTGCCGCGCAAATACTGACCAGCACGGGCGTTCGGGTGGTGGTTAATCCCTGAACCCGAAACGCCTCTGCCGGCTTGTTGCTTGAAACGGGGCGATCAGGCCTTTTTGGCCTTGGCGCGTGCCAGCTTCTTGAGAGCCTTGTACTGCTCCTGATCCTGCGCCTTGAGGTAATCAATGATTTCCTGGTCTTCGCGCTTGATGCCCTTGATGTCGATCTGTTCAACATGCACCAGGCGCAGCAATTCGCGCACCGGCTTGGGCATGTTGCGACCGCTTTCGTAACGGGAGCCGCCGCTCTGCGTTACGCCGAGAGTGGACCAGAATTGCTGTTGATTGAGGCCCAGTTTGCGACGAATTTCGCGGGGGTCAATTTTTTCCGAGGCTTTCGTTGTGCTCATATTCATTCTCCATGGGCCGTTGAGATTGGGTATCCATTCATCCTGACAGGGTATGACTTAGGTCATATATTGAATTTTATAGCTGACTTGTCGTGGTTTGCAAGTGGCATTTATCAATACGGATTGGATGGCAGCCCCCGAAAAACAATGGGCATGTCTTTCGCAAACGGCCGGGATGCACTAACATCCAGCAATCACAGCATAATCAGTTGATTGGAGAAACCGGCATGCAGGTGCAGGAGATCATTCAGATAAAAGGTGGAGCCCTTTACACGGCAACGCCGAATCAGTCGTTGACCGCAGCGATTGACACCATGGCCGAACTGGATGCGGGTTCGCTGGTGGTCTTGTCCGAAGGTAAGCTGGTGGGGATGCTGACCTTCCGCGAAGTGATGCAGGCACTTAAAAAACATGCCGGCAATCTGGATGGCGTGACCGTTGGCAGCGTGATGGTTTGTGATCCGGTCACAGCATGTCCGTCCATGCAGGCCAACGATTTGCGGCGCTTGATGATTGAAAAGCATTCCCGCTACCTGCCGGTCATGGACGGCGATCTTCTGCTGGGGGTGATTTCCTTTCTCGATGTGGCCAAGGCGGTTCTCGAAGAGCAGAATTTTGAAAACAAGATGCTCAAAAGCTACATCAAGAACTGGCCGGGCGAAACGCCGCCGGCCTAATGGGTTTGCGGTGCTACTGCTGGGGCGGCTGAGGCCGCCCTTGTCTTTTGTTGCCGTCTTTGGCTGTGGCCCCGGAAGGGGGGTGGGGGCATGTTAAACTTGCAGGCTTTCCCGCTCTACGTTGTTCATCATGTCCGGCAATACTTTTGGCACCCTGTTTTCCCTTACCTCCTTTGGTGAATCCCATGGCCCGGGCATCGGCTGTATTGTCGACGGTTGTCCTCCTGGCTTGGCCTTGTGCGAGGCGGATATTCAATGCGAACTGGACCGTCGCAAGCCGGGTACCTCCCGCCATGTGACCCAGCGTCGTGAGCCGGATACCGTTGAAATCCTGTCCGGTGTTTTCGAGGGCAAAACAACCGGGACGCCGATTGCATTGCTCATCCGCAATCAGGATCAGCGCAGCAAGGACTACGGCAATATTGCCGATACTTTCCGGCCTGGCCATGCAGACTACACCTATACCCAGAAATACGGGTTTCGTGATTATCGCGGTGGCGGGCGTTCATCTGCTAGGGAGACCGCCGTGCGCGTTGCGGCTGGCGCGATTGCCCGGAAATGGCTGAAGGAGCGCTATGGGGTCAGTATTCGGGGCTGGATGAGCGCACTCGGGCCGATTGATATTCCCTTCGTTGCAGAGGCGGAAATCGACGGGAATGCCTTTTTTGCTCCCAATGCGGCGATTGTTCCTGTTCTGGAGTCCTATATGGACGATTTGCGCAAGTCTCTCGACTCCGTGGGGGCCAGGATAACCGTTTGTGCAACCGGCGTTCCGCCGGGGTGGGGGGAGCCGGTTTACGATCGTCTGGATGCCGAAATTGCCTACGCCATGATGGGCATCAACGCGGTGAAAGGTGTTGAAATCGGAGCGGGTTTTGCCTCGGTGGCGCAAAAAGGGAGCGAGCACGGCGACGAGATGACGCCGCAGGGCTTTGCCAGCAATCACGCAGGAGGCGTTCTGGGCGGGATTTCAACCGGTCAGGATATTGTGGTCAATATGGCGATCAAGCCGACGTCATCCATTGCTCAGCCGCGCAGATCGATCGACCGTTACGGTAACGCCATCGAAGTGGCGACCGAAGGGCGTCATGATCCATGTGTCGGCATTCGCGCCACACCCATTGCCGAAGCCATGCTGGCCTTGGTTTTGATGGAGCATGCGTTGCGCCATCGGGCGCAGTGTGCAGATGTTGTTTGCCAGACGCCGCGCATTTCAGGAAAAATCGCGTAAAATATTGCGTTTTTCGTCGCCAGTAGTCGCCGTGAAAAGGCGCAAATCGCAGTAATAGGGGATCACAACATGCAAGTCGAACATCACGACCTTCACAACGAATTTCCGGAAATGAAAGACGCCATTCACGCGTTGAAGACCGGTAATGCCCATTTTGCCAAATTGTTTTCCAGCTACCACCGCTTGACGGGTAAGGTCGAAGATCTGGAAGAGCACGATATGCCGGTGGCTGATTTCACCATCGAAGATATGAAAAAACAGCGCGTCAAGCTCAAGGACGAGCTGTATCACATGCTTCTGGCTTTTCGTGCCGGGCAGCAGCACAGCTGATTGATACTGGAGTGACGCGGCCCGCCACTGGGTGGTTGGGGTCGCCCGGGCCGTGCATCGCTTAGGGTCTTACGATGCACGCATTGCCCTACTGGCGCCTCTCGGGCTACTACTTTTTCTATTTCGCCTTTGTTGGCGCCTTTTCGCCCTATTTTGGGCTGTATCTCCAGGGTCTCGGATTTTCTGCCTGGGATATCGGGGTGCTGATGTCCCAGATGCAGTTGATGCGGCTATTTGCGCCCAATCTCTGGGGGTGGCTGGCGGACCGGCTGGGGCGCCGGGTGGCGATTGTTCGTCTGGCTGGGGGCATCAGTCTGGCCGGCTTTACCGCTTTTTTCTGGCTGCGCGACATGCAGGGCATGTTGCTGGCCATGACGGTGCTGGCGTTTTTCTGGAGCGCCTCGTTGCCTTTGGTGGAAACGCTGACTTTCGACCATCTGCGAGAGGTTAAGGAGCGTTACAGCCGGATTCGCTTGTGGGGTTCCATCGGTTTCATAGTCGCCGTGATGGCGACCGGAGCCTTGCTCGACTGGGTTCCGCCGAGTGGGGTTCTTTGGGTGTGCTGGGGGATTCTTGCCGGCATTTTTCTGCTTGCCTGCCTGGTTCCCGAGCCGCAGCCTGTGCTGCATCATCAGAACGTGGCGACCATCACCAATATTTTGCGCCAGCCGAAGGTGCGAGCCCTGTTGGTGGCCAGTTTTTTGATGTCGGCAGCCCATGGCGCGCTCTACATCTTCTATTCCATGCATCTGGCCGATCACGGCTACAGCAAAACTGCGGTAGGCTCCCTTTGGTCCCTCGGAGTTGTGGCCGAAATCCTGGTGTTTTGGTGGATGTCACGCATTTCACGGCGTTATTCGCTGCGCGCCATTCTGGCGGTCTGCTTTGCGGCTGCCATCCTGCGCTTCGGAATCATTGGCTGGATGGTGGATTCTGTGCCCCTCGCCATTTTCGCCCAGTTGTTGCATGGATTGACTTTTGGCGCCTGTCACGCAGCCTCCGTTGATGCCATCAGCCGCTGGTTTAAGGGGAAGGCCCATAGTCGTGGGCAGGCTTTGTACTCAAGTATCAGTTTTGGCGCGGGTGGTTTGCTGGGCGGCTTGGTTGGCGGGTGGAGCTGGGACGCAATCGGTGCAGATTGGACCTATACCCTCAGCTCATTTTTTTCCTTCCTCGGGCTACTGGCGATTCTGGGGTGGGTGCGTGGCGAGCCGGCGCAAGGGGCGCCAAACCATTGAAGCTGTGCGATAATTCCAAGCTTTTACGGCCATTATTTTCGCCATGCCGAAGACTCTGTACGACAAGCTCTGGGATAACCATGTCGTTCATCAGGAAGCTGATGGAACGGCGCTCATCTATATTGACCGCCATCTGGTTCACGAAGTGACCAGCCCGCAGGCCTTTGAGGGGCTAAAACTGGCTGGGCGCAAGGTCTGGCGGGTATCTTCCATCGTCTCAACACCCGATCACAATACTCCGACCAACCACTGGGACGAGGGGATCAAGGATCCCATCTCGCGCCTTCAGGTGGAAACGCTGGATGCCAATATCCGCGAAGTGGGGGCTTTGGCCTATTTCCCCTTCAAGGATCCGCGCATGGGCATTCTCCATGTCGTCGGCCCCGAGAATGGCGCCACCCTGCCCGGCATGACCGTGGTGTGCGGTGATTCGCACACGTCGACGCACGGTGCCTTCGCCTGCATGGCGCACGGCATCGGTACCTCCGAAGTCGAGCATGTGCTGGCCACCCAGTGTCTGGTCCAGAAGAAATCGAAGACCATGCTGGTCAGCGTTGAGGGTCGGCTGGGCAAGGGCGTTACTGCCAAGGACATTGCCCTGGCGGTGATCGGCAAGATCGGCACGGCGGGCGGCACGGGCTACGCCATTGAGTTCGGCGGCAGTGCCATTCGCAGCCTGTCCATGGAGGGGCGCATGACGCTCTGTAACATGGCCATTGAAGGTGGGGCACGCATGGGCTTCGTGGCGGTGGATGACACCACCGTCAACTATCTGGTTGGCCGTCCTTTCTCACCCAAGGGCGATGCCTGGGACAAGGCAGTGGCCTACTGGCGAACCCTCAAGTCCGACGAGGGTGCGCATTTTGATCAAGTGGTGACTCTGCGCGCCGAAGATATTCGTCCCCAGGTAACCTGGGGTACTTCGCCGGAAATGGTGGTTGCCATCGACGCCAGTGTTCCCGATCCGGCCAAGCAGGCCGACCCGGTCAAGCGCGAAGGGATGGAACGCGCGCTCAGTTATATGGGGCTGAATCCCAATACGCCGATCACCCAGATCAAGGTCGACAAGGTATTTATCGGTTCCTGTACCAATTCCCGCATTGAGGACTTGCGCGAGGCGGCAGCCGTGGTCAGGGGCCGTTCGGTAGCCGCCAATGTCAAGCTGGCGCTGGCCGTTCCGGGTTCCGGCCTGGTCAAGCGTCAGGCAGAAGCAGAGGGCTTGGACAAGATTTTCGTTGCCGCTGGCTTCGAGTGGCGTGAACCGGGGTGCTCGATGTGCCTGGCCATGAACGATGACCGCCTGGAGCCGGGTGAGCGTTGCGCGTCCACCTCCAATCGCAATTTTGAAGGGCGGCAGGGGCCAGGTGGGCGCACTCATCTGCTGAGTCCGGGTATGGCCGCTGCGGCAGCGATTGCCGGTCATTTTGCCGATGTTCGTGATCTGATTTGAGGAGAGAAATCATGAAAAAAACTTTCGTTGTCTTGTTGGCCCTCGCTTCTGTCTTCACTCTTTCCGCCTGTAATACGGTGCATGGCATTGGCAAGGATATTGAACGGGGCGGTCAGGCCATCGAAAAGGCTGCCAAGTAATGGAAAAATTTACTCGCCTTGAAGGCTTGGTGGCCCCCCTCGACCGTAACAATGTCGATACCGACGCCATCATCCCCAAGCAATTCCTGAAGTCGATCAAGCGCTCCGGTTTCGGTCCGAACGCCTTTGACGAGTGGCGCTATATGGATTTTGGCGAACCGGGCCAGGACTGTTCCAGCCGTCCGAAGAACCCCAATTTCGTTCTGAATCAGGAGCGCTACCGGGGGGCGCAGGTCTTGCTGACCCGCCAGAATTTTGGCTGTGGAAGTTCCCGTGAGCACGCACCGTGGGCGCTGCTCGATTTCGGCTTCCGCGCCATCATTGCCGAAAGCTTTGCCGACATTTTCTTCAGCAACTGCTTCAAGAACGGCATCCTGCCCATCGTTCTGCCGGCCGCCGAAATCGAAGCACTGTTCAAGCAGAGCGAAGCCACGCCGGGCTACAAGCTGGTGGTGGACTTGAATGCTCAGGCCGTCATCCGTCCGGACGGCTACGGCATTCCCTTCCAGATCGACGCCTTCCGCAAGGAATGCCTGTTGAACGGCTGGGACGATATCGGCCTCACCCTGCGTCATGCCGACAGGATTCATGAATTTGAAGAAAAACGCCGTGTCGAGCAGCCTTGGCTGTTCGCGTAACAAGGAAAGAAAATGAAGATTTGTGTACTGCCGGGGGACGGCATCGGGCCGGAAATCACTGCTGAAGCGGTGCGTGTTCTCAACGCCCTTGATCTCAGGTTTGAAATGGAAGAGGCTTTGCTCGGTGGTTCGGCAGTCGATGCCACGGGGAATCCTTATCCCGAGGCCACCCAAGTGCTGGCCCGAGCTGCCGATGCAGTTTTGCTCGGCGCCGTTGGCGGCCCGAAGTGGGATGCCTTGCCCCGCGAGCAACGTCCGGAGCGTGGCCTCTTGGGTATCCGCAAGGATTTGAACCTGTTCGCCAACCTGCGCCCGGCCATTCTTTATCCGGAGCTGGCCAATGCCTCAACCCTCAAGCCGGAGGTGGTTGCCGGGCTGGACATCCTGATCGTTCGCGAACTGACCGGCGACATCTACTTCGGTCAGCCACGCGGTATCGAGAACCGCAATGGTGAGCGCTTTGGCTTCAACACCATGCACTACACCGAAAGCGAAATCCGCCGTATTGGTAGGGTTGCCTTCGAGGCGGCCATGAAGCGCAACAAGAAGGTGTGCTCGGTGGACAAGATGAATGTGCTGGAGTGCACCCAACTCTGGCGTGACGTAATGACCGAACTGGCGCCAGAATACCCGGAAGTTGAACTGTCCCACATGCTGGTGGACAATGCCGCCATGCAACTGGTCAAGGCGCCCAAGCAATTTGATGTGATGGTTACCGGCAACATGTTCGGCGACATCCTGTCCGATGAAGCTTCCATGCTCACCGGTTCCATCGGCATGCTGCCTTCGGCTTCTCTGGACGACAAGCAGAAAGGTTTGTACGAACCCTCCCACGGTTCGGCTCCGGATATCGCCGGCAAGGGCGTGGCCAATCCCCTGGCCACCATCCTTTCGGCGGCGATGATGCTGCGCTACACCTTCGGCTTGGAAGAGGCGGCACTTCGCGTCGAAAGTGCGGTCAAAAAAGTTCTTGCTCAGGGTTATCGTACCGGGGATATTTATGAAGCTGGCACCAACAGGGTCGGTACCAGGCAAATGGGCGACGCCGTGCTGGCAGCCCTGTAAGAGTTAAGGTTTTCTACGGAGAGTGATGCAATGAAGAAGGTTGGTCTGGTTGGTTGGCGTGGTATGGTGGGTTCGGTTCTCATGCAGCGCATGGTGGAAGAGGGCGACTTCGCCCACATCGATCCGGTGTATTTCTCTACTTCGGCGGCCGGCGGCAAGGCACCGGTTTTCGGCGGCAAGGAAGCCTCACTGCCCTTGCAGGATGCTACCAATATCGACGCTCTGAAATTCTGCGAAATCATCATTACCTGCCAGGGCGGCGACTACACCAAGGAAGTCTTCCCCAAGCT
>CAZHVZ010000015.1:0-39165 GCA_964536245.1 uncultured Rhodocyclaceae bacterium
GACGCATCCATGTCTTGATTGTTGTTCAGTCGTAAACAGGGTCAAAGGTAGCACGGCAAACACGCTCGCAGCAGCGCAGGCCGGCAAAATCAAAACCAGCAGCGGGATTACTCCGACCGTTGATTTACTGTTGGCGGGCCTGCTTCCCCAAGTAAAATGGCCGCCATGCCCGTTGATCATTACGAAAACTTCCCGGTCGCCTCCTTTCTCGTCCCTGCCCGTTTGCGGCGACCGATTGAAGTCATCTACCGCTTTGCCAGAAGTGCCGATGACATCGCTGACGAAGGAGATGCCTCCCCCGAGGAGCGTCTCGCCGGCCTGGCCGCCTACCAGCAGGAACTGGACCGCATCGCCGCCGGAACGGCGCCGCACACCCAACAGTTCCGTGACCTGGCCGGAATCATCGCCGAATACCGCCTGCCTGTTGCGTTGTTCTCCGATTTGCTCAATGCTTTCGCCCAGGATGTCGTCAAGAAGCGCTACGCCGACTTTCCGGAATTGCTCGACTACTGCCGCCGCTCGGCCAACCCGGTGGGCCGGCTGGTGCTATACCTCTTTGGCCGTTGCGAAGCCCATCATCTGGAACAGTCGGACTGCATCTGCACGGCCCTCCAGCTGATCAATTTCTGGCAGGATGTGGCCATCGACTGGCAGAAGGACCGGGTATACCTTCCGCAAGGGGATCTGCCCCGCTTTCGCATCAGCGAAGACGATATCGCCGCCGGACGCTGGTCCGCCAACTGGGCTGCACTCATGGACTTCCAGATTGACCGCGCCCACGAACTCATGCAGCGCGGCGCCCCCCTCGTCCACGCCCTGCCCGGTCGTATGGGCTGGGAAATCCGTTTGACCGTACAAGGCGGTTTGCGCATTCTTGACCGGCTGCGCAAGGTGCGCGGCGACGTCTGGCGCCATCGACCCAAACTTGGCCCCTGGGATTGGGCCGTACTCGCCGGTCGTTCCCTTACAATGTAGCCCATGACACCCGATCAATACTGCCAGGACAAGTGTGCGGCCAGCGGCTCGTCCTTTTACTACAGCTTTCTTTTCCTGCCTCTTGAGCGCCGCCGCGCCATCATGGCCCTTTATGCCTTCTGCCGCGAGGTGGACGACGTGGTGGATGAAACCGCCGATGCCGCAGTTGCCGCAACCAAACTGGTGTGGTGGCGGCAGGAGGTGGAACGGGTCGCCCTCGGCCAGGCCCAGCATCCGGTTGGCCTGGCCCTGCAAGCCGCCGGCAGGCAGTTCAACCTGCCGAGGGAGCAGTTGCTGGAAATCATCGACGGCATGGAGATGGACCTGGTTCAATCCCGCTATCTCGATTTCAAGGGCCTGTCCCTTTACTGCTATCGGGTGGCCAGCGTGGTCGGTCTGCTGGCTGCGGAAATTTTCGGCTACCAGGACCGGCAGACCCAGAAATACGCCCATGATCTGGGCATTGCCTTCCAGCTCACCAACATCATCCGTGACATCGGGGAAGACGCCCGGCGGGGGCGCATCTACATCCCGATGGATGAGCTTAGGCAATTCAACGTTGCGGCTGCCGACATTCTCAACTCCCGTTATTCCGAAAATTTTCAGGCTCTCATGGCCTTCCAGATTGCGCGGGCGGAAAAATACTACGACCAGGCTCTTTCCCAACTGCCGGCGGTAGACAAAAAGACCCAGCGCCCCGGCCTGATCATGGCGGCCATTTACCGCACCCTGCTTGACGAAATCAAACAGGAGAACTGCCAGGTCTTGCACCAGCGGATTGCCCTTACCCCGGTGCGCAAGCTCTGGATCGCCTGGAAGACCTGGGCCTTCGCATGAAAGTTGCGATCGTCGGCGGCGGCTGGGCAGGCATCGCCGCCGCTGTCGAACTCACCGGACAGGGCCATCGGGCGGTGCTCTTCGAAGCCGGACGCCATCTCGGAGGGCGGGCCCGCAGCGTGGAAATCGCTGGCCAAACCCTGGATAACGGCCAGCACATCCTTCTCGGCGCCTATTCGGAAACCCTCTCGCTGATGCGGCAGATCGGCATCAACCCGGATCGGGTTTTTGACCGCCGCCCGCTGCAAGTGGCTGACAACAGCGGTTTTCACCTCCGCCTCTCCCGCTGGCCGGCGCCGCTCAATCTCGCCTGGGGGCTGTTGACCGCCCGGCGGGTCAGCCTGCGGGAAAAACTGGCCACCGCCCGCTGGATGGATGGCCTGAAAAAGAAACAATTCCAGATCGGAGACGACCTCAGTGTGGCTGCCTGGCTCGATCGCGCCGGCCAGACCGGCCTATTGCGCCGCCACCTGTGGGAGCCGCTTTGTCTGGCGGCCCTCAACACTCCGGCGGAAAGAGCTTCCGCCCGGATATTCGCCAACATCCTGCGCGACAGCCTGGGCAGCCCCCGCCGGGAAGACACCGACCTGCTCATCCCCCGGCTCGATCTGGGCGGCCTTCTGCCCGACCCGGCCACCCGCTGGCTGGAAACACGGGGCGCCGACATCCGGCGTGCCACCCGCATTCACACGGTTGAAAAAGAGCAGAACGGGGTATGGGTCAGCGGAGAAGCTTTCGACAAGGCGATCATTGCCACCGCCCCCCAGCACGCAGCCAAATTGCTCGGCGAACTGGAGGCTGAATTTGAATTCGAGGCCATCGCAACCGTATATCTCCAATACAGCCCCGCCTGCCGCCTGCCTTTCCCCCTGATCAGCCTTGTCGGCGGCTTCGGGCAATGGGTGGTGGACCGGGGCTGCGGACTGCTGGCCTGCATCCATAGCGGCCACGGCCCTTGGGAAACGCTGCATGACACGACCCTGGCCGAGACCCTGCACGGGGAACTCGGCTTGACCAGCCCCCCCCTCTGGCACAAGGTCATCCGCGAAAAACGGGCCACCTTCTCGTGCACTCCGGACCTCGCCCGCCCCTTGCACGCCACGGCCCACCCCGACGTCTGGCAGGCTGGCGACTACACTTGGGCGCCTTATCCCGCTACTCTGGAAGGCGCCGTGCGCAGCGGCAAACGGGCCGCCATGGCCTGCCTCGACCAAAAATACGTCATCTAGGCCCGAGCGGCTGGCGGTCAGGGTTTTCCCTCTTGGGAGTACCCCCACTATTCATCTTCCCCCGGTATCGCTATGGTCTGCTCATCAACCATCGGAGCCGCCATGAATCTCTTTCGCCCCTTGTTCGCCCTGCTGACCGCCGGGCTGCTCACCAGCAGCTTTGCCGCCGACCCCATCCGCATTGCCGTAACCGGTCCCTACAGCGGTTCCTCCGCCCCCATGGGAACGTCCATGCTGGCCGGGGTACGGGTTGCCGCCGAGGAGATCAATCTCGGCGGCGGTATATTCGGTAGAAACATCCTGCTGGTGGAACGGGACGACAAGGCCGATCCCGAGACGGCAAAACGGATTGCCCAGGAGTTGATCGAGAAGGAGAAGGTGGTCGCCGCCCTGGGGTTCATCAATACCGGCGTCGCCCTGGCTGCTCAGCGCTCCTACCAGGAAGCCCGCATTCCGGTCATCAACAATGTCGCGACAGGCACTCGCATCACCGGCCAATTCCTTCCCCCGAACCATCAACACAGCTACATTTTCCGCAACTCCGCCAGCGACAGCATCCAGTCTGCCCTCATTGTCCGGGAAGCCGTTGAACGCCGAAAATTCACCAAGCTGGCCATTTTTCACGATAGCACGGCCTACGGGGAGCAAGGGCGGGAGCAGCTCCTCGAACAGCTTTCCCGCTTCAATCTCGCACCGGTAATCATCGAACGCTTTGATCTCGGTACCATTGACCTGTCCAAGGCGCTCAAACGGGCCAAGGATGCCGGTGCCGAAGCCATCCTGACCTACGCCATCGGCCCGGAGCTGGCCGCCATCGCCAACGGTCGGGCAAAAATGGGCTGGACACCACCAATGATCGGCAGCTGGCCCCTGTCCCTGCCCAACTTTATCGAAGCTGCCGGAAAAAATGCCGAAGGCGCCCACATGCCGCAAACCTTCATCGAAGAGGCCGGCAATTCCCGCCGCACCGGTTTCATCGTCAGTTATCACCGCGCCAACCAGACCCAGCGCATCCCGTCGGCAGTTTCCGCCGCCCAGGGCTACGACTCCCTCTACCTGTTGATTGCCGCCCTCATCCAGTCCGGCGGCACGGACGGTCCGAAGCTAAGGGAAGCGCTGGAAAATCTGAGCAAACCGGTATTCGGCGTCATAACCACCTATGACCACCCGTTCAGCGCCAGCGATCATGAAGCGATCAGCGAAAACATGGTCGTCATGGGCGAGGTAAAAAACGGCCGCATCGTCTACGCCTATCCGGAAGACGAACGGCGCAGCCTGATCGTGCGCAAAAAACAGGCCAAATAGAAACTGGCCGGAGAACATTTTCTCCGGCTAAAAAAACGCCCGCTTGTTCAGGAACAGCGGCATAATCCGTCCAAAGAGGGAGGGCAGCCAGGCAAAGTCCGGCCAGCCTTTCCAGCAATGGAGGGAAGTCTGATGCCGCTTGAGCCCAAAGGGGAAAAGCCGTCTATTCTGGTGGTCGATGACACACCGGAAAATATTGACGTGCTCAAGGAAGCGCTCAAGGACAACTACTCGGTACGTCCTGCCATCAACGGCGAAATTGCCCTCCGGATCGTCGCCGGCAGTGCGACCCCCGACCTCATCCTGCTCGACATCATGATGCCGGACCTGGACGGCTATCAAGTGCTGGAAGCGCTCAAGGCCAGCCCGGAAGGGCGCGACATTCCGGTGATCTTCATCACTGCCCTGGCCGACACCCTGAGCGAAATCCGGGGCTTGCAAGCCGGAGCCGTGGATTACATCACCAAACCCTTCAACCCGGTGGTGGTGCGCCAGCGCGTGGCGACCCACCTCGCCCTGCGCCAGGCCCAGCGCGTGGTGGAGATCCGCAATGACGAGTTGGTCATGGAGCGGGAACTGGTGGAAAGAATCATTGTTCGCATGCGCACGGACAAATCCTTTGATGACCGCCGCCTGCGCTATCTGCTTTCTCCGGTTGAGCAGACCAGTGGCGACATTCTACTTTCCGTCTTCACCCCGGACGAACGCCAATGGATTCTCCTCGGCGATTTTACCGGCCACGGTCTACCCGCCGCCCTGGGCGCCCCGCTCATCGCCCATGTCTTTTACACCATGGCCGCAGCCGGAGAGTCCGCCGAAAAGCTGCTCTCCACCGTTAACGACATCATGGTCCGGCAGTTACCGGCGGAAATATTCATGGCCGGCGGTCTGGCCGAAGTTAGCCCTGACCGCCTGACCGTCCGAGCCTGGAATGCCGCCCTGCCGGATTTTTTCCTCATCGCCGGCGACGGCCAGGTGCGCACCCGGATTGCGGCCACCTGCCTGCCTCCATTCGGCATTTTCAGCACCCTGGCCATCGCGGAAGGATGCGAGCACTTTGACGTCACGCCCGGTGAACGCCTTTACCTGTTCTCCGATGGCTTGACCGAGGCCGCCAGCCCCGACGGCGAATTGTTCAATGTCGAGCGGGTTGGCCAAATGCTCATGGCGCTCAGCCCCGACACCCCTCTCGAATTTATTACCGAAACACTGACGGAGTTTTCCGGCAGCGCCGTTTTTACCGACGACATTACCCTGGCCGAGGTGCAGATTTGATCCATCACCATTCGCTCCGCCGCCCGCTGATCCACCGGAAGGCAAACGCCATCCGGAACAGCGGGTTCCGGAAGCCACTGCACCCGTCTTTTTTGATCCCCGATACATCAGGAATTCAGAGGAAAGCCCCATGAAAGCAGAAGTCATTTCCCAAACGGATTACACCGAACTCCGGATCTCCGGAAAGCTGGATCTGAAATCCACCCGTGAATTTCGCAATGCCCTGCTTGAAGCGTTGAAAATAGACAAGCCGGAATTGCAGATCAACTTTGAAGAAATCAGCTACATCGACAGCGCCGGACTCGGCATGCTCCTGATGGCCAGGGAAATGGCTGACGCTGGCGGCAAGAAGATCTCTCTGACCCAAACAACCGGCATAGTCCGTAGCGCCATGGACCTGGCCAAGTTCGGCACCCTCTTCAAGCTGAGCTAAACACCATGGGCGCATCACCCGCTGTCGTCCGCCCAAACCATCGTGGATTGAGCCGGGCAGCCTGCCAAGTCATTGCCCTGACGGTAGCAGCCATCGTTTTCTCCACCTACGCCTGCTGGTCGGTATACCATCAAATGCTGGCAGAACGCCACGCCAGGGCAGGGTCCGAAGCCCAGACCGCCTTGCTGGCTTTTGAGGAAAATGTTGTGCGGCAGCTCGACTTTGCCGACCATTTTCTGCTTTCCGCCCGCAGTTTCTATGAGACCCAGGGGGCTGGTGAGGAATTGCGGGAGTTTCTGGTCAAGAGCAAGCCCGCCCGGGTAAATACCATCACCGGCATCATCACCATTATCGACCGTCAGGGCAGAGTTCTTTTCCAGTCGGAAACCCCTCCGGACAAGACGCCCTTGCTGCCCAACGTTTCCGAGGTAGACCACTTTATCTACCTGCGCAGCCAGAAGAGCGATGGCCTGCACATCGGGCATACCCGACTTGGCAAGCTGAGTGGCCAGCGACAATTCCGGATCGCCCGCCCGCTCCTCAAGAATGGCGAGTTTGACGGAGAAATCGTCGCCTCCCTGAATTCGGATCACCTGGCCAGCTACACGCGTAACATCAACCTCGGCGCCAACGGTTTCAAGTCTATCTGGACCACTGCCCCCCGGCTGATCGCCCGGGAACCGGCGGCCCGGCCGGAGCAATACGAAACGGTCTTTTCCAACGCACCGTGGATTGAAAGTCTGCAAAAGCAGCCCTCCGGTACACTGGAAAATGCCGTCAGTGCCGTGGATGGCATTGAGCGCACCGTTCTCTATCGTCAGGTTGCGGATTACCCGCTCACCCTGGTGGTCGGCATTGCCCCGGGCGACGTCGAAAACAGCCTGACCGTCGAGCGCCGCATCATCACTTTTCTTTCCCTTGTCTTCGCACTGATTGCCAGCGGCGTGTGCTGGCTGGTTCTGCGCATGATTGAGCAGAACAAATCTCTTTCCCTGGCCAATCAGAACGCCACCAAGACAAAAGCCCACCTGAACACGCTGATCGATACCGCACCGGACCCCATGCTGGTTTTCGGCGCGGATGGCCGCATTATCCGGGCCAACCAGATGGCCCAACAATTTTATGGCTATGAGAATGGCTTCTTGCTCCAGATGGGCATCGAGCAACTGATCCCGAATTTGTTCCACACCGCACAAATCGGCAACATGGCCGACTATTTTGCGGCACCTCAACACGTCCCCATGGGTGCCGAGTTCACCCTGCGCGCCCTCACTGCCCAAGGCGATACGCCCATCGTATGCATCAGTCTCAGCCATTATCAGGTCAATGACTCGGTTCTGGCGACGCTCATCGTGCGCGACATTACCGAACAGGAGAAAAACCGGGCCGAATTGAACGAAGCCAGGGAACACCTGGAACAGACTGTCCGGATCCGCACCCTGCAACTGGAAGCCATCAACCATGATCTCAATGAAACCCAGTTCGCCATGGACCGGGTCGGCATCGGCATTCGCTGGATAGAGGTTGCCACCGGTCAGGTCCTGTACACCAATGACCGATCCTGCGAAATGCTCGGTTACAGCCGGGACGAAATGCTGGCCCTGAGCAGTACGGATTGCGTTCCCGGCCAAACCCTGGATCAACTCAAGTTTTTTGCCGCCCAGACAAAAAAACAAGGCTCCCTGCGTTTTGAGGGAAAAAACCAGTGCAAGGACGGTAGCCTGATCCCTGTTGAAATAGCCCTCCATTTCCGGGAGTCGGCGCACTATCCCGACGGGATATTGATTGCCTTTATTACCGATATCAGCGAACGCAAACAGGCAGCCCAGCTTGTCCACGAAACAGAAGAGCGCTGGAAGTACGCTCTCGAAGGCGCCGGGGAGGGAGTCTGGGACTGGAATGTGGAAACCGGCCATGTCGTCTATTCCCCGCGCTACATGGAAATGCTCGGCTATTCGGCATCGGAAGCCTGGCACACCATCGACGACTGGAAAGACCACGTTGTTCCGGAAGACATGTCCCGAGCCATGGTTCAACTGGAAGCCTATCTGGATGGCAAGATCGATCACTTCAGCACTGAGTACCGCATGCGTTGCAAAAATGGGGACAACAAGTGGATACAGGCCAGGGGCAAGGTCTACCGTGCCGAAAACAACTGGCCCTGGCGAGTCATCGGCACGCACACCGACATCAGCACCCTGAAGCAGGCTAGCGAAGATTTGCGCCATAGCGAGGAACGCTTCCGGGATTTTTCCAGCAGTTCAGCCGACTGGTTCTGGGAAATGGACGAAACCCTTCATTTCTGCTATTTCTCCGATCTGTTCGCTCCCGAAATCAATCACCTGCGGGTAAAAGCCCTGGGCAAAACCCGGGGCGAGATCCTGGCCATCGACAATCTGAACCCTCCGGGCGAAGTCGCTGCCCATTGCCAACTTCTTGAGCAGCACCTGCCCTTCCGGAACTTTGAATATGCCATCCGCAACGAACTGGGAGGCGTACAGTGGATTTCAGTCAGCGGCATCCCTCACTTTGAACCGAACGGCAATTTTGCCGGCTACCGGGGTACCGGCCAGGACATCACCGAGCAGAAGCGCAGTCACGAAAATCTGCTCAAACTCTCCCGGGCAGTGGAAAACAGCCCTGCCTCAGTAGTCATCACCAATGTCAGCGGATCCATTGAATATGTCAACCGCCGGTTTACCGAAACAACCGGTTACAGCCGGGAAGAAGCTATCGGACGAACTCCCAGCCTGATCAGCTCCGGCATCCACAGCAAGGAGTTTTACGGACAGCTGTGGTCCTCCATTCTGGCCGGCAACGAGTGGCATGGTGAAATCCACAACCGGCGCAAGAATGGCGAACTAATGGTCGAATCCGTTTTGATTTCCCCCATCCGGGACGACTCGGGTGCCATCACCCACTTTGTTGCCGTCAAGGAAGACATCACCGAGCGCCGGCGCATTACCGAGGAACTGCTCCGGGCAAAAAACCTGGCCGAAGAATCCAATCGGCTGAAAAGCGATTTTCTGGCCACCATGAGCCACGAAATACGCACCCCGATGAACGGCATTATCGGACTCACCCACCTGTGCCTGCAAACCGACCTCAGCGGTCAGCAAAAAAGCTATCTGAAACAGGTAGAGCGTTCGGCCCCCGCCCTGCAATGTCATTGCGATTGCCGCCGCCAAATGCGAAGAAAAAAACCTTGAATTCCTGTTATCGGTCGATCAACGCATCCCCCGTTATCTGGTTGGCGACCCCCTGCGCCTGAGCCAGATCCTTATCAATCTGACCAACAATGCGGTCAAGTTTACCGAGCAGGGGGAAATCGGCATTGATATCCAGCTCGAAAGCAGCACCAGGGACACGGCCACACTGCACTTCTCCGTCAGCGATACCGGGATCGGCATCACCCAGGAGCAAATCAAAAAACTGTTCCAGCCCTTCGTTCAGGCGGATAGCTCGACCACTCGCCGCTTCGGTGGAAGCGGGCTGGGGCTGTCCATCAGCAAGCGGCTGGTGGAAATGATGAGAGGGCAAATCTGGGTCGATAGCGCCCCCGAGCAGGGTAGCACCTTTCACTTTACCGTCACCCTGGGCCGGAGCCGCGAGGCTCCGCGCCAGGCGCTCCCCCCCATGCCGCGCGACATCCACCGGCTCCCGACCCTGCTGGTGGACGACAACAGCCGGGCACGCCAGACCCTGTTCCAGCAGCTTCAATCCTTCACCTTCGCGGTCAGCCAAGCCGCCAGCGGACCGGATGCCCTGGCCTTGTTCGAGCAAGCCGCCGCCTCCGGGTCGCCCTATCGACTGGTGATCGTGGACTGGAAAATGCCGGAGATGGATGGCCTCGCCATCGCCCGCCGTATCCGCGAACTGGCCCCGTCCGCCACACCGCCGGTCATCCTTCTGCTTTCCCTGTACGGCCATAATGTGCTGGCCGCCGAACCCGATGCCATGCAGATCATTAACGGTGTCGTCAGCAAGCCGGTTCAGAGTTCTGCCCTTTTTGACAGCATCACCGATGCCTTTGGCTATCCACCACGGGATCAGGGTGCCGATCTCAATCAAAATACTCCGGCCAGTCAGTTCTACTTCCCCGGACTGAATGTTCTCCTTGCTGAAGATAACGAAATCAATCAGCAGGTCGCCCGCGAATTGCTCCAACGGGTAGGTGCCCGCATCAGTATTGCCCCGACCTGCAGCGTGGCGCTGGACTGTTGCGCCGGGGAAAACTTTGATGTGGTCCTCATGGATATCCAGATGCCGGACATGGATGGCCTGGAGGCGACCCGCAAGCTGCGTCAGCGGGGCTACCGCGTACCGATCATTGCCATGACCGCCAACGCCATGTCCGGTGACCGCCAGCGCTGCCTCGACGCCGGGATGAACGACTACATCAGCAAACCCATTGAACCGGTGGCGCTCTACCAGGCTTTGAAACAGCAGCTCCCGGAAAAATTCCGCCAGCTGGCGGCTGCTACCCCCCCCGTTGAATCCGAATCAGATTTTCCCTGCCTGGAAGGCATTGACACCAGAACAGGACTCCGCCGGGTGGGACGAAATGAAAGCCTGTATCGCACCATACTCGTCAACTTCGCCGAGCGGCATGGCGGATTTGCCGGGGAAATACGTGCCCTGCTTGAACTGCCGAAAGAGCGGGAAACGGCCTTGCGCAAGCTACACACCATCAAGGGACTGGCCGGCAGCATCGGTGCCGAAGGCCTGGCCAAAGCGGCCAGGGAACTGGAAAGCCGCTTGCAGACCGCCGGGCATGGCGCTGCCTGGCTTGATCTGCTGCCTCCCGTAGAAATCGAAATGAAGAAGGTTCTGGCGGGAATTGCCAGCCTCCCCCTCCTGCTCCCGGCACCCCAGCCACCGCTGCCGCTGCCGCAGGATGTTGCTCCGGATTACCTGGCCGGACTGATCCGCGAAGCCATTGACTTGCTCGGCCAATACAAATCGGAGGCAGAAATACCGGTCAACAAGTTATGCTCAGGGCTGGCATCTACCCGGTGGTCTGATTTCGGAGCAAACTTGAACCAATCCATGCGCCGCTATGACTATGAAAAAGCCTTGAAACAACTTCAGGAAATCGCCCATGCCATGGAACTGGGCGAAATATTTGAGCAAAAACCATGAAGCCCCGATCATCTCTCAAAAGCACCGTTCTTGTCGTGGACGATACCCCGGACAATATTGACCTCATCCGGGGTATTCTTGAGCCGATGTATGACATGCAAGTTGCCACCAACGGGCATATTGCCCTTGCCCTGGCCAACCGGGAACCGAGGCCCGATCTCATTCTGCTTGATGTGGTCATGCCGGAAATGAACGGACACGATGTCTGCCGCCAGTTGAAAGCCAATCCGCAGACCAAGGATATCCCCGTCATTTTCATCACCGCCCGCAGCGAGGTGGAAGATGTCGCCTACGGGTTCAGTCTGGGGGCCGCCGACTACATCACCAAACCGATGCAGGCGGCCATTCTGCTGGCGAGAGTACGCACCCATCTTTCCCTGGGGGATGAACGTCACCATCTTGAGGAACTGGTTGCCGCCCGCACGCTGCAACTGGAAACCACCCAGATGGAACTGATTTACCAGCTGGGCCGTGCTGCGGAATTTCGCGACAACGAAACCAGTGCCCATACGCTGCGCATGGCCCACTTTTCACGCCTTCTGGCCGAGCGCCTGGGAATGGACAGCAAGCGGGCAACCGTCGTCATGTATGCCTCGATGATGCATGATGTGGGCAAGATCGGCATTCCCGACGACGTGCTGCTCAAACCCGGTAAGCTGACAGCGGAAGAGTTTGAAATCATCAAGGAGCACCCAGAAATCGGCGGCAAGATCATCGGTGTTCACGACGCCGAGGTTCTGCGTGAAGCCCGTAACGTTGCGCTCAGCCACCACGAAAAATGGAATGGCAAGGGCTACCCCAGGGGACTGAAAGGAAAGGAAATTCCCCTGGTCGGGAGAATTTGCGCTCTGGCCGACGTTTTTGACGCCCTCACCTCGCCACGGGTCTATAAACGCTCCTGGTCCATCGAAGAAGCCTTCACCTACATCCGTACAGAATCCGGAGAACATTTTGATCCGGAGCTGGCCGCTCTTTTTCTCGAACTGGAACCGGAGCTACGTCATATCCAGGAAACCTACCGGGACGAAGACGAGACAAAGTAGTACTCGGCCAAGTTACGGGCCGGGCAGCACGAAGGAGCCGGAAATCTGCCGCAGGTCGGGCGTCTTGTACCGCGAAAGCTGAAGTAACCGCCACGATGGGCGACCTCTTCAGCCGGAGCAATGGAACGATTGCCGAACAAAGGCTGGCATCAACAAAGGCACGGGCCAGCGCCACGCGCTGCTGTTCGCCGCCGGAGAGATGTTTTGGGTAGTGTCGGAGGCGATGGGAAAGCCCGACTTTTTCCAGCCAGTTGCACGCCTTTTCCGTCGCGCCTTTGCACCCTGCCAGTTCCAAAGGCAGGAGGACGTTTTCAAGGGCCGTCAGCGAGGGCAGCAATTGGAAGGATTGAAAGACAAAACCGAGCTGCTTGCTGCGCAGAACGGCCCGGGCATCCTCATCCAGGGCAGCCAGGGAAAGACCTCTCAGGCGGACCTCCCCGACCGAGGGAAGATCCAGACCGGCAAGCAATCCGAGCAGGGTCGATTTTCCAGAACCGGAAGCTCCGACAATGGCAATACTTTCTCCCGCCATGACCGAAAAGGAAATATCCTGCAAAATCGTCAGCGGCTCGCCACCGTTTTCGACGGTTTTGCCAAGACCAATGACTTCAACCACCTTACTGCCTGCAACTACCTTGACCACCGACTTTTCAGCCATGCGGATTATCCTGTGCGTGATGACCTTGTTGTTTGCCACGCCATCGGCCTGGGCGGAAAAGACCATCCTGATCTTTGGCGACTCCCTTTCTGCCGGCTACGGTATCCGCCCGGAAAAATCCTGGCCGGCGTTGCTGCAACAAAGGCTGAAGGAAAAACGCCTTGATTATAGCGTTGCCAACCTGAGCATTTCCGGCGAAACCAGCGCTGGCGGCCGAAGCCGAATGGCCGCAGCGCTGGAGAAAACCCGCCCGACCGTGGTCATTCTGGCCCTCGGCACCAACGATGGACTGCGCGGCTTGCCCCTCAGCCAGATGCAGGACAATCTGGCCGCCATGCTGACTGCGGCCTCGCGCTCGGGAGCGCGCCCGCTGCTGGTCGGCATGCTGCTCCCCCCCAACTATGGTCCCTATGCCGGGGAATTTCAGCAGGTATTCAGCACCCTTGCCAAGAGCAGCAAAACCCCACTCGTGCCCTTTCTGCTGGCCGGCATTGCCGAGCAGCCGGCTTTTTTCCAGCCGGACATGCTGCACCCCACGGCAGAGGCGCAGCCGAGGCTTCTTGACAATATCTGGCCCAGCCTTGAAGCACTGCTAAAATAGGCCGATGAAACACGGTATTGCCCCCCTGGCGGAACTGGGAATTTTTGACGAAATCATTGATGTTCGGTCACCCGCCGAGTTCGCGGAAGACCACATTCCCGGCGCCATCAACTGCCCGGTGCTGGATAACGAGCAGCGGATCGAGGTGGGGACCCTGTACAAGCAGGTTTCTCCCTTCGAGGCCAAAAAAATTGGCGCTGCCCTGGTTGCCGAGAATATCAGCCGCCATCTCCGGGAGCATTTCCTGGACCGCCCGAAAAGCTGGCGCCCGCTGATCTATTGCTGGCGTGGCGGGAATCGCAGCGGCGCCATGACCACCATTTTCCGTTCCATCGGCTGGAATGCCGGCCAGCTTGAAGGGGGCTACAAGACCTACCGCAGCCATGTCCTGGCTCAACTCGAAACGCTGCCTCCGCGCTTTCACTTCCACGTCCTGTGCGGCACCACGGGCAGTGCCAAGACCCGCATCCTGCAAGCCATTGCCCGCCAGGGAAAACAGGTTCTCGATCTCGAAACCCTGGCTTGTCATAAGGGCTCGGTTCTCGGCGCCCTGCCTGATACCCCGCAACCTTCCCAGAAATGGTTCGAGACCCGTCTGGTCGAGGAGTTGAGCGCCTTTGACCCGGAACAGATCATTTATACCGAAGCGGAAAGCCGCAAGATCGGCCGCCTGCAAGTCCCGGAAGCGCTACTGCAAGCCATTCGGGCTGGCCGGTGCAGCACCATTGAAGCAAACTTGGTGGCCCGGGTCGACTTTTTGCAACGCGACTACGACTACTTTCCGAGGAATCCGGAGTGGCTCAAACAGCGGCTGGAATTCCTGAAAGACCTGCAAAGCAAGGAAACCTTGAAGCGCTGGAACGACTATATCGACCACGGCGCCTGGGCACCATTGGTCGGTGAACTGCTCGAACTCCATTACGACCCACTCTACCGGCGCTCCCAGAACAACAATTTCCACGGACTGCATCGGCCTCGTCTCCTGGCAACGGACGATTTGTCGATTGCCGGAATCGAATCCCTGGCCACGGCCATCACCCAGGCCTGACGGCAAAAACTGCCTGCCGCATGGCCGGTCTGGGCTGATCGGTATAACCTTCCTCATAAGCCAGAACGGTTAATCCGTGCCCCCTGGCCACGTCCAGCAGCTCCTGGGATTGCAGCAAAAAATCCGGGCGGGCGGGCTTGCCATACCGTTCATTGCCCATCATGAAGGTTTCGTAAATCAGCACCCCTCCCGGCTCCAGCATGGCCAACAGGTCTGGCAGGCGGGGGCGCCACAAGTAGTTGGCGACCACAATGCCGCTAAAACTCTGCCCGGCCAGAGGCCAGCTTTCTTCCTCCAGGTCGGCGACCACGGTGCTCACCCGCTCTAGCCCGGCCAATTCGGCCAGAGCGGCACGATCCCGGTCCACGGCCAGTACGCGGTAGCCGGCGGTGACCAGGCAGCGCGCATGACGGCCAGACCCACAGGCCAGATCAAGTACGACGCCTTTTTTTGGAATTTGATACAGATAACGTTCAAGCCAGGGCGACGGGGGTATCATTTGCGCAAAATTTTGCCGGGAAATATTCGTCATGTCTCATACCGTGGTGGTTAAGGAAAATGGCCAGGGCCGCTATCAGCAGGAAATCATCGTCAATGGCCGCCATCACCTTCTTGCCGATGAACCGCTGGCCGCCGGTGGTGATGATGCCGGCGCGGCTCCCTTTGATTTTCTCATGGCCGGGCTGGGTGCCTGTACAGCCATGACCCTGCGCATGTACGCCGAGCGCAAGGAAATCTCTCTCGATAAGGTAACGGTCGAACTGGAGCATGACAAGATCGATCAGGATGGCAAGCTTCTCGACCGCATGACCCGGCGCATTACCCTCGAAGGTCAGCTTTCTCCGGAGCAACGCCAGCGTATGCTGGAAATCGCCAACAAATGCCCGGCTTACCGGGTCTTGCGCCAGCCGGTTGAAATCGACAGCGTCCTGGCGGATTAGGCAAAATCACCTATGGACAAAATGGATTATCCTGTCCACGGGTGCTATAATTTGTGCGCTGCACAATAACGATGCAGCGACACTATATCTAAGGGTACGGCATGTTAGAACAGCACTATCTGACCAACCTGTTTGAACCAAAATCGGTTGCCGTCATTGGCGCCTCGGACCGGGAAAACTCGGTTGGCAACGTCATTTTCAAGAACATCCTCAACTCGGGCTACAAGGGGCGTCTGTACGCCATCAACCCGAAGCACGAAACCGTACAGGGCCAGGAGTCCTATAAATCCATCGAGGAAATCGGCGCCCGGGTCGAGCTGGCCATCATCGCCACCCGCGCCCAGATGGTTCCCCAGCTGGTGGAACAATGCGGCCGCAGCGGCGTCCGCAACGTTATTGTCATCACTGCCGGCTTCTCGGAATCCGGCCACATCGGCGCCGCAATTGAGCGCAAGATGCTGGAAATCGCCCGTTCCTACAACGTGCGCATTCTCGGCCCCAATTGTCTGGGCATTATTCGCCCGGACCTCGGACTCAATGCCACATTCGCCCGGGTTACCGCCGGCGCCGGCAACCTCGCCCTGGTTTCACAGTCCGGCGCCATGTGTGCCGCCGTTCTCGATTGGGCCAAATCCAACGACGTCGGCTTTTCCTCGGTCATTTCCCTGGGCAGCACGGCCGACGTGGATTTTGGGGAAATTCTCGACTACCTGATTTACGACAACCGCACCCACTACATCCTGATGTATGTGGAAGGCATCCGCAACGCTCGCCGCTTCATGAGCGCCCTGCGTTCCGCTGCCCGGATCAAACCCATTATCCTGCTCAAGGCCGGTCGGCACGAAGCCGGATCGGCGGCAGCCCAGACCCATTCCGGAATGATCGCCGGGTCGGATGCGGTATTTGATGCCGCCGTGCGCCGCGCCGGCGTGGTTCGCGTCACCAATGTCGGCCAGTTGTTCTATGCGGCCAAGGCTTTGGCTTCCAAGTTCCGCCCGCTAGGCAACCGCCTGGCCATCCTTACCAATGGCGGTGGTCCCGGTGCCATGGCAGCCGACCGCGCTGGCGACATGGGAATCCCCCTGGCGCAACTGACCAACGAAACGATGGCCACGCTCAACAAGAGCATGCCCACCAACTGGTCGCACGGAAACCCCATCGACATTGCCGGGGATGCCACCCCTGACCGTTACCGGGACGCCATACTTGCGCTCTCCACCGACGAAAACGTAGATAGCATTCTGGTCATGCTGACTCCCCAGGCGATGACCCAACCCATGGAAGTCGCCAAAGCGGTCATCGAGGTATCGGAGCAAAGCAAAAAACCCATCCTCTGCTGCTGGATGGGTGAAGAGCAGGTTTCAGCCGCGCGCAAACTGCTGGAAGACGCGGGCATTCCCGCCTTCCGTATGCCGGAAACGGCCATCGAATTGTTCTATCACATTTCGATGTACTACCGAAACCAGAAGCTCCTGCTGCAAACGCCTGAACCCACACGCCAGCATGGCCGCCCGGAAACCGAAGGCGCCAAGATGCTGATCGAGGCCCTGCTTGCCGAGCGCCGCAAGGTGCTTTCCGAAATGGAATCCAAGGCCATCCTGCGCGCCTTCCGGGTTCCGGTGGCCCAAACCATGGTTGCCCGCTCGGCTACCGAGTGCCTGTTGCTGGCTGAACAGATCGGTTTTCCGATCGCCATGAAGGTGGACTCTCCTGACTTGCTGCACAAATCGGATGCCGGCGGCGTGCGCCTCAATATCACCAACGCCCCTGCCGTACGCAACGCCTATCACGACATTATCGAAACCGTCAAAAAACGGCACCCCAATGCCCGCATCAATGGCGTGTCCATCGAGCCTTTCCTGTCCCGTCCGAATGGCCGCGAGTTGATGATCGGTGTGTTCCGCGATCCGATTTTCGGCCCTGTCATTACCTTCGGCGCCGGTGGCTTCGACGTCGAGATATTTAGCGACCGCTCGGTCGCCCTGCCGCCGCTCAACCGTTTCCTGGCCAAGGATCTTGTTGATTCGACACGGGCTTCCAAGATTCTCGGCGAATTCCATAACATGCCGGCGGTCGATCGCGATGCCCTCAAGGAAGTGCTCATCTGCATCTCGGAAATGGTTTGCGAGTTGCCGTGGATCATCGAAATGGACCTTAACCCGCTGATTGTTGACGAGCACGGAGCCATTGCAGCCGATGCCCGCATCGTCATCGACCATGCCTCGTCCAACAGCGGTGATCGCTACGGTCACATGGCCATCTACCCCTACCCGGTGCACCTCATCCAGGATTGGCAGATGAATGACGGCAAGATGGTGACTATCCGTCCGATCCGCCCGGAAGATGCCGATCTGGAACAGGAATTCGTCAAATCCATGTCCGACGAATCGCGTTACTACCGCTTCATGGATACTATCCGCGAACTTACCCAGACCATGCTGGTCCGCTTCACGCAAATCGACTATGACCGGGAGATGGCGCTGGTCGGCACCGTAACCGATGACAATGGCAAGGAAACCCAGATCGGCGTTGCCCGCTACGTGGTCAATCCCGACGGGGAGTCCGTGGAGTTTGCCCTGGCGGTGGGCGACAACTGGCAAAAATGCGGCGTCGGGCGCAAGCTGATGAGCGCCCTCATCGATTGTGCCCGCATGAAGGGCTACCGTGCCGTCATTGGTGACGTGCTGTCCACCAACAGCAAGATGTTCAAGCT
Source organism: uncultured Rhodocyclaceae bacterium (assembly GCA_964536245.1). Lineage (GTDB taxonomy): Bacteria > Pseudomonadota > Gammaproteobacteria > Burkholderiales > Rhodocyclaceae > CAZHVZ01. The sequence goes on from CAZHVZ010000015.1 coordinate 18,201, forward strand.
GATGACCAGCCTCGGTTTCACCATCCACCCGCACCCTGACGACACCGCCGTCAAGCGCGTGGTCAAGCCGCTCACGGGCTGATCCGCAGTCGCCAGCAAGTTAAAGGGGCCGAAGACGGCGAAGTCTCGCTCATGGCAAACCAAGCCACCCCTCGGCCCCGCCAATGCAAAAAGGCCGGTCAATTGACCGGCCTTTTATTGTCTTCTAGGGAGTATTACTCGCCGTAAAAATTCACATCGTAGGGATAAGGTTTTTGCACAACCTTTGACGCGGCCTTACGAGCCGTGTCTTCCACGGTCTGTTTTTTGTCCCACCACAAGGCCCGACCGGCCTTCTGATCCTCAGCCCAAGCCGGATTCCTGGCCATTTGCTCATTGATCCACCGGGTGTGGTCGGAGACATAGCTGGTATTCACATCACCCATTTCAGATTTCCTCAAGCCAATCGTTCGAATGGCCGGATTCTAACATGACTCCCTGTGAGCGTCCCGAGAGCCGCACACGGAACCTGAGTTCAGTGAAAGACGATGGGCTTGGCGGAACCCCTGCAATAACCGTCGAGAAACTCATCAATGGTTTCTTCATCGCGTTCACCTTCGGGGATTTCTTCCATGGCAGAGCGGAAGTGGGTCGCCAACGGCCCCTGCAAGAACAAGGTGCGCAAGCTTGCCTTGTCGAACAGTTCAAAACCTTGCTGAGCCGGGTAGGCCAGAACCCAATAATGATCACTGCTGTATACGACGTTCATTTCACACCTCCGGTCACTGCTTCCACGATCTTATTTACGGCTGCTCCGGCAGAAATTCAATACTCAGGGCAAAAATATTTTCATTCCGTCATCCGCCTCCATCTCCACCGGAAAAACGCTTCGTCTTTGCTGCCGACGACAGGTTTTGCGTATCCATCTGCACGTTTCTGCGACCAGTTGTAAGCCGATATTTCAGCCGTCACCGGGCCACGCAGGAGAAACGTTAGTAGCTTACGAATCCACCATATGGAGTTGCACCATGGACAACACTCACCGATCCACTCACCCCCTTATTTTGGTCGCCGCCTGTTCCTTGACTCTGGCCAGCCTCGCCGCTACCGCCCACTTGGTCGGTCTGGCCGGAAACAAGGCCGAAACGCCGGCAAGCACCATGGCAGCGTCGGCCTTGCCTGCACCTCCGATCCCCACCAGCCTGCCAGCCGGCCCATCCCCCGCGAACCCGGGGAAAACCGAGGCTCCTACCACCTTGACCATTCCACCCGGCGCAACGGTCACCGTCGCCGCCGAAGGCAGCAAGCCACCACGCCGAGTTTCCGCCACCCAGCATCGCGAGTCTCCCGCACTCACCCCCAAGGTGGCCGGCCACGGCAGCCAAAGCTCCCGTACATCCGCCCTCGCCGATCCGGGCATGTTGCCGGAAAACCTGGCCACGCCAGCCGTCCGCAACCTCTGCCGTGACTGCGGCAGTATTGAAGCGGTGCGTGAAATCGCACCGGCTGGCGAAGGCAGCGGTCTTGGCGCCATTGCCGGTGGCGTCATCGGTGGTCTGCTTGGCCACCAGGTTGGCCATGGCAAAGGCAAGGATCTGGCGACCATCGCAGCTGCTGTCGGCGGCGCCTACGCCGGAAATCAGGTGGAGAAAACGGTACGCGGCGAAAAACAGGTCGAGGTCACCGTTCGTTTCGATGACGGTACAGTGCACACCTATCTCCAATCCGCCACCGCCAACTGGTATCGCGGCGAACGGGTGCGCCTGGCCAACGGTAGCCTCATTCCTGCCTGATTTATCCCTGCCCGCCCATGCAGTCCGGCGCTATAATCCGGACTGCATATGCTTTACCGTCGCTTTGCCTTCTCGCTCGCTGCCCTCTTTGCCCTGATTTTTCTGGGAGCGATCGGCTATGTCTGGGTGGAAGGCTGGAGCTTTTCCGACGGCCTGTACATGACCGTTATCACCGTCGGCACCATCGGCTACGGAGAGACCAATCCGCTCACTCCGCAAGGCCGTACCTACACCATGCTGCTCATCATGCTGTCTACCGGTGTCATGGTCTATGCGACGTCCTCACTCACCGCCATCATCGTCGAAGGCGAACTGCACGAACTGTTCAAAAGGCGCAAGATGAACAAGCTCATACAGGGCCTGCAAGGCCACCAGATCATTTGTGGCGACAGCACCATCGGCCAGCACATCATCGAGGAACTACAGCGCACCGGCACGCCCTTCCTGGTCATCGACCACGATGCAAACAAGACTGAATCCCTCCTCGCTCGTGACATCCCTGCCCTGCGCGGCAATGCCACCCTTGATGCGACACTCATTGATGCAGGTATTACCCGCGCTGCCGGCCTGGTGACCTGCCTGCATACCGATGCCGACAATCTCTTCGTGGTCCTCACCGCCCGCCGCCTCAATCCGGGTATCCGCATCATCGCCAAGGCCATTGAGGCCGATACCCGGGACAAGCTCAAGCAGGTGGGTGCCGACGGCGTAGTCATGCCGGAAGCCATCGGCGGACTGCGCATGGTGTCGGAACTGATCCGGCCGAACGTCGTCTCTTTCCTCGACATCATGCTGCGCAACAAGGATAGGGCCATCCGGGTCGAGGAAATCCGTATTCCCGTAACTTCTCCGGCCATCGGCAAATCCTTGGCGGACTCCGGCCTGCTCGATGCCGAGGGAGCCACTCTGGTTGCCCTGTCACGCCACAACGAGGGCTACCGTTTCTACCCGAAATCCAACACCACGCTGGAAGCTGGCGACATACTCATCATGCTTGGCAGCACCAACGTGATCCAGCAACTCAACCAGACCATCCAGGCCTGATAGACTGACACTTTTCTCAGGGAGACACCGATGAAACTCGAAACACTTGCCGTACACGGCGGCTACTCGCCCGATCCGACGACCAAGGCCGTGGCGGTTCCCATCTACCAGACCACCTCCTATGCCTTCGACAGCACCCAGCATGGTGCCGACCTGTTCGACCTCAAGGTGGCAGGCAATATCTACACCCGCATCATGAACCCCACCCAGGACGTTCTGGAAAAACGCGTTGCTGTCATGGAAGGCGGCATTGCTGCCCTCTGCATGGCCTCCGGCATGGCCGCCATTACCGCCGCCATCCAGACCATCACCGAGGCCGGCGACAACATCGTCACCTCCAGCACCCTGTACGGCGGCACCTACAACCTGTTTGCCCATACCCTGCCCCAATACGGTATCGAAGTCCGCTTCGCCGACTACCGCGACCCGCAAGCCTTTGAAAAACTCATCGACGGCAAAACCAAGGCCGTTTACTGCGAATCGGTCGGCAACCCCCTGGGCAACATCACCGATTTCGAAAAACTGGCCGAGATCGCCCACAAGCACGGCGTGCCGGTCATTGTGGACAACACCGTCCCCTCCCCTTACCTGTGCCGGCCCTTCGAGCACGGCGCCGACATCTACCACGGCGTGGTCTACACCGAAGCCCTCGGCCCCGCCGCTTACATAGGCCGCGCCCGCGTCGTCCCCCTGCGCAACATGGGGGCCGCCATTTCTCCGTTCAATGCTTTCCTCATCCTGCAAGGCGTCGAAACCCTGGCTCTGCGCATGGATCGCATTTGCGACAACGCACTGGCCATTGCCAATTTCCTGAAAAACCACCCCAAGGTGAGCTGGGTCAACTATGCCGGCCTCCCCGAACACAAGGACCATGCCCTGGTGCAGAAATACATGGCCGGTCGGGCTTCCGGCATTCTCAGCTTTGGCGTCAAGGGCGGCAGCGAGGCCGGCGGCAAGTTCCAGGACGCTCTGGCCCTGGTCACCCGGCTGGTCAATATCGGTGACTGCAAGACTCTGGCCTGTCACCCGGCATCCACCACCCACCGTCAGCTGACTGCCGAGGAAATGGCCAAGGCCGGCGTATCGGAAGACATGATCCGCCTGTCCGTAGGCATCGAGCACATCGAGGATCTGATCGCCGACCTTGATCAGGCGCTCAACGCTGCCTGACCCCGTACCACTTACCGGAGCCGACCGGCATGGATATCGAACAACGCCTCATTACCGCTGTTGATCGCATGCCGGCCTTTCCCAAAAGCGTCCAGCGCGTGCTGGAACTGACTCGGGATATCAACGTTGAACCCAAGGCCATTGTCGAGGTGCTGGAAAAAGACCCGGTCATGGCCGCCCGCATTCTGAAGACCATCAATTCGGCCTTTTACGGCCTGCCCCGGCAGGTTTCATCAGTTGGTCACGCCGTGGTCATGCTCGGCATCAACACCATCAAGAACATGGCCCTGGCCATTACCACGGCAGGAATGCTTCCGGCACGCAATGAAGCAGGTTTTGACACCGGCGACTACCTGCAACACTCGCTCACCGTAGCGGGTCTGTCCCGTCTGGTTGCCCTGCGCACGGGCAGTGCCGAACCGGGCGAAGCCTATATTGCCGGCTTGCTGCACGATTTCGGCAAGGTTGTTTTTGCCGTCAATCTACCTGCCGAATTTCGCGCTGCGCTCGCCATGGCTGACCAGGAAGCCATCAGTCTGCATTTGGCCGAGCAGCGTATTCTGGGCGTCGATCACACGCGAGCCGGCGCCATGCTGGTGAACAAATGGCAGTTTCCCGAAGTGCTCGGGCAAGCCATTGGCGCGCACCATTCTGCCCTGGAGGACGATCTGACCCGCTGCCTGTTTTTGGCCGACCAGTTGGCAAAATTCGATGCCGCCGGGCAAGCCCTGGCAGGCCGGAACATTCCAGATTTGCCGTCAGGCATTGCCGGCAAGCTGGGCAATCATTATTCCGAAATTCTTGACGCATTGCCCGAGAGGGAAAAAATCCTGCACGAAGCAGAGGCCTTTTCTCGCTAATTTCCTGACGAGGACTCCACCATGAAGCTGCGTTTCTGGGGCGTTCGCGGCTCCATCCCGACCCCTGGCCCCCACACCGTAAGGAGTGGAGGCAACACCACCTGCCTGGAAATACGGGCGGATGACGGCACGCTGATCATCCTTGACGGCGGCAGCGGCATCCATCCCCTCGCCCAGTCACTGCTCCGTGAAATGCCGGTCACCGCCAATATTTTCATCAGCCATACCCACTGGGATCACATTCACGGCCTGCCCTTCTTCATTCCGATTTTTGTTCCGGGAAACCGCATTGTCATCCATGGCCCCCTTGATCCGGTTTCCGGCCAGGGCATCGAGCAGATCATGGCCGTACAGATGCAGTACAGTTTTTTTCCGATTCGTGAAGCCGAACTGCGGGCCAATATCGATTATCGCTCCCTGGCCCCCGGCGAATCCGTTCAAATCGGCGAAACCCTTGTCACTCCGGTTCTACTCAACCATCCGGTAATCAACTACGGCTATCGCATCGATTGCGCCGGCAAGTCTCTCTTTTTCACCGGTGACCATGAACCCCATCAGAACATCTACGGCCCCGAAGACGATGGCTTTGCCTCCTTTCAGAACCTGATTGACGAAAAGGAAGCAGCCATTCGCCAGGCCTTGTCGGGAATTGATGTGTTGGTCGCCGACTGCTCCTACACCGATGCCGAATACCCCGCCAAGCGCGGCTGGGGCCATGGCACCTACGGCAGCTCCATCGCCCTGGCCAAGGCGGTTGGCGCCCAGACACTGTTCTGCACCCACCACGAGCCAACCCGCAGCGATGATGCCCTGGATAGCGTCTTTGCCCAGGCCATTGCCGAACACACGGCCAGTGCCAAACTCGATGTCCGTCTTGCCCGTGAAGGGATTGAGCACATCTGGTAAACGCCGAAGCCGGTCAGCGCACTTCCTCGACCTTCAGCCAAAGAGAACGGTTTTCCCGCATTTCGCTAGTGGACAGACTTAGCGTACCGCGCTCGTTGCTGCGCACCTGGCGACCGCTTCCCCCCAGTTCAATCCACTCCCCAAGACGGCCGGAAACGCTGGTAGACAGGTGCTGCACGTTAGCGCCACCAGCCCCGTACCGGGCCTGAGTGTCGCCCTGCTGGCTGATTTCCAGGGTTACACTGTCGCCATTGAGGCGAGGTTCGGCGTAAAAGCCCTGGCCAATGTCGCGATAAACCACTGTGTCGGTGATCACCATGCCGCCGGGACCAGCCACCACCTGACGCAGCGGGAGCGGCAGGGACGTGCCTACCTGGATAAAGGCCTTGCCGCCTTCGACGGTCTGCACCATCTGCCCGGAATTTTCGTCGTGCACACGACGGGTGTCCCACACCTGCGCATTTCCTTCAACCCGGCGGGTGCTTCCCAACGTAAGCTCCCCGATCACCGCCCCGCCGCGATTCCCGTCATCAGCTCCCCGCGTCTGGCTGACCCGGATAATCAAACGGCGGGCCGGGACATCGATAGCGGCCAAAGCCCGCTTGATGTCTTCCCGATTCCGCCGGGAAGCCCGGATAAACAACTGGTTGTTCATCCCCGACAATGATCCTCCCGGCTCAACCATGGGTTGCAGGGCGGGAAGCACCTGGTCCACGCTGCGACTCTTCAATGGAATGACTTCAAGTTCGGCCTGGCCATGCGCACTTCCCAGCCAGCAACTGAGGAAAAGGGCAAAGAAGCGCACCACGGCGATTCCTTTCATTCCACGTTATGGGGCAGGGCCAGGTACTCCCTGGAGTGCATTTCCGTCAGACGACTTACCGTCCTGGCAAATTCTGAGGCCTGGGTACCCTCGGTATACAAGGCATCTGCCGCGCACTCGGCGGTCGCAATCAGTTTCACCTTGTGATCATAGAAGACATCTACCAGCCAGGTAAAACGACGCGCTTCCGAAGCCTGATGCACGGTCATTTTTGGAATTTTTGACAATAACACCGTGTGGTAAGCGCGGGATATTTCCAGATAATCATTCTGCGAACGAGGTCCGCCGCAAAGGATGGAAAAATCAAACCAGATGACGCCCGCTCCCCTGCGACGGGTGGCAATCTGGCGGTCCAGCACAGTGATTTGACCACCTTCCCTACCCTCTTCTCCAGCCACCATGCGGAAATAATCCAGCATTTTTGCTTCGGCCACATCATCGGCAGGAAAATGAAAAATCTCCACCTGTTCAAGAGCCCGCAACCGGTAGTCAATACCGGCATCAACCTCGACAACGTCCATTTTCTGATTGAGCAGGGCAATCGTCGGGAGAAAATTTTCCCGCTGAAGACCATTTGGATAAAGCCTGTCCGGCGGATAATTGGACGTCATGACCAGAATAACCCCCTGTTCAAACAAGCCATCCAGCAAGCGCTTGAGAATCATGGCGTCGGCAATGTCGGAAACATGGAATTCGTCGAAACAAAGCAGGCGGGTATCCTGGGCAATCTCTGCGGCGATCTTGAGCATGGGGTCCGGTTCGCCCTTGAATTTTTCAAGGTCGCGATGGATCTGTTGCATGAAGGCATGAAAATGGATACGCTTTTTACGCCGGTAGGGAACCGCGTTATAGAAGCAATCCATGAGAAAGCTTTTTCCCCGGCCAACTCCTCCCCAGAAATAGACGCCTTTTGGCGGTTTTGGTGGAGAAAGCAAACGCTTGAAGGTACTGCTCCGGTTTACCTTGAAAGCCAGCAAATCGGTGTAAAGACGTTGCAGATTTTCGGCGGCCGATGCCTGTGCGGCATCGGCAACATAACCGAGTTCCTGCAACAGCTTGAAGTAGGCGTCCAGCATGCCTCGGGCGGAGACGTTCAGTTTATTGTGCGGCATAATGACAATGATAGCAGGCCAAGGTCTTTGCTTTCACTACCCGACACGCCTATCATCAAGCGGTGGTCGGCAACGGAAAGTTTCGGGGTTTTCCAAAATTGTCACATTCTGATGCAGGAGCTGAAGATGGATCAACTAATCTGGAACGATTCCCTATGCGTCGGTGTCCGCCAATTTGACGAAGACCACAAGGAACTGGCCCGGCTGATCAATGTTCTGGGTGACAGCATTGACGAATCTGCCGATTCCGACACCGTGACGGGTGTACTCACCGCCCTCCTCAATTACGCCGAAGGACATTTCGGCCGGGAAGAAGAATGCCTGGAAAAAAATGGTTTCCCCGGCTTCAATCAACAACATACCGAGCACCTGGAGTTTTGCGAAGTGGTCACCAGCACCTGTTGCGATGCCACCTTTGGCACGGCCAACCTGCACAAGCTACTGGAGTACCTGATCCTGTGGTGGAGCAACCATATTCTGAAATCGGATATGAGCTACAAGGAATTCCTCAATGCCCGGGGAGTGTACTAAGCGCGCGTCGAAACTCCGGCAGTCTGCTCGGCAAGCCAGACGGTCAATGCTTCAACGGGCATGGCCTTGGCATAATGCCAGCCTTGCGCCTCCGTACAGCCAAGCCAGCGAAGACGCTTGATCTGCTCGGCTGATTCAACGCCTTCTGCCAACACTCGCATTCCTAATTGGCGCCCCAACTGGATGACCATTTCAGCGATGCGTTCGCCGGATTCAGTTGCTCCCAGGGAAGCAACAAAGGAACGGTCTATTTTCAGACAGTCCGCCGGCAGCTTGTCGAGATAGCTGAGAGAAGAAAAACCCGTTCCAAAATCGTCAATCGCCACTTTGATGCCGCGCTGGCGCAATGCCTGCAAGCGTTCCGACACCATATTCCAGCCGAACATGGCGACCGATTCGGTAATTTCCATTTCCAGGTCTTCCGGTGCCGTACCGGTCACATGCAAGGCATCGTCAATCATGTCCACAAACTGGGGATGGCGGAACTGGATGGCCGAAACGTTAACCGCCATGCGCAAGGGATAACCGGAAGCCGCCAGAGAACGCCGGACATGCAGCGCCGTCCGTAATACCCAGTTACCGAGGCTGATGATCAATCCGGATTGTTCGGCAATGGGGATAAAACGGTCGGGCGGAACAAACTCCCCTTCCTCCGTCCGCCAGCGCAGCAAGGCTTCGAGGCCGATGGTTCTTCCTGAACTCAGTTCAATCTGAGGTTGGTAAACGACAAACAGACTGCGGGTGTCAAAAGCCTTGCGCAAGCTTTGCAGCAAGCGAATATGATCTCTGGTCTGAAAAGCCACTTCCGGGGTGTAATAGGCATCGTTGCCCGGCCCATCCACTTTGGCCCGTTTGAGTGCGATGGCTGCATTGCGCAACAGATCAGCGCCACTGCGCCCCTCGCTGCCGAGGCGCACCATGCCAAGAGAGAAGGAGACGCTTTGCAGCCCGCCTTCGACCTCAAAGGGTGCCGCCAGTATTTCCCGCAGGAATTCAAGATTGACCGTCTCCTCCCGGCCAAAAATGCTGAACACGTCACCGGCGATGCGAGCCACATAGACCTCGGTCGGCAAACTGTTACGCAATCGTCTTGCAATCGCCTCAAGTTGGAAATCCCCAAAACGATAGCCAAGAATGTCGATGGTTTCCGAAAACTGGTCGATGTCGGCCAATACCACCACCATGCCTTCACCGGTATTCAGGCTCAGAAAACGGTCAATGGCTTCAATCTGGGCAACCCGGTTGGGTAAACGGGTCAGGCGGTCCACGTAGGCGGTGTTGCGCAGCCGGCTTACGAGATCAACGTTTTCCCCGCAAATGGCAATGTTGGCGCAAAAAACCTCCACCAGGTGCCTTTCAACATGCGCCAGGGGATGTGTTGACTCGAAATAGCCGACAAAATCCTGGCCGCATTTTCCGGCAATATAGAGGGCCACATGGTGGCTGCTGATCAGGTTGTTTTTTTCCTGTAGGCACTCCGTCAAAACATTTTTGACTGCGGTCTCGTCAACGGCCTCGACAGACTTTCCCTGCAACCCGGAAAAACGCCCGGCAGCGGATAGAACAATTGCCTTTCCGCCTTCAGCCCCATCGGATAAGGGGACTCCCTGATAAGCGACGACTAGTCCCTGGGGCGCCACCCCAAGCAGGGTAGAGAACTGGATAATGACATCATCAACAAAACTCTGCATCCCCTGTTCCGGGATAAATCGCGTGGTGCTATCAATGATCAGTTCCAACCCGCGCCGACTGGAATCAAGGCGCTGAATCTGGTCGAAGGAGCGGATGGCCGAGGTAACCGTCGTAAAGAGCTTGGTTCGAGTCAACTCGGCTTTTGTCTTGTAGTCATTGATGTCATAGCGGCTGATGGCTTCCATTTCCGGCGCGTAACCCGGCTGCCCGGTACGCAGGATGACCCGGACATTGGCCATGCCCAGTTCTCCCCGGATACGCTGCACCGCCTGGAGCCCGGCGTCCTGCGTTTCCATCACCACATCAAGCAGGATCAGTGCGACATCCGGAGTCCGGGCGAGAATGGCCAAAGCCTCGTCAGTCCCGTTGGCATGCAGAAAGGACAAAGGGCGACCCAGAACCTGCGTATCGCGGAGGGCAAACTCCGTTGCCTGATGCACATCCTCATCATCATCAACGATCAGTACCTGCCATGGTGAACATGCTGTATCCGGCAGGGATGACCCGACATCATCGTCAATAAAGGCCATCTCGTCATCGTGAGAATGCATACCCGTCTCCGACCGTACAGTCATTACGTCCACTCTTCGGACCTTACACCCCGAGCCCTCCGGTTGACAAGCCTCCGCGACCCCCATGCGAAAAAAAGGAGCCCGTTCCGGACTCCTTTCCCCGCCTGAACTATTGCCGCAAGCACTTGGCCTGCCTGGCAATCGATCAGAAATGCAGCGCTCTCTTGTCGCAGGCCAGCGCCGCTTCGTGCACGGCTTCCGACAAGGTCGGGTGAGCATGACAGATCCGCCCAAGGTCTTCAGACGCCCCGGCAAACTCCATGGTCACCACCGCTTCGGCAATCAGCTCAGAGGCATTGACACCGATGATATGCACCCCCAGGATGCGGTCGGTCTTGGCATCAGCCAGCACCTTGACGAAACCGCTGGCATCACCGTGACCAAGCGCACGACCATTCGCCAGGAAGGGAATCTTGCCCGGTTTGTAGGCAATCCCTTCAGCCTTGAGTTGCTGTTCGGTCTTGCCAACCCAGGCAATTTCCGGGTGGGTATAAACCACGCCGGGAATGGTATCAAAATTGCAGTGGCCGGCCTGGCCAGCCATCAGCTCGGCAACCATGACGCCTTCTTCGGAAGCCTTGTGTGCCAGCATCGGGCCGCGTACGACATCGCCCACCGCCCAGACATTGGCAACGTTGGTCTTGCAGTGCCCGTCCACTTCAACCTGGCCGCGCTCATTGATCTTCAGGCCAATGGCATCACCATTCAAACCATCAGTATTGGGGATACGGCCGACTGAAATAATCAGCTTATCCACTTCCAGTTTCTGGACGCCATCCTTGCCTTCGTATTCAACGGTGATACTCTTTTTACCGGCTGCCACCTTGTTGATCTTGACACCAACGTTGATCTTCAACCCCTGCTTGGTGAACAGTTTGAGTGCTTCCTTGGCGACATCTCCGTCGGCGAAGGACAGAAAATCGGGCATCGCTTCAAGAATGGTGACCTCGGACCCGAGACGCCGCCAGACCGAGCCCATTTCCAGCCCGATCACCCCTGCACCAATCACGCCAAGACGCTTCGGTACGGTATCGAAATCCAGCGCGCCTTCGTTATCGCAGATAATCTTGTTATCGACCGGGATATTCGGCAGATGACGCGGCTTGGAACCGGTGGCAATGATGACGTGCTTGGCCAGCACCTCTTCGGCACCAACCTTGACTTTGTAAAGTTCCCCTTCCTTGCCGACAAAACTGCCATGGCCATTCAGACCGGTCACTTTGTTTTTCTTGAAAAGACCTTTGATGCCGCTGGTCAACTGGGTGACGATGGTGTTTTTGCGACCGATCATGGTCGGCACGTCAATGCTCACCCCCTTGGCGGAAATACCGTGGGTAGCAAAGGAATGATGAGCCTCTTCGTAAAGCTCGGAAGAGCGCAGCAGAGCCTTGGACGGGATGCAGCCAGGTGCCCCCGAGGCGGGGTTCGCCCTTGGGATCGGCATAGGGGTTGGATTCGCAGCAGGCGGTATTGAACCCTAGCTGGGCGGCGCGAATGGCTGCCACATAACCGCCGGGGCCGCCACCAATGACAAGTACGTCGAATTGCTTGGACATGACTATCCTTTCAGTTCGCTAATGCAAGAAGGCACCAGGCCCCGGAAAAAAACCGGGGGCTGGTGCCAGGGTGCGTCAATTAAACGCCGAGAACCAGGCGAGCCGGGTCTTCCAGGGCTTCCTTCATGGTTACCAGTCCGAGCACTGCCTCGCGACCGTCGATGATGCGATGATCATAGGACATGGCGAGGTAGTTGATCGGACGCACCACCACCTGACCATTTTCGACCATGGCGCGATCCTTTGTGGCGTGAATGCCGAGGATGGCCGACTGGGGCGGATTGATGATCGGGGTGGAGAGCATGGAACCAAAGACGCCGCCATTGGAGATTGAGAAGGTGCCACCGGTCAGATCTTCGATGGACAGCTTGCCATCCTTGGCCTTGTTGCCGAATTCGGCAATTTTCTTCTCGATTTCGGCAATGGTCAGCTGGTCGGCATTGCGCAGGATGGGCACGACCAGACCGCGCGGCGAACCGACGGCAATGCCGATGTCGATGTAGCCGTGATAGACGATGTCGTTGCCATCGACCGAGGCGTTGAGCACCGGGAACTTCTGCAGGGCGGCACAGGCAGCCTTGACGAAGAAGCCCATGAAGCCCAGGCGAACGCCATGGGTCTTCTCGAACTTGTCGCCATATTGCTTGCGCAGGGCCATGATCGGACCCATGTTCACTTCGTTGAAAGTGGTCAGGATGGCATTGGTCGACTGCGACTCCACCAGACGCTCGGCAACCCGGGCGCGCAGGCGGGACATCGGCACACGTTGCTCGGTACGGCTGGCCTGGACATCCAGACCGGTGGGCGGTGTCGGCAAAGCCGAGCGGGAAGCCGCCGGAGCAGCCAGGGGACCGGAAGTCGGCTTGGCCTGAGCATTGACCGCATCTTCCTTGGTAACGCGACCGCCACGACCGGAACCGGCCACGTCAGCGGCGGCAATCCCTTTTTCGTCGAGGATCTTGCGGGCCGACGGGCTGGCCGTACCAGCCGGTGCGGCAGCAGCCGGGGCCGGCGCGCTGGCCGGGGCTGCTGCCTTCGGTGCTTCGGCAGCCGGAGCAGCAGCACCGGCCTTGGCTTCTGTATCGATCCGGGCAATCAGTTCGCCGGAAGTAACGGTTTCGCCGTCGGCCTTGATGATTTCCACCAACACGCCAGCACCCGGAGACGGTACTTCCAGGACGACCTTGTCGGTTTCAATGTCAATCAGGATTTCGTCGCGACCAACTGCTTCGCCGATTTTTTTCTTCCAGGAAGCCAGCGTGCCTTCGGCGACTGACTCGGAGAGCTGGGGAACTTGGACTTCGATAATCATAGTGACTCCACTCTGCTGTATTTATTAGTACTCGATCTCGCCCAGTGCGGACTCGACCAGTGCTTTTTGTTGCTCGTTGTGCTTGGCGAGGTAACCCACCGCCGGCGAAGAAGAAGCCGGACGGGAGACCAGCAGCATCTTCTGCTTGCCGCTGATCTGGCTGTCCAGATGGTGACGCGAGGCAATCCAGTACCAAGCGCCCTGATTGCGGGGCTCTTCCTGACACCAGACGATCTCGGTCGCCTTCGGATATTTGGCCAGTTCCTTCTCCAGATGATCCTTCGGGAAGGGATACAGCTGCTCGACACGAACGATGGCAATGTTGGCAACTTTCTTCTCGCGCCGGGCGGACAACAGGTCGTAGTACACCTTGCCGGAACACAGGACGACACGCGTCACCTTCTTCGGATCAAGTTTATCCACTTCACCAATGACCGGCTGGAATTCGCCGTTTGCCAACTCGTCCAGGGAGGAGCAAGCGTCCTTGTGACGCAACAGGGACTTCGGCGACATGACCACCAGCGGCTTCCTTTGCATGCGAACAGCCTGACGGCGCAGCATGTGGAAAACCTGGGCAGCGGTAGTCGGTACGCAAACCTCCATGTTCATCTCGGCGCACAGTTGCATGTAGCGCTCCAGACGAGCGGACGAGTGTTCCGGCCCCTGGCCTTCGTAGCCGTGCGGCAGCAGCATGACCAGACCACAGGCACGCCCCCATTTGGCCTCACCGGAAGCGATGAACTGATCCACCACCACCTGTGCACCGTTGGCAAAATCGCCGAACTGGCCTTCCCAGATCACCATTTCGTACGGATTGGCAGATGCGTAGCCATAATCGAAGGCCAGCACAGCCTCTTCGGACAGCACGGAGTCAAAACACTGGAAACCGGCCTGCTTTTCCTGAAGGTTCTTCAGGGGATGATAGGTACCGGCATCCCAGTTTTCACGATTCTGGTCGTGGAAGGCAGCATGGCGGTGGAAGAACGTGCCGCGACCAACGTCCTCACCAGAAATGCGAACGCCATAACCGGAAACCAGTAAGGAAGCATAGGCCAGATTTTCGGCCATGCCCCAATCCACCGGCAACTTACCCTCACCCATAGCGGCACGATCTTCGACGATCTTTTTGACCCGGGAATGCAGGGTAAAGCCTTCCGGCAACGTAGTCAGCCGGTTGGCCAGACGCGCCAGTTCCTTGGCTGGAACCTTGGTATCGCAGTTCTCGATATAGCCCTTGGACAGGAAGGGGGTCCAGTCAATGGTATTCGGATGCTTGTAGCCGGCCAGCACCGGGTTGTACAACAACTCGCCCTTGTCCAGATGCTCGCGGTACTCCTTGATCATCTGATCCGGACCGTCCGCCGGCAGCACGCCTTCGGCAATCAGCTTGTCGCCATAAACCTTGCGGGTACCGGGGTGCTGAGCGATTTTTTTGTACATCAGCGGCTGGGTGACCATCGGCTCGTCCTGCTCGTTGTGGCCGAGCTTGCGGAAACAGATGATGTCAACCACGACATCTTTCTTGAACTGCTGACGGAATTCGATCGCCAGTTGGGTAACCATCGCCACCGCTTCCGGATCATCCCCGTTGACGTGGAAAATCGGCGCATCGGCCATCTTGAAGATGTCGGTGCAATAGTGGCCGGAACGATAGTCACGCGGGTCGCTGGTGGTAAAGCCAATCTGGTTATTGACCACGATATGCAGGGTACCGCCAGTGCCGTAACCACGGGTCTGGGCAAAATTGAGCATTTCCTGGTTAACGCCCTGGCCGGCCACGGCGGAATCGCCGTGAATGACCACCGGCAGCACCTTCGACTTGCCTTCGTCGCCCCGGCGAACCTGGCGGGCGTAAACAGACCCTTCAACCACCGGATTGACAATTTCCAGATGCGACGGATTGAAAGCCAGCGTCAGGTGGCAGGGACCGCCAGGGGTGGACACATCGGAGGAGAAACCCATGTGGTACTTGACATCACCCGCCGACAAATCGCTCTTCTTCTTGCCCTCAAATTCCGCGAAGCGCATGGAGGGAGCTTTACGCAGGGTATTGACGAGAACGTTCAGGCGGCCACGGTGTGCCATGCCAATGACCACTTCATCAACTCCCAGCTTGCCCCCGACACGGATCGCTTCATCCATGGAAACGATCAGGGACTCGCCGCCCTCCAGAGAAAAACGTTTCTGGCCGACATAACGGGTATGCAGATAACGCTCCAGGGTTTCGGCAGCGGTCAGACGTTCCAGCAAGCGCTTTTTCTGGTCGGCGTTGTAAGTCGGACGAGAACGTACCGTTTCCAGGCGCTCCTGCAACCAGCGCTTCTCGTTGTAGTCGGTCATGTACATGTACTCGACACCGACAGAACCGCAGTAGGTCTGCTTCAGGGTTTCGATAATGTCACCGAGTTTGGCCGTTTCCGGCAGCCCCTTGACTGAACCGACGCTAAAGCTCTGGTTCAGGTCGGCATCGGTAAACCCGTAAAACGACAATTCCAGCTCTTCAATTTTTGGACGGGGCAGGCGCTTGAGCGGGTCCAGGTCAGCCCAGCGGGTACCCAGTGAACGGTAAGCCGTCACCAATTGACCAACGGCAGACTGCTTCTTGCCATCTCCACCGGCGGACTGGGCAACCGGGCGGAATCCGCCGTCCTTGGCCAGTTCGGCAAAGGCAGCGATAACCGGAGCGTGAGCCACGTCGCGAGCCACATAGCCGGGCATCTGGGCCAAACGGTCAAAATAGTCGCGCCACTCGTCAGGCACGGAGGTCGGATTGTCGAGGTATTGTTCGTACAGCTCTTCCACAAACGGCGTGTTACCGCCAAAAAACATGGTGCTGTCAGATAGTTGCGTCATCGTGGCCATAGGCGTCCCCTAATGGGTGGATTCTTTATGTCTCTTGGGGTGCGGATCCACTAGGGAATCCGCCGGAAAAAAAGGGCGGCCATCAGGCCGCCCAATTCAACTACTTAGCCGCGTTGGGCCAGCGGCACGACATCGCGCTTGGCGGCGCCCATGTACAGCTGACGCGGACGACCGATCTTGTATTCCGGATCGGTGATCATTTCTTCCCACTGCGTCATCCAGCCAACGGTACGTGCCAACGCGAAGATGCAGGTGAACATCTCCGTCGGAATGCCGATAGCCTTCTGCACGATGCCGGAGTAGAAGTCGACGTTCGGGTAGAGCTTCTTCTCGACGAAATACGGATCTTCCAGGGCGATTTTTTCCAGTTCCATGGCCAGCTTGAACAGGCGGTCGTTTTGCAGACCCAGTTCTTGCAGGACTTCGCCGCAGACCTGGCGCATCAGCTTGGCGCGCGGGTCGAAGTTCTTGTACACGCGGTGGCCGAAACCCATGAGCTTGAAAGAATCGTTCTTGTCCTTGGCGCGGTTGATGTACTCGCCAACCTTGGAGACGTCGCCAATTTCTTCCAGCATCTGGAGGCAGGCTTCGTTGGCGCCACCGTGGGCAGGGCCCCACAGACAGGCAATACCAGCGGCAATACAGGCAAAGGGATTGGCACCGGAAGAACCCGCCAGACGTACCGTGGAGGTGGAAGCATTCTGCTCGTGGTCGGCATGCAGGGTGAAAATGGTGTCGAGGGCGCGGACCAGCACCGGGTTCGGCACGTACTTTTCACAGGGGTTGCCGAACATCATGCGCATGAAATTGGCGGTGTAATCCAGATCGTTGTCCGGATACATGAAGGGGGCGCCGGTGTTGTACTTGTAGGCCATGGCGACGATGGTCGGCATCTTGGCGACGAGGCGGTTGAATCTGATGTTGCGGTGCTCGGCGTCGGAGAAGTCCATGGCATCATGGTAGAAGGCGGACAGGGCACCGACCACCCCGGTCATCACGGCCATCGGGTGGGCATCGCGACGGAAACCGGAATAGAACTTGGTGAGCTGTTCGTGCACCATGGTGTGGTTCTTGATGGTGCTTTCAAAATCGAACTTCTGCTTGGCATTCGGCAGTTCGCCGTTCTTCAGCAGATAGGTCACTTCCAGGAAGTTGCAGTTTTCAGCCAACTGCTCGATCGGGTAGCCGCGATACAGCAACTGACCCACATCACCGTCGATGAAAGTAATTTTGGACTTGCAACTGGCGGTAGAGAGGAAACCGGAGTCGTAGGTGAACAAACCGGTCTTGCCGCCCATCGTACGGATATCGACACAGTCGTTGCCGTGGGTCGGGGACATGATCGGAAAATCGACAGGTGCTTGTCCGTCGATTGCCAGGGTTGCCTTGCGTTCGGTCGTCATCGTTAATTCCCTTTACAGGTATTGGTTATCACTGCACTACAAGAAATTTGGCAAACGCTAATAATGGCGCCTGCACCTTACTCAACTCTTACGCAACATGGCCACAATGGGGGCGAAACGTTCGTCATCACATTCCGCCTGCCCGCTGATCAAGTACCACAGATCATGGTCCTCCCAATCGGCCAGTTCTACAAACGCCTTTTGCTGTTCGTCGTCCAACTGCTCGAAACCGTTATCGAGAAAGCGCGTCAGCACAATATCCAGTTCCAGCAGCGCCCGCCGAATGCAGCGCCAGCGCAGGCGTTCGTAGTCTGCTCTCTCCATCAAACAGCACGCCTGACCATCATATCCTTGATCTTGCCGATGGCCTTGGTCGGGTTCAAACCCTTCGGGCAGACATCAACACAGTTCATGATGGAGTGGCAACGGAACAGGCGATACGGGTCTTCGAGGTTGTCGAGACGCTCATTGGTCGCCTGGTCACGCGTGTCAGCCAGGAAGCGGTAAGCTGCCAATAAGCCGGCCGGGCCGACGAACTTGTCCGGATTCCACCAGAAGGACGGGCAGGACGTGGAGCAGCAGGCACACAGGATGCACTCGTACAAGCCGTTCAATTCCTCACGATCTTCCGGCGACTGGAGACGCTCACGCTCCGGCAGGGGATCGTTGTTGATGAGGTAGGGCTTGATTGAATGATACTGCTTGAAGAACTGGGTCATATCGACGATCAAGTCGCGAATGACCGGCAGACCAGGCAACGGGCGCAGGACAATGGGCTGCTTGAGATCGTCAATATCCTGCAGGCAGGCCAGACCATTCTTGCCGTTGATGTTCATGGCATCCGAGCCGCAGACGCCTTCGCGGCAGGAACGACGATAGGCGATGGTATCGTCCTTGGCCTTCAACTTGGTCAGGGCGTCCAGCAGTTTGCGGTCGGTGGGCTCCAGCTCCACCGAAATATCCTGCATGTAGGGTGCGTCGTCCTTGTCCGGATCGTAGCGATAAATACTGAATTGAACCATGCGTTTGCTCATGCTCTTCTCCAATTAGTACGAGCGCGTCTTCAGCGCGACGGCCTCGACGGTCAGGGGCTTCATGTTGACCGGCTTGTAGACGATCTTGTTGCCTTCCTGCGGGAAGAACAGCGTGTGCTTGAGCCACTCCTTGTCGTTACGGCCATTCGGAAACTCTGCCGTATCCGGCGCATCGTCACGCACGTGGGCACCACGGGATTCCTTGCGGGCCTCGGCAGAAATCATGGTGGCCTTGGCGACTTCGATCAGGTTTTCCATTTCGAGCGCTTCGACACGAGCCGTGTTCCAGACCTGGGATTTGTCCTTGATTTCGAGCTGGCGGGCAGCCTTTTCAACCTCAAGGATCTTTTCGACACCCTGCTTGAGCATGTCGCCGAAACGGAATACGCCAGCGTGATCCTGCATTGTGCGCTGCATGGCGAGACGGGTTTCGTGCACATTGGCACCGCCCTTGCGGTTGTCCAGGGCAGCGATACGGGCCAGAGTCCGGTCAGCGACATCCTTGGGCAGATCGCGATGAGCCTTGCCGCCCTTGAGATCTTCCACGGCCGAATCGCCGGCCGACTTGCCGAAAACCAGCAGATCAAGCAGGGAGTTGGTACCCAGGCGGTTGGCGCCATGCACCGAAGCACAGGCACATTCGCCGCCGGCGTAGAAGCCGGGAACGATGGAATTCAGGTCGTCGCCCTTGGGCATGACGACACGGCCGCTGTAGTGAGTCGGAATACCACCCATCTGGTAGTGACAGGTCGGCACCACCGGCAACGGCTCCTTCAGGCAATCGACACCGGCGAACTGGAGACCGATTTCATGAATACCCGGCAGGCGCTTCATGATGGTCGCCGGATCGAGGTGGGTGATATCGAGCAGAACGTAGTCCTTGTTCACGCCGCAGCCACGCCCTTCCTTGATTTCCGTCGCCATGGCGCGGGAAACCACGTCACGGGAAGCGAGATCCTTGGCATTCGGTGCGTAGCGCTCCATGAAGCGCTCCTTGCTGCTATTGCGGAGAATACCGCCTTCGCCACGCACGCCTTCGGTAATCAGCACCCCGGCACCGGCCACGCCGGTCGGGTGGAATTGCCAGAACTCCATATCTTCCAGAGGAATGCCGGCACGGGCCGCCATACCGAGGCCATCACCGGTATTGATGAAGGCGTTGGTGGAAGAGTAATAGATACGGCCAGAACCGCCAGTGGCGAAAATGGTGGCGCGAGCGTGGAAAATCACGATCTGGCCGGTTTCCATTTCCATGGCGGTGACGCCGAGGACGTGACCCTCTTCATCACGAATCAGGTCCAGCGCCATCCATTCAACGAAGAACTGGGTATTGGCCTTGACGTTGCGCTGGTACATGGCGTGCAGCATGGCGTGACCGGTACGGTCAGCCGCAGCACAGGAGCGACGCACCGGCTTTTCGCCGAAGTTGGACATGTGACCGCCGAAGGGACGCTGGTAAATCTTGCCATCGTCGGTCCGGTCGAAAGGCATGCCGTAGTGCTCAAGCTCAACGACCACTTCGTTGGCCTTTTTGCACATGAACTCGATGGCATCCTGGTCGCCGAGCCAGTCGGAACCCTTGACGGTATCGTACATGTGCCACGTCCAGTGGTCTTCCTCCGAGTTACCGAGGGAAGCGGCAACGCCACCCTGAGCGGCAACAGTATGCGAGCGGGTCGGAAAGACCTTGGACAAAACAGCCGTCTTCAAACCGGCTTCGGACAATTGAATAGCGGAACGCAGGCCGGCACCACCAGCCCCAACGATGACCGCATCAAACTTCAGAACAGGAATACTCACGCTTACAGCCTCCAGAGAATCGCAGCAGCCCACGCGGTGTAGCCCACCAGCGCCAGAATGGTCAGAACATGCAAGCTCAGGCGCAGGCCCGTCGGCTTGACGTAATCCATCCAGATGTCACGCACACCGATCCAGGCGTGATAGAAGAGGCTGACAAAGAAAAGGAAGGTCAGGAACTTGATGAAGCCATGGCCGAACAGGGCGCGCCAGGCTTCAAAAGTATTCGGGCGAAGAACCAGCAGAGCAGCCCCGATAATGGCCGAGTAAACCGCCATGACCACGGCGGTGGCACGCTGGGCAATCCAGTCCTTGAGGCCGTAATGGGCACCGACAACAATACGGTTTATCACAGCAACACCCCCCAGATGATCAGGGTCAGCGGAATGCTAACCGCCAGAACGACTGCCGCAGATTTGTTGGCAGCCTCCTTCTCAATGCCGACATGCAGGTCGAGCAAGAGGAAGCGGATACCGGCACAAAAATGATGGATGTAGGCCCAGATCAGGCCAGCCACGC
>CAZHVZ010000015.1:39175-40049 GCA_964536245.1 uncultured Rhodocyclaceae bacterium
ACCGGCAGCATGGAGAGCACTGACTTGAATTCAGCAAAGGTTTCGGGGGACGTCAAACTGGCTGAAAACAACCAGAGCATCAAAGGAAAGCACAAAAACAAACCAGCCCCGCTGACACGGTGCAAGATCGAAACCTTGCCCGGCAACGGCAACCGGATGCTAATCAAGTCCAAGTTTTTTGGACGTTTCTTGATGGTCATTTCTGCCATGAACGTCATCCCTCGCGTAAAGGTGCGGTTATCCGCTTATACGTGTTTAAAAGAGCCGTAATTATACATTCAAAAACTATCGAATGACTTTCACGGCAGGCTTTTCGGCTTAATCCATTAGCTCTAGACACCTAACCCAGCTCATTCAGGTAATGGTGGTGATGGGTGCAATAGAACCCTCGCCGCCACTCCACCGGCTTGTTGCCATAGGTGTAAGCAATCCTCTCCACCAGGAGCAATGGATCTCCTTCCCTGACACCGAGATGCGCCGCACAACGGGCATCGGCAGCCACCGCGCGCAAGCGCTCCTCGGCACGTACCATGCGCACCCCGAAATCCCCCTCCAACAGGCTGTACAGGGAACCTTCATACCCCTGCATGCGCTCCAGACCCAGCCCCGGGAATAAATCGCCAACCAGATAGATTTCGTCAAAAACGACCGCTTCGCCGGCAAAACGCAATAAACGCTCTATCACCAGCACATTGTCACCGGGAGAAATCCCCAGCACCCTGGCCACCGAAGCGGTCGCCGCCAAGGTCTTGCAGGACAACGGCTCACTGGAAGAATGGGTCAGTTCACCGCTATCCGGCACCAGCCGCAAAAAACGGAAAAATGAACGTGGGTCGTTGTGGGTGGCGACAAAGGTTCCCTTGCCCTGGCGGCG
>CAZHVZ010000015.1:40059-41261 GCA_964536245.1 uncultured Rhodocyclaceae bacterium
CGCAGGTACTGCAGCAGGTTCTCCGCCGCCATCTCGTCAATGGCTTTGCGCACCGTTCCCTGGCTGACATTGAACCGGGTGGCCAACTCCGACTCGCTGGGAATGGCGTCCCCCGGCCCCCACTCTCCCGCTTCCAGGCTGCGGATCATGAAATCCTTGATCTGCCGGTATAGCGGGCTGAATGTTGGCGAAGTGTTTCGCACCGAGGAACGGGAAGAGTCGCGATTCATGGTGCGATTTCAGCACATTTCATCGGAAACGTCTATCTTATATAAGACATAGGATGAATTGACAGACTGCCGCTTAACTCCTAAGATTTTGCCTCTCCCGCGCACGGATGCCTTTTTGAAGTCGATGCGCCCGAGCCCAATTACTTCAACCACTCTGTTTCATACAGGAGCGACACATGTCCAAAGCCCCCATGCGCGTTGCCATTACCGGCGCCGCCGGCCAGATCGGCTATAGCCTGCTGTTCCGCATTGCTTCCGGCGAAATGCTCGGCAAAGACCAGCCGGTCATTCTCCAGTTGCTCGACCTGCCCCAGGCCCAACAGGCCGTCAAGGGCGTCATGATGGAACTGGAAGACTGCGCTTTCCCGCTGCTGGCAGGTATGGTCGCCACGGATGATCCGAATGTTGCGTTCAAGGATGCCGATGTCTGCCTGCTGGTCGGTGCCCGTCCGCGCACCAAGGGCATGGAACGTGCCGACCTGCTGACCGCCAATGGCGCCATCTTCACTGTCCAGGGCAAGGCCATTGCCGAGAACGCCAAGGAAGACGTCAAGGTTCTGGTTGTCGGCAACCCGTGCAACACCAACGCCTTTATTGCCGCTGCCGCCGCCAAGAAAGTTGGCCGCACCAACCCGAACAACTACCACGGCATGCTCCGTCTGGATCACAACCGTGCTCTGTCGCAACTGGCTGCCAAGACCGGTCGTACCGTCTCTTCCCTGAAAAAGCTGGTCGTATGGGGCAATCACTCCCCGACGATGTACGCCGACTACCGCAACTGCACTTCCAACGGCGACAACGTCAAGGCCCTGATCAACGACCACGCCTGGAACAACGATGTCTTCCTGCCCACCGTCGGCAAGCGTGGTGCTGCCATCATCGAAGCCCGTGGCCTGTCTTCGGCTGCTTCCGCCGCCAATGCAGCCATCGACCACGTCCGTGACTGGGTCCTCGGCTCCGACGAATGGGTCA
>CAZHVZ010000016.1:0-344 GCA_964536245.1 uncultured Rhodocyclaceae bacterium
GCCAGAGGTTCAAGAGGCCAGCTGGAGCGATGTGGCGCCTCTGGATGTGTTGGGCCTGGAGGTCGGTTACCGCTTGATTCCTTTGGTGGACAAGGCGCAGGACGGAGAGCTGCTGCGCCGCATCCGAGGTATTCGCAAGAAATTTGCCCAGGAAGTCGGCTTCCTCGTTTCGCCGGTGCACATCCGTGACAATCTGGAGCTTAAGCCGAATGCCTATCGTATTCTCCTCAAGGGGGTCGAGATCGGCGCCGGGGAGGCCTACCCCGGGCAGTATCTGGCGATCAATCCAGGGCGGGTGGCCGGTACCGTGCCCGGTACGGTAACCAAGGATCCGGCCTTTGGCT
>CAZHVZ010000016.1:408-5058 GCA_964536245.1 uncultured Rhodocyclaceae bacterium
ATCTCGGTAGCCTGGCCATCCTGGGCGATGGTCTTGCCGGGAATCTGGATCGAGTCGTCCATGCGGGAACAGGCTCAGGCTTACGGCTATACCGTCGTCGATGGCTCAACAGTTGTCGCCACCCACATCAACCACTTGATTCTGACCCACGCAGCCGAGCTTCTTGGGCGTCAGGAAGTGCAACAACTGCTCGACCATCTGGCGACCGAAATGCCGAAACTGGTCGAGGATCTTGTCCCCAAGATCATCCCCCTGGGGACCTTGCAGAAGGTCTTGCAGAATCTCCTGGAAGAAGGCGTCCATATTCGCGATACGCGCACCATCATCGAGACCCTGGCTGATCACGCTACCCGAACCCAAAATCCGGACGACCTGACCGCGCAAGTCCGCATCTCCCTTGGTCGGGCCATCATCCAGCAACTATTCCCCGGGGTTGGCGAAATGCAGGTCATGTCTCTCGATCCGTCCCTGGAACGCCTGCTCCTGCAAGCTGTTTCCGGTGGTGGAGAGAACAGCAGCTTCGAGCCGGGCCTGGCCGATACCCTGGTGCGGGAAGCGGCAGTCGCTTCCCAGCGTCAAGAGGAGTTGGGTCTGACTCCGGTACTGCTTGTGCCGGCCAGTTTGCGCTCCCTGCTTTCAAAATTCCTGCGTCGTACCATTCCGCAACTCAAGGTGGTCGCGCATAACGAACTCCCGGAATCACGCCTGATCAAGATGACTTCGATCATCGGAGGTAGAACATGAACGTCAGAAAATTCATCGCCACCAACCCGCGAGACGCCTTGCGCAAAGTCAAGGAAACTCTCGGCGGGGATGCGATTATCCTATCCAACCGTGGCGTACCCGGTGGGGTGGAAATCATGGCAGTCGCCGCTCGCGACATGGCGATGATCGTGCCGACCCGTGTCAGCGAAATCGCCTCTCCCGCTCCGGAGCGCCGCCCAGTTGTTCAGGCCGATGTGGAAGATGATTACCGGGTGAGCCTCTCCACTGCTCGCGCCAATCTGGCAGCCACCGCACAACCGGCCCAGCGGCAGGCGGTGCCGCCCGTTTCTGGCACTGCGCCCGCACGGCCGGCGCCGACCATGCAGGTCAACGCCGCCATTCCCCGCACCGGCGGTTTGCGTAATCTTGATCTGCCACGGCAGACTGCTACGCCTTCCCGTCCGGTTGAGCCGCGTCGTGATCAGGAGCCGCAAGTTTCGGCTCGCAAGCCGGAAGCGGAAGTCATCCCGGTTGGGGTGATGGAAGAAATTCGTTCCCTGCGCAAAATTGTTGAACAGCATCTGGCTGGCTTCGCCTGGGGCGAAACCGCCCGTTCCGAGCCGGTCAAAACGGAAATTCTTCGTCAAATGCTGGATTCCGGATTTTCCCCCCGTTTTGCCCGCGACCTCCTGGCCGAGCTGCCATCGGAAATGGATGCCTCGCAGGCGATGGCGTGGGTTAAGGGGGCCGCTGACCGCTCGCTGTATACCATAGGCCAGGAGTCCGATATCGTTGACCGGGGTGGAGTGTATGCGCTGGTCGGGCCAACCGGAGTTGGAAAAACCACCACCACAGCCAAGCTGGCCGCCCGCTGCGTGTTGCGCCATGGGCCCAGCAAGGTGGCTCTGGTGACGACCGACAGCTACCGGATCGGCGCCCACGAACAGTTGCGCATCTATGGTCGTATCCTCGGGGTCACCGTTTATCTGGTAAAGAATGCGGAAGAACTCCGCCAGACCTTGACCGAGTTGCAGCACAAGCACATGGTTCTGGTTGACACCATGGGCATGAGCCAGAAAGACCGGCTGGTTCCGGAAATGAACGACATGTTGAACGGTTGTGATGTCAAGCGCCTGTTGTTGTTGTCGTCCACCTCTCGGGGAGATACCCTCGATGATGTGGTCCGCTCCTACCAAGGGAACGATCTGGCCGGGTGTATTCTGACCAAGGTCGATGAAGCGGCAAGTCTGGCCGCTGCGCTTGATGTCATCATGCGCCACGGCTTGTCTCTGCATTACGTATCCAATGGGCAGCGGGTGCCGGAAGACATTCACCTGCCCAACCGCTCCTATCTGCTGCACCGGGCATTCAAGGACGTACCGGAGGGTTCTGCGCACCGCTATGACGGAGTGGAGCCAGGACTGGTCATGGCCAATGCCGGCATGGTTGCGGTGGGTGGCCGCCGTGGCTGACTTTCGGGTTGATCAGGCTGCCGGATTGCGCCGCTTGTTCGGCGCAGGGCATTTGCAAGTCGTGACCTTTGCAGCGGGCTGCGAAGGGGTTGGGCGCAGCGTCGCGGTGGCCAATATTGGCGCTGCCCTGTCTCGTCTCGGCAAGGAAGTGCTGATTCTGGACGAGCACGCTTCACAGGACGATATTGCCGCGAAATTCGGCATCAAGGCACCCTACGACTTGCTCCATGTCATTCAGCGGGAGCGTCAACTGGCCGAGGTTTTGTTGCAGCCGATGCCGGGTCTGCATCTTCTCCCTTCTGCCAGAGCAGTACGCAAACTGGGCAAATTGTCACTGCCCCAGCAGCAGACTCTGCTGGATGCCATGTCGGCCCTGGAGCGACCGATCGATGTGATTTTGGTGGATGCCTGTATCAATCATCCGATGGGGTTTTCTCCATTGGGTTTGGCTTCCCAGGAAACCGTCATAGTGCTTTCCGGAAGCAGTGCCTCCATTACCGAGGCCTACGCCTTGATCAAAAAGGTGAGTCAATCCTACGCTCGCAAACACTATCGGATATTGGTGAACAAGGTGCGGAGCTTTGCCGACGCCCGTTCCATTTTTGAAAATATCGCCCAGGTCACTGCTCAGCGCGGCATTGCCAAGCTGGACTATGCCGGAGCGGTGCCGCTTGATGAGGCGCAGCGGCAATCAGCCCAGTTTTGCCGACCGGTCGTGACGCAGGTTCCTGACTCCATTTCTGCTCAAGCCTATCGTGACATTGCTGGCGACATGTTGTATTGGCAGGGGCAGAACGATAGCGGCGGACTCGAACAATTCATGCAGCAACTGTTACACTTGAGTCAACAAATTACCCCCAACGTTATCCGAGCCTGATGTACACCGCTGCTGGTCAGCCTGACAAGGAACAACTGGTTCAGCGGTTCCTGCCGCTGGTGAAGCGTATCGCCTATCATTTAATGGCGCGTTTACCCCCTAGCGTCATGTTCGAGGATATTGTCCAGAACGGCTTGCTCGGCTTGCTTGATGCGATCGGCCGCTTTGAGGAAGGATTTGGTGCCCAGTTCGAGACCTATGCCACCCAGCGCATACGGGGGGCCATGCTCGACGGGCTGAGGGAGAATGATTGGCTGCCTCGCCAGTTGCGGCGGGAACTGCGGCGCATTGAAAATACCATTACCCAGCTGGAGCACGAGCATGGCCGCGCTCCCTCCGAAAAGGAATTGGCCGAAGCCCTTGGAATGACCCTGCCGGAGTACCAGAAGACATTACAGGAAGCGCGGGGGCATCAGATTCTGTATTTCGAGGATTTTACCTCCGACGGTGATGAGGACTTCCTGGAACGACACTTCACGGATAATGATACCGATCCGGCTCTCCTGCTTGAAGACAAGAACCTGAAGCAGGGGCTGGTACATGCCATTGAGCGTTTGCCGGAAAGGGAGAAGCTGATGATGGCCCTGTACTACGAACAGGATCTCAATCTGCGGGAAATCGGTGAGGTCATGGGTGTTACGGAGTCCCGTGTCTGTCAGCTCCACAGTCAGGCAATCGCCCGTTTGCGCAGCCATATGGTGGGAGAGGTGCGCAACGTGGTAGCCCGGAAACGCAAGAGCAAGGGTGAATCCAGTGGATAAAATCAGTCTCGCCGGTCTGGTGATCGGCATGGTGGCAATCATTGGCGGACAGGTGCTCGAAGGCGGCCATGTCTCCTCCCTGGTTCAGCCAACGGCCTTGCTCATCGTCTGTGGGGGTACCCTGGGAGCAGTGTTGCTGCAAAACCCTTACCACGTTTTTCGGCGGG
This sequence comes from uncultured Rhodocyclaceae bacterium, assembly GCA_964536245.1. Classification (GTDB taxonomy): domain Bacteria; phylum Pseudomonadota; class Gammaproteobacteria; order Burkholderiales; family Rhodocyclaceae; genus CAZHVZ01. Next base: position 4,391 of record CAZHVZ010000016.1, read on the forward strand.
GGGTTCAGATCACCCGCTGGGTTTGGGTTTCGCCGGTCATCGAGCATAAACGGACGATAGATCAGATCAACAACTGGGCTAACCTGTCCCGGCGGGAAGGATTATTGTCTCTGGAGCGCTTCGTCAACCAGCAAAAAGATCCTTTCACCAAAAAAGGCCTGCAATTGCTGGTGGATGGCGCCGAGCCGGAGCGACTGAGAGAGTTGCTGGAAGTGGAAATATCAACCTTTGAGTCGGAAATGAAGCAGGCCGCCAGAATCTGGGATGCCGCCGGTGGCTATTCGCCGACCATCGGTATTCTGGGGGCGGTCATGGGATTGATTCATGTGATGGAAAATCTTTCCGATCCGACCAAGCTCGGAGGCGGGATTGCCGTCGCCTTTGTGGCAACGATCTACGGGGTCGGTTTGGCCAATCTTGTCTATCTGCCGATCGCCGGTAAGCTCAAATACCATATTGGCCGCATGGTATCGGCCAAGGAAATGCTGGTTGATGGACTGGTCGGTATCGCCGTCGGGGATAACCCGCGCATTATTGAAAGCCGGTTGCGGGGTTATATCCTCTAATGGCGCGGCGGCGTCCCGTTGAAGAGGAGCACGATAACCACGAACGGTGGCTGGTATCTTACGCCGACTTCATTACCCTGCTCTTTGCTTTCTTCGTTGTCA
>CAZHVZ010000016.1:5136-11179 GCA_964536245.1 uncultured Rhodocyclaceae bacterium
GAAGGGATGTACAAGGTTCTGTCCAATTCGCTGACCAATGCCTTTCGCAACGATACCGGTGCTCCCGGCGGCAAAGTGATCGTCGTGACGCAGGGGGCACCACCGCTGCAACCCAAACCGGTGGGCAAGCCGGACAAGCTGGTCGAGCAGAAAAAAGTCGAGCAGCGCGACAAGATGAAGAACGTCGCCAAGGAAATAATGGAAACCCTGCAACCCCTGGTTGCTCAGGGCAAGGTCAGGCTGCTGGAAACCAGCCGTGGGGTGACCATAGAAATCAACGACAGCGTTCTGTTTCCCGCCGGGCAGGCCAAACTACAGCCGGCTTCCATGAGCGCCATGAAGCTGATTGGCGAGGTGCTGGCCCGGGCTGATTTTCCCATTACCATCGAAGGGCATACCGACAATGTGCCCATCAACACGCCCCAGTTCCCCTCCAACTGGGAGCTTTCCGCCGTGCGGGCCACTTCCGTGCTACGCCTCTTCAACGAGGGAGGGGTTGGTGCAGAGCGCCTGACGGCGATTGGTTACGGCGAAACGCGTCCGGTGGAAACCAATACTACCCTGGAAGGCAGAGCCAGAAATCGTCGGGTGAGTATTCTGATTGACTCCAACCGGCCCGAAGAACCCACCGAATTGAAGGACCAGCAAGCCGTCCCGGAAAAAATGCCGGTTGTTTCGACACAGCCCGGACAATAGACGAAACCGGTCAAGGGGAAGCTCCGTGTAAGGGAAAGCCTTGATTCAGGCGGTGTCGATAATGCGGCTGCCGGTCAGTTGCGATGTCTGGCCATCTTTGCCGTACAGCACTGACTTGCGCGCTTGCTGGGTCAGAATTTCCAGGGCCTGATTGGTGATATTCAGGCGCATGGCGATCAATTGTCCGTTGAGAATATTGATTTCACGGGCTTCAGCCGTCAGCTTGAGCAGTCTTTCCCAAGCCTTGGCGGCACGAAGATTGGTGGGGTTGGCCGACAGCCAGCCTTGGGTACCGTCTCGGTCGGAAGAGAAGCCAAAGGCCAGCAAAAAACTGTTGCGATGGTTATCAATAGCATTGAGTTGTTCAACCAGCCCGGTCTTTTCGGACTCCAGGTCAGGGAGCGCGGGCGTATCGCCTGCCTTAAGGGCGATTTGCTCCTTTTTCAGGACTTCCACGAAGCGGCTCACCAGCTCCGCTTCGTTTTCCAGCAGCTGTCCGAACTCCGACATCAGGCCTTACGCTGCGAAACAATCAACTCTTTGGCGGAAGAGATCAGGCGGTCAGCAATTGCGTCGGCGTTAACCTTGAAGCGTCCTTCGGCAATAGCCTGTTTGATTTCCTGAACGCGAGCCCGGTTGATCGGAGGCTGGGCATCGGACTTCAACTGGGTTGCGACCGAACTGAGTTGAACAGGTGTCGGTTGTGGCGCCGACGCGGTCCGCTCTGAAGCTGGACGAGGTTGAGCCGTGTTGGTTGATACGGACGGCGGAATCTTGATGGAATTGTCGATTTTCATGGTGTCACCCGGTTACCTTATTTCTCATACAGTTTATCGGCAACGAGCCGGCAAACTTTAGCGTTATTCTTGCCTCAGTAGGAAATTTCTGCCGTTCCGTCGGCCCGGGCGATGCCGCTGACCGTTTGCCCGGTTGCCATGCGTAACTGGACAATTTGTCCCTCTGTCGCATTGTTGATGGCTTTCCCCTCGCTGCTGACGGCAAATCCCGACCCTTTCGAGATCACCCGGACCGTCTGGCCCTGCCGGATAACCATGGGGGCGAGCAATTGATCGTTGCGCAAGGGCGTGTTGGCAGCGAGAGCGTTTTTAAGGGTTTTACCAATGGCGCTGCCAGGTTCGATAACGACTCCGCCGGGTAGGCTGGTGAGATCGCCGGTCACCTTGGCGAGGTCACCGATCTGGATGGTTTGGCCAGCGGAGAGGGGGCGTGCAGTGGTGACGTATGGGCCGGTAACCCGGATTTGAACGGGTACCAGTACCGACCAGGTGTTGGGGCCGAGACAGCGAACCCCGATATTTGTTTTTCCCCAAAGACGGGAGCCGGCCGGAGTGTAGCCTTCATGGCGATCACAAGGCGGAAGCAGGCTGCCGGGTCCAAGCTGTCCGACCGAGATGGAGATTTCGCCCGGTAGCCCCTGGGTCTGTTGCCGCGCATAACGCTCGGCTGTTTCAAGTACGGCGTTGTCGGCGGCTTGGCCAACCAGCGGTAGCAAGAGATGCAGGGTCAGGAGGAGCTTGTTTTTCGACATGGCGCCATTGTGCCGTAGCTGTTGTAAGGGGGGAAATATTTCTCATCGGCAGAAACTGCCGCAGGTGCTTCCGGACCCGGGCGGTGTTTTGTGGCATAAAAAATGCTTATAACGGTGCAACATCGTGCCGGAGTAAACCATGAGCAATCTGATGCAGGACCTAGCCCCGTTAAGCAAGGCCATCGGCCTGCGTGCGCATCGGCAACAGGTGCTGGCTTCCAACATCGCCAATGCGGACACTCCGCAGTATAAGGCGCGGGATTTTGATTTTCAGAAGGCAATGCAGAATGCCATGTCGGGCCAGGTTGGTTCCGGCGGCCTGGCGCTGACCACTACGGCCAAGGGGCATATTGATGGTGCCGCACCAAGCGGACCGGCTGCCTTGCAGTATCGTACAACGACCCAGTCGGCAGTGGATGGCAATACCGTGGATATGGATGTGGAACGCTCCGCGATTGCCGAGAACTCAATGAATTACGAGATTTTGACCAATTTCATCAGTGACCAGATCAAGGGTATGCGGGCGGCACTGGCCGACAGCAGGGGTTAAGGAGTAAGTCATGAGTTTGGTTAATGTATTCAACGTTGCATCCAGTGCCATGACGGCACAGTCCATGCGGCTCAATGCCGTGGCGTCCAACCTGGCGAATGCGGACAGTATCGTTTCTTCCGACGGCAAGCCTTATGTGGCGAAGCAGGTGGTATTTGAAGCGACCCCCATGGGGAATGCCGGTGTGGCTTCTCAGGGGGTTCGCGTGCGGCAGGTGGTGAATGATGCCTCGCCGCCGCGCATGGTCTATGACCCGAGAAATCCGGCGGCTGATGAAAAGGGCTATGTGGCCTTTCCCAACGTGAATGTGGTTGAAGAGATGACCAACATGATTTCAGCTTCCCGTTCCTATCAAACGAATGTGGAAGTTTTAAATACCGCCAAGACCATGATGCTGCGTACTTTGCAGATCGGCCAGTAATAATCAGGAGAAGATCATGACGACTTCCGTAAGCAATAGCAGCGCAGCGAACAATCCGATCAGCGCATTGCAGAAATCAACCGGTTCCGGCACCAGTGGTAGTGATACCGGCAAAGTGACCACTGCCGAGGATATGCAGACCCGATTCTTGAATCTGCTCATGGTTCAGCTCAAGAACCAGGATCCGCTGAACCCCATGGACAATGCGCAAATGACTACGCAAATGTCGCAAATCAGTACGGTCAGCGGGATCGAAAAGCTTAACGCTACCATGGGCAAGCTTCTCGATAGCTATACCGGAAGCCAGAACATGCAGGCGGCAGCCATGATCGGCAAATCGGTCCTGACCGAAGGTTCCTCTCTCCAGCTTGGCGCCACTGGTGCGGTGGGGGGGGTTGATCTTGCCACGCCTTCCGACAAGGTGGTCATCTCCATCAAGGATGCCAGCGGAAAAGTAGTGAATACCCAGAACCTCGGCGCGCAGCCTGCCGGTGCGCTGCATTTTGCCTGGGATGGCAAGGATGATGGCGGGGTCGATTTGCCGGACGGCAACTATTCTTTCTCGGTGACGGCAAAAAGCGGTAACGATCCGGTTGAAGCGAAGCCTCTGGCGGCTGGCACGGTTACTGCTATTACTTTGGCCAAGGACGGCATGTCGTTGCAGCTTGGCAGCGGCAAGACCGTGGGCTACAGCGACGTTAAACAAATATTGAATTGATGGAGATACATCATGGCATTCCAACAAGGTTTGAGCGGACTTAATGCGTCATCCAAGTCGCTGGATGTGATCAGTAACAACATCTCCAATGCTTCCACGGTCGGTTTCAAGGGTGGTCAGGCACAATTTGCCGACGTCTTTGCCGCAGCCAGCAGCGGGACGCAGGTCGGTATCGGCTCCTCGTTATCCTCGGTGGCTCAGCAATTTACCCAGGGCAATATTTCCAATACCAACAATCCCCTGGATCTGGCCATTAACGGCAACGGCTTTTTCCGGCTGCAGAAGAGTCTGACCGACTCGACGATTTCCTTTACCCGGAACGGTCAGTACCATCTCGATGCCTCCGGTTACGTCATCAATGCCCAGAAAAACAATCTGACCGGCTATCCGGTGACCAATGGCGTGACCAATCGCTCGACGATGGTGCCGGTTCAGCTCAACACCCAGGGCATTCCCCCCATTGCCACGGGGACTTCGACAGTCAATGCCGGCGTTCAGTTGCAGATCAATCTGGATGACCGCGAACTGAAGTCCTACGGCTCGGCGAGCCCGAATAATCTGGCGGCCTGGAGCGGAAATACCGCTTTCCCGCCCAATAATCTGAATACCTTCAACTATTCGACCTCGCTGCAAATTTATGACCAGAAGGGGAATTCCCATACTTTGGCCATGTATTTCACGCGAATTGATCCGGCAACCTCCGCAAATAACACGAAAAACATGTTCGACATGCATTTTGTGCTCGATACCACTGACATTACGCCCTATGTCAAGGGAGCGACCAATGGCGGTGGTATTGGTGTGGTGCCGACCGTTCAGTTTGCTCCCGGCGGCGGCATTATCAAGAGCGGCTTTGCCGTCCCGGCCACGGCAAATGATCCGGATGGTGTGGCGCGCAGCGTGGATTACCAGTTCAATATCGATACCTCCGCCGCTACCGGCATTGGCTCCCTGGCTACCTTCTCCAACCTTTTTCCGCCGACTTCTTCCGGTGTGGCAGCAATTCCGGTGGATCTGAACAACAGCACCATGTTCGGTGCTCCCTATGATGTCAACAAACTGACTCAGGACGGCTATCAGTATGGCCGTTTGACTGGCGTGAGCGTGTCGCCGAACGGGGTTTTGCAGGGTAATTACAGTAACGGCCAATCGAAGAGCATTGTCCAGTTGGTGCTGGCAGACTTTGTTTCACCCACCGGCTTGCTGAGCCTGGGCAACAACCAATGGGCAGAATCCGCCGCTTCCGGGCAGCCCCTGATTGGTGAGCCGGGGGCGGGCAGTCGTGGTCTGTTGCAATCAGCGGCAGTGGAAGATGCCAACGTGGACCTGACTCAGGAACTGGTGAATCTCATCACCGCCCAGCGTAACTACCAGGCCAACGCCCAGTCGATCAAGACGCAGGATCAGGTCATGCAGACCCTGGTCAACATGCGTTAATTGACGGCCTGAACGGAAAACGCCATGGATCGCCTGATCTACACCGCCATGACCGGCGCCAAGCATGTTTTCATGCAGCAGGCCGGCACCGCCAACAATCTGGCCAATGCCAGCACGGTGGGTTTCAAGGCTCAGGAACACCGTTTCCGGGCTGTGCCGGTGCAGGGCGATGGCATGCCGACGCGGGCCATGGTGGTCGATACCTCGGTTTCCGATGTTTTCAACGAGGGTCCGGTCATGTACACCGGTCGCAACCTCGACGTTTCCGTCGAAGGGCCTGGCTGGATTGCCTTGCAGATGCCGGACGGCAAGGAGGCCTATACCCGGGCCGGCAGCCTGGATGTCAATGTCAACGGCCTGTTGCAGACCAAGAGCGGACATACGGTGGCGGGAGATGGCGGTCCGCTCAATGTTCCTCCCGACAACAATATCGAGATTGCCGCCGACGGCACGGTTTCCGTGGTGCCGGCTTTCGGTACGCCGAACAACGCCAATGCCATTGGCCGCATCAAGCTGGTTAATCCCAAGGAGAGCGACCTCGTGCGCGGGGCGGACGGGCTGTTCCGCCTGAAGAGCGGGCAGCCAGCCCCGGTGGCGGATGGCGTCAAGCTCAGTCCGGGAACCCTGGAAGGCAGCAATGTCAATGTGACCGATGCCATGGTCAATCTGATC
>CAZHVZ010000016.1:11272-14151 GCA_964536245.1 uncultured Rhodocyclaceae bacterium
GGGGCGCAGTCCTCCCAGCAAAGCCAGATTCCATCGGGATTGCAGTTGGGGACCGGGGCCAAACCGGTATCCACGGCGCGGTTATTTACGCAAGGCAATATCCAGAAAACCGACAATCCCCTGGATGTGGGCATCCAGGGCAACGGTTTTTTCCAGGTTTTGCTGCCGGACGGCACCACCGGCTATACCCGTGACGGTTCCTTCCAGAAAGATAATCAGGGGCAGATCGTTACTTCCGACGGCTACCCGCTGCAACCGAGCATCACCATTCCGGCGACCGCCTTGACGGTGACCGTCGGGACCGATGGAACCGTGACCTACACGACGGCTGGGACGGCTGCATCCTCCACGGCGGGAACCATCCAACTGGCGCCTTTCGTCAATAACGGGGGCTTGCAAAGTATCGGTCAGAATCTCTTCCTGGAAACGGCGTCCAGCGGCACGCCGACGCCTTCGACGCCGGGAACCAACGGTGCGGGAGCCTTGAATCAGGGGTATGTGGAGACTTCCAACGTCAATGTGGCCGAGGAGCTGGTGACCATGATCCAGACTCAGCGGGCCTATGAGCTGAACTCCAAGGTTATTTCCACCTCCGACTCCATGCTTGGGCGTCTGACGCAACTCTAAGGAGAACGCCATGAAGCTCAGTAAATTATTGCCTTTCGCGCTGGCAATTCTTGCCGGCTGCACCACGGTGCCGCCAACCAACGTGCATCAGCCGATGACGGCTCGTCCGGCACCGCGCAACGAGGTGGCGGCAGGGAATGGCGCCATCTTCCAGGCCGCCCAGAGCCGCCCGTTGTTTGAGGATCGTCGTGCCCGCTATGTGGGTGACACCATGACGGTGACCATTACCGAGAATACCTCGGCGTCCACCAAGTCAAACGACAAGATCGATCGGACCAGCACCCAGACGGCCAATGTTGATACCATGAATCGCCTGCCCGGGAGGAGTGCTCTGGGCCTGGGGCTCAACGCCACCAGTACGACTTCTTTCAGCGGCAAGGGTGAGGCGGCCAACAATAATGTGTTTACCGGCAGTCTGACCGTGACCGTGATTGAAGTCCTTCCCAACGGCAATCTGCTGGTTTCCGGCGAGAAGCAATTGGCAATCGGTCACGAGCAGGAGTTTGTGCGGGTTTCCGGCGTGGTCAATCCGAGTTTTGTGGATGCCTTTAATACCATCGCTTCATCGAAGATTGCCGATGCCAGAATTGAATACAAATCAGCTGGCCAGATTAGCGATGCGCAGGTGATCGGTTGGTTGGCGAGGTTTTTCCTGACCTTCTTGCCGTTCTGATATTGGGGAGAGTGAGATGGCTTTTGTTCAGGCGTTGAGTGGCCTCTATGGAGCATCCAAGGGCTTGGATGTGATCGGCAACAATATTGCCAATACGAGTACGGTCGGTTTCAAGACGGCAACCAGCGAGTTTTCGGACGTGTTTGCCAACGCTATCCGGAATACTCCGGGGACCGGGGTGTCCGTTCAGGCGGTATCCCAGAAATTCACCCAGGGCAGCATTGCTTCAACCAACAATGCGCTGGATTTTTCGATTAACGGCAATGGCATGTTCCGTCTGGCCGACAAGGCGGATGGCTCGGGGCTGACAGCCTATTCCAGAAATGGCGAGTTTCATTTTGCGAAGGTCCCGGATTCGACCACCGAGGCCTATATCGCCAATGCCAACGGAAAACTCCTGACCGGTTGGGCGAAGGGGGTTGCGACCACCGAAGCGCCAAAGGTCTTGAAGCTGACCAATGGCATGGATGGCAGCAAAACCACGAACAGTACCCTCACGGTCAATGTTGACGGGCGTTCCAAGGATATTCCGGCAACGACAGCCTTCGATAAGGACAATCCGGAGTCGTTTTCGTGGGTGGCTTCACAGCAAGTCTATGCCGGGGTGAACGGTGATTTGAACACCCATACGATGGCCGTGTATTTTGCCAAACGTTCGGATTCCTCGTTTGACGTGTATACCCGCATTGATGGGCAAGCGCCAAGCGAGGAGGCCGGCGGGCCCCGCCAGATGTCGATCTCTCCAGCCGGGCTGTTGACGGCAAGTTCACCGCTGACAATCAGCTCCACCGTGGCGACCAAAGTCGGTCAGCTCGATGCCAATGGCCTTCCGTTGACCGATTCCAGCGGCACGCAACTGGTGACGACGGGTACCTCGGATGTCTCGCTTACTCTGGATCTGTCGGGTTCCACGGCGTATGCGGCGCCCTCGGAGGCAAGCTTTACCAACCAGAACGGCTATGCCGATGGCCGCTTGCTCAGCTTGAAACTGGAGGCGGATGGAGGAATTACCGGGCAGTATTCAAATTCCCGTAACGGCAATGTCGGAACCGTTGCCTTGGCCACCTTCGTAAATCCCAATGGTTTGCGGTCGGTGGGGGAGAATCTGTGGCTTGAAACGGCGGCGTCGGGTACTGCGACAGTGGGCAAGGCCAATACGCAAGGGCGTGGGGCCATGGCGTCGAATAGTCTGGAGCAGTCCAATGTTGATTTGGCTGAGGAGTTGATCAACATGATTACCATGCAGCGAAACTATCAGGCGAACTCTCAAATGATCAAGACGCAGGATGAGGTTTTGAGAACGCTTGCAGCATTGAAGTAAGGTTGGCTCAGTTATTGCTTCTGGCTGTGTAACTGTATTTTTAGCTAGGGGTTGGCAATGACAATACGTGCTTGGTTTGCCGTCCGGCAATGGCTGATCGTGGCCTTGGGTGCCTTGCTGCTGCATGGCCAGGCCGCTCATGCCGAGCGGATCAAGGATCTGGCCAGTATTCAGGGTGTGCGCAACAATCAGTTGATCGGCTATGGCATCGTGGTCGGGCTGGACAACAGCGGGGACCAGACGACCCAGACGCCCTTT
>CAZHVZ010000016.1:14161-20204 GCA_964536245.1 uncultured Rhodocyclaceae bacterium
GACGCCACCGCGATGTATGCCTATGCGGGTGGTTCCGCGGCGGCAACTCAACTGTCGGAGTTCACCTCGCCGCCGCAGACCACCAATCCGGCTGGGCCCGCCGGGCAGGCCACCGCAACCACCCAGGCCATCGGCAACATGCTCTCCCAGCTGGGCGTAAATCTGACTGCCGAACAGTTTGGCAAGTTGCAGCTCAAGAACGTTGCAGCTGTAATGCTGACCGGCAATCTGCCGCCTTTTGCCCGCCCCGGTCAGGCCATTGACGTGACCGTGTCGTCCATGGGCAATGCCAAAAGCCTGCGCGGCGGAACCTTGCTGATGACGCCGCTGAAAGGTGCCGACGGGCAGGTCTATGCCATGGCTCAGGGCAATGTCCTGGTGGGTGGGGTGGGCGCTTCCTCAGGGGGCTCTTCGGTAGCGGTCAACCATTTGTCAGCCGGACGGATACCCGGCGGCGCCACGGTTGAGCGTGCGGTTCCGACCCCGGTCGGGCAGGGCGCCTTCGTCTTCTACGAAACCACCAACAGCGATTTCGGTACCGCCCAGAATATTGTCGACGTCATCAACAAGGCCGTCGGGCCGGGAACCGCCAATGCGGTGGATGGGCGCCAGATTCGCGTCCAGGCGCCGGAAGATCCGAATGCACGGGTGGCTTTTATCGGCAAGATTGATAACCTGGAAATCAAGCCGGTACAGGGTGTTGCCAAGGTTATCGTCAATCCGCGTACGGGGTCGGTGGTGATGACCCAGAAAGTGACCATTGAGGCCTGCGCAGTTGCCCACGGCGCCTTGTCGGTGGTGGTGGACGCCGCTCAGCCGCAGCAAGGTGAGGGAACCGACATTCAAGTCAAGCAGGGGAATGGTAGTCTGGTCAACGTGAAGGCCGGAGCCAATCTGGCGGACGTGGTCAAGGCGCTCAATGCACTGGGTGCCAATCCCCTTGACCTGCTCGCCATTTTGCAGGCGATGAAGGCAGCGGGAGCATTGCGCGCTGACCTGGAAATTATCTGAGGACCGGCGAAATGGGCGGAAAAATTACCGATACGACGCAGCGCCTGGCTCTGGATGTGCGTGGCAATGCGCAGGATTTGCGCACCAAGTTCCAGAAGGATCCCAAGGCCGGTGTGCAAGCAGCCGCCCAGCAATTTGAAAGCATGTTCCTGCAGATGATGATGAAAAGCATGCGTGAAGCCACGCCGCAGGACGGGTTGATGAACAGCGAGTCCTCGCGTTTCTATACTTCCATGCTCGATCAGCAGTTGGCTCAGAACATGGCGAGTACCGGCAAGGGAATCGGTTTTGCCAAAATGATCGAACAGCAGCTGGGCCGGCAGATGTTGCCGGCAAAAGGTGCAGAGGAGGCGGCAGTGAGTGACTCTGCGGTCAATAGACTGAATACCCTGGCGGCAGAGAATGCCGCCGGGGGAATGCCGCTTGCCGCTTCCAGTGTGCGGCATCTTCAGGCGATGGCCCGTTCCGCTTTGGTTCAGCCGCCGGTTGTTCAGGAGGGGGCGCCAGTTACGCCGGTATTCGCCGGCGAAGGAGGCTCCACCTCGGCCAAGGATTTCGTCAATCGGGTCTGGCCCCATGCGGTGGAAGCCAGTCGGTCAACCGGCATTCCGCCACAGTTTCTGGTCGGACATGCTGCACTGGAAAGCGGTTGGGGCAGGAGCGAGATCAAGAAGAGCGATGGTTCCTCCTCTTACAACCTGTTTGGTATCAAGGCCGGCAAGAGTTGGACAGGGCCGACCGTCGACGCCGTGACGACCGAATACATCGGTGGTGAGCCTCAGAAAGTGACGGAAAAATTCCGCGCCTATGGTTCCTATGGCGAGGCCTTCCGGGATTACGCCAGTTTGTTGCGCAACAATTCCCGCTACGGCGGTGTAATTGGGTCTCAAGATGGCACGGAGTTTGCTCGTCGTATGCAACAAGCGGGCTATGCCACCGATCCGATGTACGCCGACAAGCTGTCACGCATCATCAACGGACCTACCCTTCGGCAAGCGCTCATTGGCTGACACCGCCCGCTAAACTTTTGGCTGATTGAGCCGTTAAGCTCTGTAGAGGTGTGTCATGTCAGGTATATACAGCATTGGTGTAAGTGGATTGCAGGCTGCCCAGATGGGCTTGCTGGCGACCGAACACAATATTTCCAATTCCAGCACGCCCGGCTACAACCGCCAACATATCATCCAGGGTACCAACATTGCCTTGAATACCGGTGGCGGGGCCATCGGCCAGGGGGTGCACGTCAGCACCATGGAACGGGCTTATGATCGTTTCCTGAGTGAACAGGTCAATATCGCCCAAACCAATGTGAGCGAACTGACCACTTTTTACGATCAGATCAGTCAGGTCAACAACATGCTGGCCGATCCGTCGGCCGGTTTGTCGCCAGCGCTTCAGGAGTTTTTCCGGGCCAGCCAGCAGGTTGCATCCAATCCTTCCTCGATGCCGGCTCGCCAGTCCATGGTCAGCAATGCCCAGGTGATGGTGGATCGTTTCAAGGGGCTGGATACTCGTTTGACCGAAATTGGCAATCAGGTCAATGGCCGTATTACCGATGCCGTGGCAGGGGTCAATTCCTATTCGACCCAGATTGCCGACATGAATCAACGCATTATTGTTGCCCAGGCCGGCTATGGGCAGCCCCCCAATGATTTGCTGGACGCCCGGGATCAATTGATTGCCGAACTCAACAAGCTGATCAAGGTCACGACCTATCCCAATGCCAATGGCAGCATGAATGTATCGATTGCCAAGGGGCAGCCCTTGGTGGTGGGGTCCGTGGCCACACAGCTCACTTCCTCAATGTCTACCGCCGACCCGCAGAAAATGGCTGTCGGCGTGAAAACACCCGGGGGTTCCATGGAGTTGCCGGAATCCTTGATTGAAGGGGGGGAGCTGGGGGGCTTGGTCACCTTCAGAAATCAGGCGCTGGACTCGACCCGCAACGACCTTGGCCGTATTGCCGCTTCCTTTGCGCTGACTTTTAACGCCCAGCATAGCCTGGGGCAGGATCTGCTTGGCAATGTCACGGGGGGGGCCGGTTTCAGAGACAACATGTTTACCCTGTCCGGGCCGACGGTGCTGGCCAGCACCCTCAACACCGGCGCCGGTGCCATGACGGCAGTTCTTGCCGCTCCGACTGCTCCGACCGCCCCGACCTATTCCAGGAATTTTTCTACCAACCTGCAAGCGAGCGATTATGAGGTGACGTTTGCCGCTGCCGGCGCATGGACCGTTACCCGGTTGAGCGATGGAGTCGGGGTTGCGGCCGGGGCTGGTGTAGCGGCCGCCACGTTTGATGGCGTGACCATGAACATTACAGCGGTCGGTGCGAATGGCGATAAATTCCAGATTCAGCCGGTACGTTATATGGCACGTAATATCGGCGTCGATATCCAGATTGCTGCCGACGCCCGTCTGGTTGCTGCGGCAGCACCGATGAAGGTTGATCCGACCCTGTCCAATCAGGGGACCATGAAAATCGGCCAGGGTTTGGTCGGGCAGGGCTACAGTACGGCCGCCCTGCCTTTGACACTGACCGCAACGGCTGCAACCCTGGGCGGGTTCCCGGCTGGCACGGCGACGGCTATCTATGCTGACGGGACCACCGTAGCGGCAGCCGGAGCTTCGGTGAACCTGCTCAATGGTACGGCAACCTTGTCTGGCGTGTCTTTCCAGGGCATGTATTTCACCATGTCGGGGACCCCGGCAGCGGGGGACACATTTGTTGTCTCGAGAAACAACGGTGGTGTGCAGGATGGGCGGAATCTGGTCCTGTTGGGCAAATTGCAGACGCAGAACACGACCAATAACGGTACCGCAACCTATCAATCGACCTATGCCCAGTTGGTGGCGAATAATGGCGTCTACACCCATCAGGCTCAAGTCAAGAACGATGCCCAGCAGTCCTTGCTGAATCAGTCCACCGGACTGCGCAATGCCAATTCCGGAGTCAATCTCGACGAAGAAGCGGCTAACCTGATTACCTATCAGCAAGCCTATCAGGCGGCGGCAAAAAGCATCCAGATCGCCAGTTCGCTGTTTGATTCAATTCTGGCCATCGCCCGCTAAGGAGAACGATCATGATGCGCATTAGCTCTTCCCAGGTTTATGAGTCCGGGACGCGGGGCATTCAGGATAACACCGGCTTCTTGTACCGGCTTCAGAATCAGCTTTCTACCGGGCGCCGTATTCTGACTCCGGAAGATGATCCGATTGGTGCATCGGAAGCCCTTGGCGTTTCGCAGTCAGGTAGCGTAAACAAGCAGTATCTGGACAATCAGGCTGCTGCTGCGTCGCAATTGAACATGCTCGACACGACGCTGGGATCCGTCACCGACGAATTGCAGAATATCTACGAACGGGCGGTGCAAGCGGGCAACGGCAGCTATGACTCGGGCCAGCGGGGAATGATTGCTGAAGAGCTGAAGCAGCGTATGCAAAACATTCTTGGCTTGGCAAACACCCAGGATGGTACCGGCCTGTATTTGTTCTCCGGGTTCAAAACGAATATTCAGCCGTTCACCGTAACCGGGGCCGGGGGCAATTATCAGAATGTGGCGCCGACCAACTCCTATGTGACCTACAACGGCGATGCCGGGCAGGGGCAGGTTGCCGTCAGTGGCTCCCAGACGGTTGCCACGACCGAATCCGGTCTGGACATTTTCATGCAGGTCCGTAACGGTAATGGAGCATTGACCGGGCGGAGTGTTTTTGACAGCCTGCAAAACATGGTTGATATTCTTGACCCAAATTCCGGGATTCCCTACACCCAGGCCAAATATACCCAGGCACTGGCTGATCTGAATGCAGCGGTAGACCATGTGGCGGGCCATCGGGCGACGATCGGAGCTCGGATGCAGGCGGTGGAGGGGCTGACCTCTTTTGGGCAAAACCTGGAGCAGCAATACAGTCAGCGCCTGTCAGACTTGCAGGATCTGGATTTTGCCAAGGCGATTACCGACCTCAGCAAAACCCAAACCCAACTTGAGGCCGTCCAGAAAGCTTTCAAGACCAGTAGCCAGCTTTCCCTGTTCAGTATCCTATGAAGAAAGCTGCACCGCTCCTGCTGGCCTTGGCTTTGCTTGGTGGTTGCTCGTCGGCAACCAAGACGGCGACGCCACTGCTCGGTAACAACGCATTGCAGCTGACGGCGACACGGGCGATCCCGATGTTCGACATCGCTTCAGCGGCAATTGCCATTCTGGCGATTCAGCTGATTTTCGATCCCTTGGCACCGAATTGGGAAATTGAAGAAACCCGGGTGTCCGAAGACACGTACCGCTACTCTCTCAAGATGAAGCGCTATCACACCGGCGGCGCCGGGGAGTCGATGCAGGTGCTGAAACGCCGTATCAGCCAGGTGCAGCAGGAACTGGGCTATGGTGGTTACCAGCTCATGGAGTACAGCGAAGGGATCGAGTCCCAGACCCTGGGAGCTCGGCGCTATGCCGAAGGAACCGTCAAGCTGGTGCAGCGTAAAGAAGCGGATTCCTTTCTTCAGAACTAAAGGACTCTTCAGGGCTTGATCTGGGCAAAACCCAGCATCGCGCTCAACCCGTGATCAAAAAGCGCCTGGAGAGGAACCGCCAGGTAGTTCAGGCTGATGGCGATGGCGATGAAGCCGCCGGTCAAGGTCAGGGGAAAACCGACGGCAAAAATATTCAGTTGCGGTGCCGCTTTGGTCAGGACACCGAGTGCGACGTTGGTGATCATCAAGGCGACGATTACCGGCAGGGCCAGGAGCAGGCCGGTGGCGAACATGCTGGAACCCAGTTCAACCAGATTGAGCCAGCTATTCGCACCCAAGGGGGTAGCGCTGACCGGGATGGCGTAAAAACTCTGGGTCAAGGTGGCGGCGTACATCAGGTGCCCGTTGATCGAGAGAAAGACCATTAGTGCCAGAAGATTGATGAATTCCGAAATGACCGGCGTCTGTGCCGTATTGATCGGGTCATAGAAGGTGGCAAAGCCCAGGCCCATCTGGGAGCTCATGTACTCACCTGCAATATCGATGGCGGAGTAGACAACG
>CAZHVZ010000016.1:20214-22745 GCA_964536245.1 uncultured Rhodocyclaceae bacterium
TCCGGAATGCGCGCATAGGTATAGACGATCGCGCCCATGCCGACGCCAATCAGCAGTTGCTGGGCCAGTATCCACAGCCCGATCCCCGTTCCCGGCGCAACCTTTGGCATCTCCGGCAGGGCCGGCGCCAGGGCAACAGTGATGACCAGCCCGAGGGTCAGGCGGATGCGGCGAGGGACCGCAACGCTGCTCCACAGGGGGGCCGTGGCGACAAAGGCCAGGATGCGGGAAAGTGGAAAAACAAAAGCCACTATCCAGGCATCAAGCTGGGCCGAGGTGATGCTGATCATCCGATGAGATTCGGAATATTGTCGAACAGGCGCTGGATGTAATCGGTCATGTATTGCAGCATCCACGGGCCGGCAATGATCAGCACCAGAAACATGATCACCAGTTTGGGTACAAAGGACAGGGTGGCCTCGTTAAGCTGGGTAGCCGCCTGGAAAATACTGACGATCAGGCCAACAACCAATGCCGTGAGCAGCATCGGAGCAGAAATCACCAGAGTGACTTCAATGGCCTGGCGGCCAATTTCCATGACAGTCGTCGGTGTCATGTGCCAAAACTCTGTACGAGGGAGCCGATCACCAGATGCCAGCCATCCACCAGAACGAAGAGCATCAGCTTGAAGGGCAGCGCCACCATGACTGGGGACATCATCATCATGCCCATGGACATGAGCATACTGGCTACCACCATGTCGATGACGAGAAAAGGAATGAAAATGATGAAGCCGATCTGGAAAGCCGTTTTCAGCTCGCTGATGACAAACGCCGGGATCAAAATGCGCATGGGGGTGTCTTCCGGCTTGTCGATTTTCGGAATTTTGGCCAGGCCGGCAAACATGGCGAGATCGGCTTCCCGTGTTTGCTTGAGCATGAAGCTCCGAACCGGAATGGCTGCCCGGTCGGCCGCCTGCATGATATTGATCTTGTTTTCAGTCAGTGGCAGGTAGGCGTCGGTATACACCTTGTCGAGGACCGGTGACATGATGAAAAAAGTCAGGAACAGGGACAAGCCAACCAGTATCTGGTTGGGGGGCGAGGTTTGGGTGCCCAGGGCATGGCGCAGCAAGGACATGACGATAATGATGCGGGTGAAGCCGGTCATCATCAGCACAGCCGAAGGAATGAACGTCAGCGCTGTCATGGTGAGCAGCGTCTGGATGGTCAGGGAGTAGGTGGTACTTCCTCCCGGACCGGGGGAGCTGGTCAGGGCCGGCAGGCCGCCAACCTGGGCGAAGGCGAGGGTGGCCGGCAGCAACAGCGGCAGGGCGAGCAGTAGTCGCTTAGGCATTGCCGCGTCGCTCCTTGATGTGCTTGAGCCATTGGGCAAATGACTGATCCGTCTGGGGCGCCAGAAGCTCGTCCGGGGGCGGGGTACCCTTGGGGAGTTGATGCAGGGTGCGGATCTGGCCGGGAACAATACCGATGACCAGCCATTGCTCACCGACTTCGACCAGGATGATGCGTTCCTTGGGGCCAAGCGCAACGCCGCCAATGACCCGCATTCCGCCATGGCCGAAACCTTTGCCGCCGGAAACCTTGCGCGCCAGCCAGGCGGTTCCGGCCAGCAGGGCAACGATCAGGCCGAGGGCAAGAAAAGCCTGTAAAAAAGTACTGGCCGGAACCCCGGCCTCAGTGGTGCCGCTGGCCAGGGCATCCAGTGAAAGAAGGGCCAGGGGGAAGGAAAAGTGAAATAGGCGCGAGACAGAGGGCACGGCGAAATCGATCAATAAGAGTCAGCCCCGCCATCTTAATGCAAAGCCGGTGCGTCGGCTAAACCGGCTTTATCGATTCAGTTTGCGCATGCGTTCCGAGGGAGTGATGATATCGGTCAAACGAATGCCGAATTTGTCGTTAACCACCACCACTTCACCTTGTGCAATCAGTGTGCCGTTAACCAGCACATCCATGGGTTCACCAGCCATGGCATCCAGTTCGACGACCGAGCCATGGGCCAGTTGCAGCAGATTCTTGATGGTGATCTTGGTGCGACCGAGTTCGACCGTGATCTTGACCGGAATGTCGAGGATCATGTCGAGTTCGTTCATCATGCCATTGCTGGCCGGAGCGCCCCCGAAGGAGGGAAATATGTTGGCGGCCTGGGCCGGCGCACTGGTGGCCGCAGCCTCCTCGGTGGCCTGCTCGGCCATGGCGGCTGCCCAATCGTCCTCGCTGATCTGGCCTTCGTCTTCGGCAGAGGGGTTTTCCATATTATTCAAATCATCCGCCATTGTTTTCTCCCATTGCCGGTTCGGCAGACAGTTCGTTGGAGACGAAACGGTCAACCTTCAGGGCGTATTGTCCATTTTGCTGCCCGTAGCGGCATTCCATCAGTGGAACATTATCGATAAGGGCCATGATCTTTTCCGGAATATTGATCGGAATGACATCACCGGCTTTCAGTTTTAGAATTTGCCCGAGGGAAATGGTGCTGCTTCCGAGATGCGCGACAATTTCGACCTCTGCCCCCTGTAATTGTTTGCGCAGGGTGCCAATCCAGCGTTTGTCCGAGGATAGTTGCTCACT
>CAZHVZ010000016.1:22755-39779 GCA_964536245.1 uncultured Rhodocyclaceae bacterium
GATATGCATGTCTGCCGTCGCTCCGCCAAACTCCAGGGTAAAGGTGGTGGAGACGACAATTTCCGAAGGGGTGGCGATGTTGGCGAATTGCGAGTTCATTTCCGAACGCACATATTCAAAAGTCATCGAGTACACCGGCTTCCAGGCTTTGCTGTACTCGGCGAAGGTGACATTGAGCAAGCCCTGAATGATGCGCTGCTCGGTGGGAGTGAAATCCCGTCCTTCAACCCGGGTATGGAAACGGCCATCACCCCCGAACATATTGTCTACCACCAGGAAGACCAGATTGGGGTCAAAAACGAACAAGGCTGTTCCGCGAAGGGGTTTGGCGACAACCAGATTGAGGTTGGTCGGGACCACCAGATTACGGATGAATTCGCTGTATTTCTGAACACGAATCGGGCCTACCGATATCTCGGCGTTGCGGTGCATGTAATTGAACAGCCCGATACGCAGGTAGCGGGCAAAACGCTCATTAACCAGCTCGAGGGTCGGCATGCGACCCCGAACAATACGTTCCTGGGTTCCCAGGTTGTAATTGTGAACGCCGCCCTCGGCTCCGGCAGCATCTTCGGGCTCGTCGGTTTCCCCGGTGACGCCCTTGAGTAGGGCGTCAACCTCGTCCTGAGAGAGAAAATCTCCCGCCATGATCCTCTACTGGATGATGAAAGAGGTGAACAGCACTTCCTTGACCGGGCCACCTTCGGACGGAATCTTCTCGCCTTTCTTGTTCTTTTTGGGCGGTTCGATGGTTTCGTTGATCGATGTTTTCAATTCTTCCGCAAGATGCTCCTTGCCTTCCTTGGAAATGAGACCGGAGGCTTTGTGGCCGGAGAGCAGCAGAGTCACATTGTTGCGTATTTTCGGCATGTGCATCTTGATGGCCGGCTCGGACAGCGGGTCATCCAGTTCCAGGGTGATGGCCACCTGCAAGTACTGATCGCCGGTTTCCGGAATCAGGTTAACCGTGAAGGGGTCAACGGCGACAAATATCGGGTGGGCTTCCTTGGCGTCCTTTTTCTTTTCCTTCTTTTTCGGCTTGGCCGTTTCCTCTGCGTCTTCGTCATCGGCATGTTCTGCGGCATTTTTCTTCATCAGGAAAAATGCCGCGCCGCCGCCAGCCAGGACGATGATGAGAACCGCCGCAATGATGATGATCAGCTTTTTGCTTTTCTTGGGTGCTTCTTCGCCGCCCTCTGCGGGTTTAGCTTCCTTGGACATTCAGTCTCTCCCTCTCTTGACTACCCCGGTCTACCTCTAGGCGCTCAAGTTACGCAAAGAGGTCAACCAAGCCCCGGCCACGCTGTAATGCGCTAGGAGCCGGAGTGGTGATTTGTTGGCTACTGGCGCGAAGTATAGCGTTATCGTCTGCAAAACGGGGTGATTCCCGCCCGGAACCGGAGAACTGCTGGGCCTTGTCACCTCCAGGCTGTTGCTGCTGGGCGCCGACATTGGCATCGCCCAGATTGATGCCGGCTCCGGAAAACAATTCGCGCAGACGGGGAAGGGAATCTTCGATTGCTTGCCGAACTTCTCCGTGGGCAGATACAAAGCTGGCGGTAACCTGGTCGCCGTTGACCGTGAGGGTAATTTGAACCGGTCCAAGCTGCGGCGGGTTGATGTTGATCTGGGCAACATGTTGATCGTTGCGGGCAGCCCACACGATACGCTCACTGAAATCCTGGCTCCAGTGTGGATCCTGGAGGGGGGTGGCCACCTGGAGGGAGGCGGGAGCCTGTTCTTTCGTGGTGTGGCTGGAGGGGGTTGCCAGGCTGCTTTGAGCGGCCAGGTTGGCGGCAAAGTCGGACGGGGCGGCAGCAACCGGCTTGCTGGAATCGGCAATATTTTCCGATCCCTTGCCGGTCTGCTCACCGGTGGCCAGAAGGAGGTTGGCGCCGAGGTCTTTCTGTTCCAGGCCAAAGGAAGCCCGATAGGACGGCAGGCTGGCTTGGAGTTCCGGCATTTGTCCGGTATTGGCCATGGTGACCGGCGCAGTGACCGGTAGCCCGAAAATGGGAGCGTTGAGGCTGGGGTCAGCGGGGTTTTGTCCGCTGCTCAGGCTTTCCGTTAGCAAGTTGCTGTCTTTGTCCGATTTGCCGTCAGGTTTTCTGCCATTCGCAAGGAGGGAAAGAATACCGGGGTCCGCGCCATCGCTAAGCTCTTGGCCGATCATGCCGAGACCGAGATCGTTGTTGCTTGGGGGGGGCGGAGCAAGCGTCTTTGACAGCGGATTGAGGCTGGCGGCCAAGGCTGCGACCAAGCCGGCATCGGCGCCAATTGCCGGATCGACCGGCAAGTCCTTGTCGGATTTGATTTCCTTGCCGCCGGGAAAATCAATTCCAGCACTCAACTCCTTGCCCGACCCGATCTGGTCCATGCCAAGTTGGGCGGTAGGTCCCAGTTGTTGGGTGAGCAGTGCAGCGAAGTCAATGGCGCTTGCATCGGTGCTGACGAGCCCGGCAGCTTCTATCGGGGAGACAGAGACGGGGGCGGCGGAAACGATTGAAATTCCCATGATCGGTACTCACTAGGCAAAGATTTGAGCAGGTAAAAGCAACTGTTGTGCCTGGTTGTCTCCGAAAAGGAAAGGTCGTTCTGTCAGTCTGTTTCCCGTGTTCCGAATTTGCGAGTGGTGTATTCGTCCAGCTGTTTTTGCTCGAGTTTGTTTTCCCGGTAACGCTGGCGCGCATCGTGGCGGTCCGACAAGGTGTCGATCGCTTTCAGGCGCTTGTTTTGTTCCTGCCAGCTTGCTTGTCCCGCAGCCGTGCCGCGCTCGGAATCGGCGACCACCAGTTTTTGCTGGTGGATGGCTTCGTCGATGCGTCCCAGAAATTCCTGAAAGTTATTCCAGGCCAGCGGAGAGAGCCCCTGTTCAGCAGCCTGCCGAAAGCGTTGATTGTATTCTTCCCGGTACTGTTCGATCAGTTGCAGGCGGGTTTTGGCACTTTGCTCGTTGGCGATCAGTTGGCCGAGCTTGCGGGTTGCTTCATCGGCACGCTCCTGCATGATTTCCAGCAAGGGTTGGAGATTGAAGGGTTGTGCCATCAGAACAGACCCAGCAGCTGATTCAGGCTATTGGAGAAGTCGGAGCGCTCATCGAGTTTTTGCTGCAAAAACCCTTCCATGTTTGGATACAGGGCAATGGCCTGGTCCAGCACGGGGTCCGTGCCGGGGGCGTAGGCGCCGACGGAAATCAGGTCGCGAGAGCGCTGGTAGCGGGCAAACAGGACCTTGAACTTGCGGATAAGGTCGAGATGGCCGGGATCGATCAGGTTGACCATGGCCCGGCTGATGGACTGTTCAATGTCGATGGCGGGATAGTGACCGGCATCGGCCAGGGTGCGCGAAAGGACAATGTGACCATCGAGAATGGCGCGGGCAGAGTCGGCGATAGGATCCTGCTGGTCGTCTCCTTCGGCGAGAACTGTATAGAAGGCGGTAATCGAACCGCCGCCTTCCGGTCCGTTGCCGGCGCGCTCCACGAGTTGCGGCAGGCGGGCAAAAACAGATGGAGGATATCCCCGTGTGGCGGGAGGCTCGCCGATGGCCAGGGCGATTTCCCGTTGCGCCATGGCGTAGCGGGTCAGAGAGTCCATGATGAGAAGAACCTGCTTGCCCTGGTCACGGAAGTATTCGGCGATGGTGGTGGCGTAGGCAGCTCCTTGCAGGCGCATCAGCGGCCCGGTATCGGCCGGCGCGGCAACCACGACGGCGCGCCGCATGCCTTCTTCGGCAAGGATCTGCTCGATGAACTCCTTGACTTCCCGGCCCCGCTCGCCAATCAGTCCGACGACAATGACTTCGGCCTCGGTGTAGCGGGACATCATGCCGAGCAATACCGATTTCCCGACTCCGGAGCCGGCAAACAAACCCATCCGCTGCCCTCGGCCAACGGTCAGGAGACCGTTGATGGCGCGGATTCCTACATCCAGCGGTTGATGAATGGCGGCGCGGGTCATGGGGTTGATCGGACGGCTCTGCAAAGGGCGAAACTGGCTGACTGCGACCGGCCCCCGGTTGTCCAGCGGGCGACCGACGCCGTCCAGAACCCGCCCGAGGAGTTCATCGCCGACCGGAACCTGTTTGGCACGGTCTATGGTCCGGCGCCGGAGGGGGGCGCTGCCATTGAGCACGGGGGGAGGGCTGGGAGATTCAAAAGCAACGACCTGGGCGCCCGGTGACAGCCCATAAACATCGTCAGAGGGCAACAGATAGAGTTTTTCGCTGGCAAAGCCCACCACCTCGGCCTCAACCGGAGTGCCGCCGGCAGGCACAATGCGGCAGGAACTGCCGAGAGGAAGCTTGAGACCGGCTGCTTCCATGACCAGGCCGTTGATACGAGTCAGGCGACCGGTCGCCCAGAGGGGGGGGGCATTGGTGGCAGCGCTCTGGCAGTGGTTGAGAAAGGTCCGCCAGCGTTCAGCGTGGTCCGGGGGCGCGGTCATGGGGTTTGTTGCCAGTCCGAGGCAGGAACGCCGATGGCTTCGAGGATACGCTTCCAGCGCACATCAAGCGAGGCATCCACTTCGCTGCTGCCGGCGTGCAGAATGCACCCCCCGGCTTGAACGGTTTTGTCCTCAATAATGCGCGAGCCGGTCTGGGAAAACTGCTCACCCAGATGGTCGCGGACCAAGGGGGCGTCGGATGGGTTGAGGTGCACGCTGACGTGCCCGTGGTGAATGGGCAGGGCAGCCAAAGCTTCGCTGATGATCGGCAGCAGGGTTTCCGGCCTGGCCTGAATGGTACTCTGCACCAGTTGGCGCGCTACCTCCAGCGCCAATTCAAGGATCTGGTCGGCCACCGACTGGTCGAGGCCGGCCAGAGCCGTCTCAAAATTGGTCAGCAGACCAGCCATGCGGGCAACTTCCTGCTGGGCGGCTTGAAGCCCGTCCTGTTGGCCGGCTGTCCGGCCTTCGTCGTAACCGGCCTGATAGCCCGCCTGATGGGCTTCGTTGTGGATCCGTTCGATGTCTTCAGCGGTGGGCAGTGCAAAACCGCTGACCAGTTCGCCATCCTGCGGTGATGCAGGAGCTGGCGCTTCCTTGGCAATGGGTTTTGGACGCGGCGCGTCAAAGGAATCCGCTTGCCAACGGCGATAGGCGTCCAGTTTTTCTTTCGGTATGTAGTCGGCCATGGGCGGGAGCTTCGAGAGTGCCGGTTAGACCATCTGCTCGCCGCCGGCGCCGCCCAGAACGATCTGGCCTTCGTCTGCCAGGCGTCGCACCACCTTGAGGATTTCCTTTTGCTCGCCTTCGACCTCCGAGAGGCGGACAGGTCCCTTGGACTCGAGATCTTCCCGCAGCATTTCGGCAGCCCGCTGCGACATGTTTTTGAAAATCTTTTCGCGCAGCTCCGGCGAGGCACCCTTGAGGGCCAGGACCAGCGAATCGGACTGCACTTCCCGGAGAATAAGCTGGATGGATCGGTCGTCAATGTCCATGAGGTTCTCGAAGACAAACATTTCGTCGAGAATCTTCTGGGCCAGATCGGGGTCGTATTCCCGGATGGCATCGACCACCGAGGTTTCGTTGGCGGTGCCGATAAAGTTGAGGATTTCGGCCACCGTGCGCACCCCCCCCATGGCGGTCTTCTTCATGCTCGCCGAGCCGGCCAGGATGCGCATCATGGTGTCGTTCAGTTCACGCAGGGCGGTCGGTTGAATGCCTTCCAGCGTGGCAATCCGGAGCACCACGTCGTTGCGCAGACGCTCGGTGAAGTAGTTGAGGATTTCGCTGGCGTGGTCGTGCTCGAGATGGACCAGAATGGTGGCGATGATCTGCGGGTGTTCATTGCGGATGAGATCGGCAACGGTCGGCGCATCCATCCATTTGAGGCCTTCAATGCCAGCCGTTTCGCCGCCTTGCAGAATGCGCGAAATGAGATTGGAGGCCTTGTCATCACCGAGAGCCTTGGTCAGCACAGAACGGACATAGCTGTCGGTGTCCACGTGTACCGAGGCCTGCTCACCGGAGATGGTCAGAAACTCGTCAAGAACCGCTTCCACCTTGCTGCGGGCGACCGTTTTCAGGGCCGCCATGGCATGCCCCAGTTTTTGCACCTCACGCGGGCCAAGATGTTTCAATACCTCGGCAGCATGATCTTCACCCAGGGCAATGAGCAGCGTGGCGCTTTTTTCCAGTCCTTCGTCTGCGCTAGGGGGCATTGGTACCCATCCAGTCCTTGAAAATGTTGGCTACGCCCTTCGGGTCGGCCTGGGCGATATCGCGTGCCTTCTGGATCTTGGCCGCATACTGGTTGACCTCTACATTCTCCTCGCCTTCCTCCACGCCGGGCAGGCCGCCGGCCATGCCGGCCAATACGCCTTCTATGTCGCCTTCGGCGCTTTCGGTCACCGGTGGCGGGAACATGGTCTTGAGCAGCGGCTGGATTACCTTGAGGAAAAGGAAGGCAACAATGGCTGCGATCATCAGGTACTTGAACAGTTCCTTGGCAAATGCAATATTTTCCGGGTCTTTCCAGAGGGGAATTCCGGTATCCAGTTTTTCCACCACGGTGAAGGGAGAATTGGCGATGGACAGGCTGTCCCCCCGGTCCTTGCTGAAGCCCATGGCTTCCCGGACCAGTTCGTTGATTTGCTTCATTTCTGCTTCCGGCAGTGCTTTGACTGCCGGTTTGCCGTCCTTGCCCGTTTCCTTGCGATGGTTGACCACCACCGCTGCCGAGAGGCGACGGATGCTGCCCATGGACTGTTTGACATAGCGGACCGTCTTGTCCACTTCATAATTGATGGTGTTGCTCTTGGTCGTGCTGATCGGCTGTCCCGCCGCATTGAGAGGGGCGGTGACGCCGGCAGCTTCGACCTTGCCCGGTTCATTCCCCGCTTTGGCCGGAGTGCCAGGGGTGCCACCGGTGGGGGGATTGGTAATCGGTGCCGTAGCCGGGACCGGGGGCTGATTGGTCAGAGCGCCGGGAACACCGCCGGTGGATTGATTGACATTGGCGGTTTCGGCATTCTGCTGGCTGCGAATGCTGGTGCTGGTCGGCGTATTGTTGGGCTTGTAGCTTTCGGCGGTCTGTTCGGTCTGGGAAAAGTCCACATCCGCCGCCACCTGGACCTTGTAATTTTCCGGGCCGAGAACAGGTTTCAGGATTTCCTCGATCCGCTTGATGATGCTGTCCTCCACCTCCCGGACGTACTTGATCTGTGCCGGATCAAGGCCGGCTTCGGTCAGTTTGCTCTTGAGCTGGGAAAGCAGGGTGCCATTCTGGTCGATGATGGTGACGTTGCCGGAATTCAGGCTGGGAACGCTGGAAGAGACCAGGTGGGTGATGCCGGCGATCTGGGCGCCATCCAGATTGCGTCCTGGATAGATATTGAGCAGTACCGAGGCGGTGGGTTTTTGTTCGTCGCGGACAAAAACCGAAGGCTTGGGGATGGCCAGGTGTACGCGGGCCGACTGTACCGCAGCAACCGACTGAATGGTCCGTGCCAGTTCCCCTTCCAGTCCGCGCTGATAATTGACCTGTTCAGCGAATTGGCTGATGCCGAATTTCTGGTTCTCGAGAAGTTCAAAGCCGACCGAGCCACCCCGTGGCAGTCCTTGCGAGGCCAGCTTCAGGCGTACTTCATGGACACGGTCGGCGGGAATCAGAATGGATCCGGACTCCGACATCCGGTGCGGAATGTTTTGTTGTTCCAGCGACGTGATGATGGTGCCGCCGTCTTTTTCGGAGAGATTGGAAAAGAGAACCTTGTAATTCGGCTGCTGGCTCCACAGGATGCTTCCAACGGTGAGGGCGATGACTGCGGCGATGGCCACCATCAGCAATACTTTTTGCTGGTTGTTCAGGCGACCGAAAGCCTCGCGCAGGCGATCCAGCGGGGTTGCCGCAGGGGCGTCTCCGGCCAGGGTTTCGGTAGTTGCTGCCATTCGTGTGCGGTGCTATTCCGTGGGAAACAGAAGAATAATCAAGTCTGAAGCCAAATTTTCCTAGAAATATTCTACTATTACCCGACCTGAATTGACCGGTAATTTTTGCAATGCCGCCTGTAGTCCCGAATCATCCCAGCGCAGATAGCAAGGCCGTTGAGCTACAGCGGGCCTTTGATGTCTTTAATCAGGTCTCCGCCGAGCTGACTCTGGCCTATGAAACCTTGCAGGGCAAGGTTGCTTCCCTGACTCAGGAACTGGCCGTTGCCAATGGCGAGCTGCGTCGTCAGTATGAGGAAAAGGAGGCGCTTTCCGAGCGCCTGTCCCTGCTTTTGGGCGCTCTGCCGGCCGGGGTGGTGGTGCTGGATGGAGGGGCGCAGGTTACGGAAGCCAATCAGGCAGCGCAGGAAATGTTTGGCAAGGATTTACTGGGCCGGTTCTGGGGCGATGTGGCCCGCGCCTATCTGGAACCGACGCGGACTACCGGCGAATGGCTGCTGGGTGAGCGTCGCCTGGCTTTGGTGGAAAGTGCCCTGGCCTCGGGAGGGGGAAAAATCCTGCTGGTGCATGATGTGACCGCCACGCATCGCATGAAGGCCGAGCTCGAACGCAGCCAGCGCCTGGCGGCCATGGGCGAAATGGCCGCCTCCCTGGCCCACCAGCTGCGCACGCCGCTGGCGGCGGCCCTGCTGTATGCCTCCAATCTTGGTCAGGCAGGCTTGGCTGACGAAGCACGGGCCAAATTTGCCGACAAGGCAACTGGCCAGCTGAGGCGTCTGGAGCGGCTGATTCAGGATGTGTTGTTGTTTGCCCGGGGCGAAAGCATCGGGCGGGACATTATTCCCCTCGGCGATTTTTTGCTTGAGGCGGCCCAGACCGTGGAACCCCTGATGCGCCAGCACGGCATCGCCTTCGAGTTGCATGATGGCTGTGGCGAGGTGGTTCTGGTGGGGGGGCGCAAGACGCTGCTGGGGGCGGTCATCAATCTGCTGGAGAACGCCATGCAGGTTTTGCCTGAGGGCGGCAAAATTTGCCTGTCGACCGGCAAGCGTGGGGACAGCGTGTTGATCTCCGTGCGCGATAGCGGTCCCGGGATCGGTCCGGAATTGCAGTCGCGCATCTTTGAACCCTTTTTTACGACCCGGGGCCAGGGTACCGGTCTTGGTCTGGCCATTGCATTGGGCGTGGCGCGTGCCCACGGCGGTAGCATAGAATTGCACTCCGAGCCGGGACAGGGGGCCGAATTTTCCATGGTCCTGCCCGTGCCCGATCCTCATACCTACGGAAGCCATGACCAATAATTCCTTGCCCGTTCTGGTTGTTGAAGACGATCCCAGTCTGCGTGAAGCGATTTGTGACACCCTGGAACTGGCTGGTCGCGCCTTTCTGGCCGTCGATGGCGGTGTTCCCGCCCTCAAGCTGCTGGAATCGCAAGCCTTTTCCATTGTTTTGAGCGATGTGCGCATGATGCCGATGGACGGCATCACCCTGCTCAAGGAAATTCGGGGGCGCCTGCCCCATTTGCCGGTAGTGCTGATGACCGCCTATGCCGAGGTGGATAAGGCCGTTGATGCGATGCGTTCGGGAGCCTGTGATTTTCTGCTCAAACCCTTTGAGCCGGCGGCTCTGCTCGCGCAAATCGAAAAATATGAATTGCCCGATACCGGTGAGTCAGCCGGTGTGGTGGCCATTGATCCGGCCAGCCGGCAGTTGTTCACCATGGCCGCACGGGTTGCCCAGACGGATGCCACGGTTTTGCTGACGGGAGAATCCGGTGTGGGAAAGGAAGTGGTGGCACGCTTCATTCACCGCAATTCCGCCCGGCGAGAAGGGCCGTTTGTCGCCATCAACTGCGCAGCAATACCGGAAAGTCTTCTCGAGGCAACCCTCTTCGGCTATGAAAAAGGGGCTTTTACGGGGGCTACCCAGGCCCAGGCCGGCAAGTTTGAGCAGGCCCAGGCCGGTACTCTGCTGCTTGATGAGGTGACGGAAATGCCTCTCAGTCTTCAGGCCAAGCTTTTGCGCGTGCTTCAGGAGCGCGAAGTGGAACGGGTGGGGGGCAAAAAACCGGTGGCGCTCGATATCCGCATCATCGCCACTTCCAACCGGGATATGGCCGAGGCCGTAGCGAAAGGGGGATTTCGTGAAGACCTGTTCTACCGCCTGAATGTCTTTCCGGTGGCCATTCCCGCTTTGCGGGAGCGTCCCGAGGATATCATTGCCATTGCCCGCCATTTCATTGCCCAGTATGGAGGGCGTCTTGGCCGTGCCGGGGTGACCCTGTCACCGGCAGCCGAAAGTCTGCTCAAGGTCCACCCTTGGCCAGGCAATGTGCGGGAGCTGGAAAATGTCATTCAGCGGGCGCTGATCATGGCATCAACGGAGAGGATCGAACCGGAAAACCTCTATATTCAACGCCCGATTTCCGAGTCGGCAGGGAAAGTGGCTGCTGACACCCCGGAGCTGCCTTCTTTGGCTCAATTTACGGAGAAAAAGGCCGATAATATGAGGGACATGGAGCGCGATCATATTTTGCGCACCCTTGAAGAACTGGGAGGGTCGCGTAAGCTTACGGTAGAGCGGCTTGGTATCTCGGAACGGACTTTGCGTTACAAGTTGCAGCAGTATCGAGATGAAGGGTACTACGACGGTTAGTCTGGCGCGGTTATTGCTATTGTTTGGCTGATGCGTTGCAGGAGTGAATCATGGACACCAAGGGTATAGAGCAAATGTTGAGCGTGCTGCAGACTACTGCGGCACAGGCTTCGGGAAAACCGGCCGAGACGAAAGCGTCCTCCGGCGGGGTGGATTTTGCCGATGTTTTGAAAAACTCCATCGACCGGGTCAATCAGACCCAGGGGCAGGCCGACCAGTTGCGGGACAAGCTGGCCAGCGGGGACAACTCACAGAATCTGCATGAAGTCATGATTGCCCTGCAAACCGCCAGTGTTTCGTTTCAGGAAATGGTTCAGGTGCGCAACAAGCTGGTTACAGCCTATCAGGACATCATGAATATCCAGGTTTGATCTGGTCTGCCGTAAAAACTCCTAAGCGGCATTTTTAGTAAAGCACCAGAACCAGTTGGGCATGTGAGCGTAGATGACCTGCCAGCTTTTTTTCTTGACCGTCAGGCCGTGCCGTTCGGCCAGTTGGCGCAGATAGCGGTCACTGTGGCAGTAGCGGAAGGTTCCCGACGGGGTGATCAGGCGGTCGGCGCTATCGGGGCAGGGAAAACCGCCAAACACCAAGGCACCGCCGGGGCGAAGCAGGCGCGCTGATTGTTCAAACAGCCACTCCAGATCATCAAAGAAATAAGTGGCATTGCCGAGCAGCACGAGATCAAATTCCCCGGTTATCTTTCCGCTTTCGATCATGGCATCCCCTTGTGCCAGTTCGGTGTAGCGGGTTGATCGCCCGGCCTTGACCAGTCCTTCGAGCTCAAGGTCGATGCCGACCAGGCGGGCGTGGCTCCATTTCAGATAATCGGCGTGGAGTCCGGTGCCGCAGCATATATCCAGTACATCCAGTTTTTTGCGGCCAGCAGAGGGCGTGGCAGCCAGTGCAAAACGGCACAAGTCGGAGGCGGCCAGGCGATGGACCTGCTCACTGTCGTACTGCTCGGCAACCTTGGCGGAAATGCCCACCAGATCTTCGCTTTCCGGCGGGCGTTCGGTGACCAGGACCGGCGCCCAGTAGGCCATGGCCAGATCGTAATCGCCATCGCTGATGGCCGATGCGGAAAGCCAGGTGGCGACGACGTAACGGGCGTGCGGGAGCAGTTGGTCCTGATGTTCAACCAGCCAGTCAGGCAAGGGTTGGCCGATACGCTCGCTGATTGACTGATGAAACTCTTTGAATCTTTCCGGAAGGTGAAAGGAGGCCCCGCGCAGAACCTGGATGATGGTGCTCAGGGAGTTGCTCAGTTCCTTGCCGTTGCGCAATTGATCGGCGGCGTTCAGCGCATCTTCAAAAGTTGCCATTCAGCATTCCTGTCCTGTTGATCGGCTCCGGCGAGCCGCTTGCGACTGTTTACGAAATTCCTGACTCCCGGGCTTTCCTCTCCCGCTCAAGGCGGGTGATGAAGCGCTGAATGGTGGCCAGATGGTTTGCCGACAGGCTGACGAATTCGGCGCCGATACGCATGAATTGATCGTGACCGGTGGTGGCGTGGCTATAGGCACTGCGGACGCTGAGGGTGACCGGAACAATGCCGTCTTCCGGGAGTTCCAGGCGGCAGTCCTGGCAAAAGCTTCCGGTTTTGAGCATGCCGGCTTGCCGGAGCGGGCATTTCAAGCTGATGCCGCCACCGCTGATGTCAAGCAGGGGAAGGTGCATTTTCAGCGCTACGCCTTCTTCCGTATGGGCGGGTATCAGGCAGTACACGGGGTGCACCAGGGAGGTGACCACCCGGAAGTATTCCCGCCGTTGCAGGCGGAGGATTTCTTCCGGCAAGGCGGCGCGAAAGGCGGTGCGACCCTCGAAGTTTATGCGTTCCAGGTTATGGAGCCGAAACTGCGTCTTGATCCGGTCCAGGTTGGCAGTGACAATAAGGCGGGGCGATTTCAAAGCCTTCTCGTTGATCGCCGGGTCAGCTCCCACATCCAGCACCAGGGTGTTGCCGTCGTCGGATACCTCAAGTATCCAGGTCAGGAAAAAGGACTGGCCATTGTCAAAATGTACCGTGGACATGCAGCCGCGCTTTTGCAGCGTGCGCAGGATGTAAAGGATTTCCATCCGGCTGCTGAGCAGGTATTGGCGGTAGAGGTCGACATTTTCCAGCTCGAAGCTGGGGGTGTGGTGTTCTTCCGGGTGGGGGGAGGTGACCTCGCTCATGCCCTGAGTCTACTAAAAAGCAGCGGTAGCGTGTCAGGTCTGAGCGGGAATTTGTAAGGTCGGAGGGGGTTTGTTTTCACCGTTTTCCAGGCCGTACAGCCAGGCCAGGAGCTCGGCCACGGCAAGATACAACTCTGCCGGAATGTGTTGGTCAATATCCACTTGGGTGAGCAGGGCAACCAGTTCCGGAGATTCGTGCACGTAAACGCCACTTTCCCTGGCTTTGGAAATGATTTGTTCGGCCATCAGCCCCCGGCCTTTGGCCACCACGCGGGGTGCCGCATCGGTCTGGCTGTAGGCGAGGGCAACCGCCTCGCGCATGGGGTCAGCGTTCGGTCTGGGCATGGTGGACGGCAAAGCCGGCAAGGGAAAGTCCGGCGCTATCAAGCTGGGAGCGCAGTTGGCCGGCAGCGGCGGATAGTGTCCCCTGGGTGGCCGCATTGGCAGTAAGCAGGGAAACCTCCAGCACTCCGCCCTTGCCCAGCTTGAGGGTCGCCTCGATTCCTCCCAGCGTGGGAAGATCAAGTTTCAGGCGGGTTTGCCAGTTGTAGGGAAAATCACCTTCGGCAGCTTGGTGTCTGGAGTCCTGCTCGACAATTTCCCAGTCCATTTTCTGGCCAGGCCAGACCTGTCCCTGCCAGACGTAGGTTTGCGTGGCCAGGGCGTCCAGTTGTTGCTGCACCAGAGGAGTGAGTTCAGGGTGAATCGGGCTGCCCGGAGCCGACTGGGGCGTTTGAGATGCCGGGGATGGGGGATTGGAGGTAGTGCTCGAAGTCCCCTGGGTTTCAGTATTTGCCGTACCGGAGGAAGGGTTGGAAGGCGCTGATGGAGCGGATGCGTGGGTCGCGTTGACCTCGTGCGGATGCAGAGGCTCGTCCTGGACCGATACGGCATCGCTCGTCGGCGTTGTCGCCGGTTGTGGTGTTCCCGGAGTGGAGTGCGCCTGGCTGTATTGCTCGGGAATTCCGGTTCCGGGCGGTGGCGGGGGGGGGGCGGCGAGCAGCGCCGCTGCATTCGGCGACAATCGCCCTTGTGGTTCCTGTAATAGGGAGGTGGTCGGCAGCCTGCCTTCTACCCAGCGGGCCTGGTGGGATTCATAAAACATGCCGCTCTTGGTCAGCGAGTCCTTTAAAACCGGGACCAAATCTGCCGCGACCTTGGGAAATTCGCTGACCAACGGCTGGTTGGCATTCAGCGCGGCAGGTCCCGGACGTTTGCCTTGCTGGTCCACGCCGCTGACCAGATCACCAATCAGTTTTCCGGCGGAGCTGAGGGTGGTGGTGGCAGAATCCGCCGTTTTGCTCGGGGTTTCGCTTTTGCTTCGGTCGGCAACAAAAGCAAGCCCCAGCTTGCCGTCCGACTCGGTAACCTCCAGCTCAAGGGAGTCTCCCGGTTTCGCCGAAAAGGGGAGGGCCAGGGTGACGTCCCGCTGGCCAACCACGGCGCGGTAGGTGCCATTGGGCAGCAAGGCCTGAATCTCGGCCATGATGCGTTGCCCGACGCCGAACTCGCTGAGAATGTCGGTAAGTTGCTGGCTCGGCGCAACCGGCTGGGGAGGAGCCGGCAGATCCTGAGTAACCAGGCGAAGACGGCTGGCGACATCGGCGGGAATCATTGGTGTTGTGGTTCCGGGGGCCGAGCCGGCCTAGGTTGCATGTTTACCGAAAGCTTGTAGCAAAGGCTCGACATCGCTACGCCAGACGGTAATTTCTTCGCGTATTTTTTCCTGCATGGCCAAGGTTTTTTGAATCAGCTCACGCTTTTTTCCTGGCGGGGTGGAAATGTCGGTGGTCATGGATTTCAGGCTGCCAACCAGCTGGGCGCTGCTTGCTTCCAGCTCAACCAGCCGATCCCAGTCCAGCGCCTCAGCCGCCCTCAACATGCTTTCGTGGAGGGCCGCCAGTTCTTCGTAGAGAGACAGTTCCGAGGCGTGGGGCATGACTCGGTCAGGCCGCAGCGGATTCCGGCTGGGGAGCAATTTCCACCCAGGCGGAGCGTATGTCGCTGAGCAGCAGGCTGACTTCATCCAGCGCAGCAGGCTGGTTGCGAAGGTTGGCATGGACCAGGCGGCGTACCATGTAGTCGTAGAGTGCGGCCAGATTTTCCGCCAGTTCTCCTCCTGCCTCCAGATCAAGGCTAACCTTGAGTCCGTTGGAAATGATGTCGATGGCCTTGGAAATCGCCAGACCTTTGGCCTCGGGATTTCCTTCCTCCATTTTTGCCTTGCCTAGAGAAATGGCTGCCAGAGCGCCGTCGAATAACAGAACGACGAGTTGATGGGGAGAAGCCGTTGCGACCGCGACATCGGTCTGAACGGTTTTGTAGGCCGAAACGGGGTTGGATTTTAATCCGAACATATTGGGTTATAGCCTGGAAATTTGCTGTGACAGATAATTACTGGTCACGTTCATGCTGCCAACTGTGGCATCCAGTGCCGAAAACTGTCGCTTGTAATTGGCTTCCATGCGCGTCAGGCGGTCCTGAATCCGTATCTTTTGCGCATCCAGGCTGCGGATGGTGGAGTTCAAACCGGAGACGCGGGAGGTCACTGCGCCATTGGTGTTGGTCAGATTGGTGGCGACATCGGCAACGGCCTGTCCAAAGGCATTGAAGACACTTTTTACATCGGTCGGATTGCTGGCAATGGCGGCATTCAGTGTGGTGCTGTCTACCGTCATGGAACCGTCTTGCTGGATCGCGATGCCGACCTGGGCCAGGGAAGTGTAGGCACCGGTCAGTCCGGCCGGGCTTGAACTGAGGGCAGCGCGCACCTGGGTCATGATCATTGAGGTGGTGCCGTCGCCGGTGAGCAGACTGCCGGTCTTGGTGGTGGTGTTGTATTCCGTCATGGATTTGACGGTGGAATACAGCTTGGAGTAGGCAGCGGCAAAATCGGTGGCTGCCTTGGTGATGACGGCAGTATCCTTGGCGACCGTGAGGATTGAGCTGCTGGAGTCCTTGGTCAGGGTGAAATCCACCCCGGTAATGGCACCGGATACGGTGTTGCTGGCCGAGGCGATGGAAATTCCGTTAACCGTTAACTGGGCATCCTGGGCTGCGTTGCCCTGCGACATGGTGTAGGCGCCTGCCGTGTAGGACAGGGCATTGAGTCCCGTGCCGCCGCTCGGAGTCACGGCAACGCTGATGGCGTTGCTCAGGCCGGAGTTTTTTGCCGAAAGAACCAGGCGGGCACCGTTGGAGTCATTGATGATGCTGGCCGAGACGCTGGTGTTGGACGTGGAGTTGTTGATTGCGTCGCGAATGCCGCCCAGGGTGTCGTTGGTGTTGTCGATGGTCAGAGCAAAAGTGTTGCTGCCCGAGGTGATGCTCAGGCTGCCGTCGCCAACCACCGTGCTGCTGCTTCCGCCGACATAAGCGGCAGTTGCCAAGGTGTGCGCCTTGGCCAACTGGGTCACATTGACGTTGTAGGTTCCGGCTACGGCCGTTGACGAGCTTGTTGCAGACCCAAAGGTGGTATCGGAAAAGCTGCTCTTGAACGTCGTGAAGGTGGACGAGGTGTTCATTGCCGTGCCTGCTGTCTTCAGCGACGACAAGGCACTGCTCAATTGTCCATAGGCCGAGATTTTGGACTTGATCGAACTTTGCTTGCTGGCAAGGGTGGTCAGTGGCTTGCTCTCGACCTGCATCAACTGCTGGACGATTGCATTGACGTCTAACCCACTACCGATTCCGGCGGATGATAGACCGGCCATGACAGTACTCCTTCTCTATTCAGGCTTTCTGACGGATCAGCAGCCCCTGCAATTTGTCCAGCGCCTTCGAGATATGAATTGCTTCTTCGCTGGGAAACTGGCGAATGACATCTTTGGTCAAGCGATCCACAACCCTGACGATCTGTGTTCCCGTGTCCTTGTCCGTGGTGAACAGTATATCGCTGTTGCTGTTGCTGACAAACTCGTTCATTTTTTTCAGGGCAGAGTCCAGCTCCTCTTTTTTTACAGACCTAGATTGTTCCTGAGCGGTAGGCGGCGTCTGAGAGACAGCGTTCCTGGTTTGGGTCTCCACCGCCTTGGCAGGCGATTGGGAGGGGGCCTCGTTGCGTACAGCAGCCTGTTCTCGGGGGGTGGGCGAGAAGCTTGCTGGTGCAGCATTGCCAATGGATTCGATGGCCATGGCGAACTCCTTGTGAGTGCGGCAGGGCCGAATGGGTCACATTCGGCCCTGCCCGGTTGTACAGAGATGAGCGTTTAACGGAGCAGGGTCAGCACACCGTTGGGCAGGCCATTGGCCTGGGCGAGCATGGCGGTGCCGGCCTGTTGCAGAATCTGGCCACGGGTC